>CAIKZE010000247.1 GCA_903831825.1 uncultured Lentisphaeria bacterium | reverse complement strand
TCGTCTAAGAGTGAATATGTATTATACTTTCGCAAGGAATTTGCCGTCAGGAAAATTTTTTGCGAAGGATGGCGTCCACCGAAGCCTTGGCGAAGGTGGGCCCTTGCTACGGATGGCAAGCCAATCTATTCGTCTAAGAGAGAATATGTATTATACCTACATAATCGAAAGTATGGAATCCTCTTCAAAACATTATATTGGATACTCTTCTGACTTGCGCCAGAGGTTGCTGGATCATAATGCAGGAAAATGTTCGTCAACTGCAAAATATCGTCCCTGGAAGCTGATCCAATATACTGCCTTTGAAAGTGTTGAATGTGCCTTATCTTTTGAAAAATATTTAAAATCCGGTTCCGGTCATGCATTCGCCAGACGTCATTTCTTTGATAAAAAATAGTCCCTCTCCGCCATTTCTTTTGAAGACGTAAAATGATTACCCTTTATGGCAGAAAGAACTCTATTTTGCCGCTTTCCAGGTCCGCATAAGCTCCGATAATTTTCAATTTGCCGGATGCCGCCATCTTTCTGAGCGGTTCGCTGCTTTGCAGAATTGAGCGGCAGACCAGCCGGACATTTTCCCTGGTGGCTTCTTCAATCAGTTTCTCTTCGGTAATGTTGACGTCTTTTTTACCGGCAATCAGCACTGCCGGGATCAGGTTGCAGACAACGGAATTCAGCGCGGGCGTTTCGCCGCTTTCAGGCTGGCGTATAAACTTTACCGCTCCCGTGACAGCGCCGCAGGCCTGGTGCCCCATGACCACGATCAGCCGGGGCGTGGAGTGAAGCGAGGCATATTCAATACTGCCGAGCACATCAACCGAGAACTGGTTGCCGGCATTGCGTATGACAAACAGTTGTCCCAGCCCGGCGTCGAAAAATACTTCCGGCGGAAAACGCGAATCTGAACATGAAAGAATCGTGGCGAAAGGGGCCTGGCCTTTGAGCAGTATTTTGCGCGTGTCCGTGCTGACGCCCGGATCTTTCATCCGGCTTCCCGTCACATATCGCCGGTTGCCGGCTTTCAACATTTCGAGGGCCTTTTCCGGCTGGATAACCACGACCGTATGTCCGTCTTTCCCTGAGAGCGCCGCATTCTCCGGATCTATATCATCTTTTTGATGACGGAAATAAAGCGCCCCGAAAACAACCAGTCCCAGTCCGGCTATAACGATAAAAAAAACTGTAAGATTTGACCTGCGCATAATCAGAAAACTCCTTTTTAAAATCAGAATTCAGGAGACAGTTGTCAGAATTCAGAATGGAAATCCATAGTAAATTCTGAAATGCCTTGGCCGTTGTCTTCCTTTATTCTGTCCCCCTTGTCTTCAATTCTTATTCGAATGCTATTAAAATATCTTCAATAACCTTAAAAAGCAATCCGGCATTAATCCGGGAAAGGCACAAAGACAAAAGTCATTGTGATGAATTGTAAAAGACAGCCATCTGTCAATGGATTTATGCCTTTCATTCTGACTCTGAATTCCGGATTTAGCCCTTCTAATCCCGTTTTCCCTCGCGGAAATGCAAAGGCGAGGTTCCGATATAACGCTTGAATTGAGCAGAAAATTCATATGGGGAAGAATATCCCAGTTTCGCCGCGATTTCCGCTATCGGAATGTCCGGACTGCCCAGCATCCCGCAGGCCAGGTCCAGCCGCCGCCGCACCCGGTATTGCCACGGCGATATTCCGCAGCGCGCTTTAAACATTTTTCTGAAATACTCGTAGCCGACCCCGTATTTGCGGCAGAATTTATTCAGATCGCAATGCTGATCAAAATCACTGCCCAGCACCCGGCAGGCCTCCTCAAAAACCAGTGCCCGTTCTTTCGTTTCCGGCGGCGCGTGCATCCGGCGGTGACATTCGCCCAGCAAGCCCACGCACCGGGAAACCAGTTCCGGCAGCATGTCTTCATCCGCCGCCCTCAGCGCTTTGATAAAATCCCATACCTGCCATTTCAGTTCGTCGTCCAGCGGCAGCGAAGAGACCGGCGAACCGGCGCGGATAACCAGCATCGAGCTCAATGCCTGATACAGCAACGGCCCCGCTTCCAGATAAAACTCGCTCCATTCACTGTCCGGATCAATGTAGTTGGAATGGCTTTTCAAGGGGAGACGCTGGAAACAACTGCCCGGTCCCAACGGATATTTTTCACCATGGTCGTCAACATAATATCCGCGGCCTTTTATGACCGCGACCAGCACATAACGCGGGAAACGCAGATTGACGTTGTCAACTGACACCCCGCCCTTGTACATGAAGCCGGCGCCGATTCCCTCCCGCGAACCCGCCCCCCCCATGGACCGGAATGCGACGTCGCTGCGTTTTTGCAGAACGAACGGAGTATTTTTACCATTTAGCATATCTTCATTACCATTAATAATATTTATTTAACTTAAAACTAACACTATATTTTAATAAATTCAAATACCATTTTTATAATCATATTCAGTATCATCCCGCATGTGATGATACAAGGCGCGCAACATGCGCCTGCAAATAAAACTTGCGCCGGCATAAAATTAAGTTAGTTTAATTGTAAGAATTAATTGGAGAGATGAATTATGAAGAACTCGAATCAATTGCAGGAACTGATCTGGCGAAGCCCGGACTGTCCCGGCATCCACCGTCTTGCGCCGCGTTCCACGCTGTTCCCGTTTTCTGACGAGAAAACCGCGCGCAAAGTAAAGAAAGAATTTTCGCCGTGGGTGCTGCCGCTGGACGGGGAATGGAAATTCAAGTATATTACCAATCCGGAAAATCCGCCGGATAATTTCTGCTCTCCGGATTTGAAAGACAAAGCCTGGGACGATATTGCCGTTCCCGGCTGCTGGCAGATGCAGGGCTACGATCACCCGCATTACACCAATGTCCAGATGCCCTGGCCAAATCAGCCGCCGGATGTGCCGAAAGAAAATCCGACCGGCATCTACCGCCGCAGTTTCACGATTCCGGCAAATTGGGCGCCGCGCCGCACTGTGCTTCATTTTGACGGCGTGGAAGGGTTGTTTTTTGCGTATGTAAACGGGCAGCCCGTCGGCGCGAACAAAGACTCCCGCACCGCTACCGAGTTCGATATCACCGCCAATCTTGTCAAAGGTCAAAATCAGCTTACCGTCATGGTGGTCAAATGGTCGGATTCCACTTTTATTGAAGATCAGGATCAGTGGTGGTTCTCCGGCATTTCCCGCAGTGTTTATCTCTACAGCACCGGCCGGGAATTTATAGGCGACGTATTCGCGACTTCCACTTTGGACGAGAATTGCCGGGACGGTATTTTGAAGCTGAATGTGGCAGCGGGTTTCCCGCAAAGACCGGAAAAAGGCTGGAAGTTCAGTTGCCGACTGTATTCCCCGGATGGCAAATCCGCGTTGGAAAAACCGCTGGAGCAGGAAATAGGCGTTCAAAACTCCACTGTCTGGTATCCGCTGACTTCCGATCCCGCCAGAATGAAAGCATTATTGCAAACCGTGATTCCCGCGCCGGTGCAGTGGAATGCGGAAAATCCGGCGCTGTATACGCTGACCGTGGCGCTGGTTGACCCGTCCGGCAAAACCGTGGAAGCCACCGCTTGCCGCCTCGGTTTCCGCCGGATTGAAATGAAAGACCGCGAACTGCTGATTAACGGCAAACCGGTGCTGATCAAGGGCGTCAACCGCCACGAACACGACGACCGCGGCGGCAAAGCCGTTTCGTTTGAAATCCTGCGCAAAGACCTTGATACTATGAAGCAGTTCAATTTCAACGCCATCCGCACCAGCCATTATCCGGACGCTCCGGAATTTTATGATTTATGCGACGAATACGGCATGTACGTGATTGACGAAACCAATCTGGAACATCACGCCTACTACAATGATTTATGCACGAATCCGCAATGGGCCAACTCATTCCTCGACCGTGTTGTGCGCATGGTTGAACGCGATAAAAATCATCCCTGCGTGATTGAGTGGTCGCTGGGCAATGAATCCGGCGTCGGCGAAAACCACGCCGCGATGGCGGGCTGGATCCGGCACTTCGACCCGTCGCGTCCAGTTCACTACGAAGGCGCCAGCCATAGCGCTTTCTACAGAGACGAATATAACAGCAATCTGCATCTTACCGATATCATCTGTCCGATGTATCCGCCCGTAGACAAGATTATCGAATGGGCGGAAAACTCGACGGACAAACGCCCGCTGATCATGTGCGAATATTCCCATGCCATGGGCAACAGCAACGGCAGCCTGAAAGATTATTTCGCCGCCTTTGACAAGCATCACGGTTTGCAGGGCGGATTTATCTGGGAATGGGTGGATCACGGCATTAAACAGACCGATAAAAGCGGCCGTGAATATTGGGCTTACGGCGGCGACTTCGGCGACGAACCCAACGACCATAATTTCTGCGCCGACGGACTGGTCTGGCCGGACCGCACTCCGCATCCGGCCATGTATGAATTCAAGAAACTCGCCCAGCCGGTAAAACTGGAAATTGTTGATCTCAACTGCGGCAGAATCAAAGTCACCAACCGGGAATATTTCACCACTCTGGAAAAATTTAATATCGCCTGGGAACTCCAGGTTGACGGCGTCACCGTGCAACGGGGCAAACTGCCGCCGCTGCAAACCGCGCCGCGCAAATCGGAAGAAATCAGAATCCCAGTACAAAAACCGGAAATGTATTTGGGCCAGGAATGTTTCCTGAACATCCGTTTTGCGCTGGCGAAAAAGACCGCTTGGGCTTCTGCCGGACATGAAACTGCCTGGGAACAGTTTAAAATGCCCTATGCCGGAGTTGTGCCGCAAGTTCCGACGGTTAAAGCCGCCAGGCTGGCGGTCGTGGAAAATGCCAAAGCCCTCAATATCGCCAATAGCTCGGTCAGCATCACCTTCGACAAAAAATCAGGTTCGCTCAGTTCGCTGAAGTTGAAAGGCAAGGAACTGCTGTTGTCCGGCCCGCTCGTCAATCTCTGGCGCGCCCCCACCGACAACGACGGCATCAAGGCATACATAGGCAAATCCTACAAAGTAACGGAAAAATGGTTCGCCGCCGGACTCAATGAAATGACCGTAACCACTAAATCGCTGGAGGCCGCCGCCTGCGACGACACGATTCAGGTGGTCATTGCACAACGTTCGGAAAACAAAAAGACCGGGCAGGGGGTGACGCATACCCATTGCTACACGATTACGCCGGACGGCAGAATCAAGGTTGACAACACCTTTGCAGTGGACCAGGAACTCGAAGACATTCCGCGCCTCGGAGTCACCCTGAAAATGCCGCTGGAAATGCGCCGGATCGAATGGTTCGGACGCGGCCCGCGGGAAAATTACTGCGACCGCGACGCCGGCTATCCGGTCGGACGCTATGTCGCCGATGTTGACGAATTATATGTGCCGTACATCATGCCGCAGGAATGCGGCAACCATACTGCGGTAAGATGGGCAACCGTCACCGGCCACGGCGGCCACGGCGTTAAAATCACCGCTCCCGAACTAATGGAGTTCTCCGCGTTGAGATTCTCGGAAAAAGACTTGTTCAAAGCGCTTCACACCAATGAACTGGAACCGCAAGACAAAGTGTTCGTGCATATAGATTATCGTCAGCGCGGCGTCGGCACCGCCACTTGCGGCCCGGACACCTGTCCGGAATACCGCCTCGGCGGCGGAACCTACCATTTCCAGTATTATCTCGAAGTTTTTTAGAAAACCTTAATTTTAACGCAAAGGCGCAAAATCGCTAAGGGGAAAAAACTCTTCTTTGCGTCTTCGCGTCTTTGCGTTA
>CAIKZE010000246.1 GCA_903831825.1 uncultured Lentisphaeria bacterium | reverse complement strand
GCAGGCGCGGGACGAGTGTCTTGCGTCCGTATTTTTCCGTTCCTCCTTCAGGCGATATTCATATCGCCAATCAGTCGGATCGAAAAAATCCAATCCACAATCCGACTCGTCTATGTTAAATTTTCAACCTTATAGAGTATATATACTATCAACCTGAATTAAAAATAGTCAATAAAAAAATTGAACGGCAATGTTTTTTTAAGAAGAAAATTATGATTTCATATTCAGACAATATTTTTCTTAATAAGCAAGGCTAATCATTCCTGCTCAGGCGGAGTTTCCGGTTTTTCTGTCGCGGCTTGATCCTGGTCAGTTGATTTGCCGTGATCTTGATATACGGCATACTGGATCATACTCATAAACAGCAGCATCAGTATCGCCTGGGCGAGAATTACCACGTCGATTTTGTAATCACCCCAGAGCAGCGGCAGAACGCTCAAGCCGATGATCAGGGCCATCAGATGTACCATCTGGACAGCGCGTTTCCGGCTCATGCCCATTTTGACGAAACGGTGCGAAAGATGGTTGTGATCGCCGATGTATATTGGTTTGTGGTGATAAAGCCGGATTACAACAACAGAGAAGGCGTCGAACAGCGGTATTGCCAGGACGAACAACGGGATCAGGATTGGAAAGCGGGTAAGGGAATAATCCCTGGAAAAATAGGTGACGCTGCCGCTCATTACCGCCAGCAGATAGCCCAGAAGATGGCTGCCGGAATCTCCCATGAAGATAGTTGCCGGGGTGTGGTTGAAGAACCAGAATCCGACACATACGCCGCAGGTCAGCGCGCCGAATACGGCAATGAAGAATTGTCCGTTCATGGCGGCTACGGCGGTGAAAAGCGCCATGGCGATTGTAACGGTTCCCACCGCCAGTCCGTCCATATTGTCAAAGAAATTGATGGCATTAATCAGCAGCATAATCCAGAAGACCGAGAGGCACCAGATAATGACCGGGTTATTGAAGAATACGCTTATTTTGATGCCGCCGAAAGAAACGGCAATGGCGGCAATGAGAAACTGTCCCAGGAATTTCGGACCGGCTTTGAGCGCCATTTTGTCATCGAGCAAGCCCAGCGCCGTAGCTAAAAATGCGCCGAGACATACAAAAAACACTCTGCCTTCGACATAGTTTACCCCTGAGATATTATCGGACAAATCCCGGGAGACGGTTCCTGAACTGAAGGAGTTGGCTGCGACATACCCCAGAATAATCGCCAGCATCCATGCTGAAAACACTGCGGCGCCGCCCATCAGCGGAGTAGCTTTGGCATGCTTTTTATGATCCTCTCCTTTGGGGCGGTCCATGAAATCAGTCTTTTCAGCGATCTTTTGAAAAAGCGGAGTGAAGCCCAGTGACAGTATTGCACCAAGGAGAAACACAAACAAGTAAAGGTGCTGCCATAAAATCATTTAGATTCCTTCGTATTTGTTTTAAGTTTCACATTGAAAAATGCGAAAGTTTCAGTATTCTTAAATTCATTAGTCTTTTTACTATAGCAGATATTGTTTAATTTTAAAATAGAAGATTACAATTATGAGATCACAATATGTGTTCGGCCCGGTTGCTTCCAGGCGGCTCGGGATATCGCTTGGGATTGATCTGGTGCCGTACAAGACCTGTTCCCTGAATTGCGTTTACTGCGAAGCCGGTGAAACCAATGCGCTGCTGCTCGAACGCAAGGAATATGTTCCGATTGATGATGTTCTGGCTCAACTTGAAAAAGTATTGCAGTCAAACATCAAAATTGACTATCTGACTTTTTCCGGGGCAGGGGAGCCGACGCTCAACTCCGGGATCGGCCGGGTCGTTGATTTCATTAAAAGCCGCTATCCGCAGTATCCGGTTTGTCTGCTGACCAACGGAACATTGCTTGGCGATCCGCAGTTGCAGAAGGAGATTGAAAAGGTCGATCTGGTGATCCCTTCGCTGGATGCATCGTCGCAGGAAGAGTTTGACAAGATCAACCGCCCCGTTCCCGGCCTGGATTTTGATTCATTCTGCCGGGGCTTGTATGAATATAGCAAAAAGCGCACCTCCAAAATATGGCTGGAACTGTTTATCGTTCCAGGCGTGAATGATTCGGACGAGTCCATCGCGAGATTTGCCGGGATCGTCAAAGCCATTAATCCGGATAAGGTTCAATTGAATACTCTGGACCGTCCCGGATGTGTTGACTGGATAAAGCCTTCGTCGCGCGAAAACACCCTGCGTTTTATCCGGACGCTGGAATCGTTTGTGCCGGTGGAAGCCGTCGGGCCTTTCAGATATAAGAGCGCGGCGTTGCGGTCGGATATCAATCTTGAGAAAATTGATCAGCAGATAATGGACCTGGTGAGTCGCCGGCCTTGTACCGTTGACGACTTGCGCGTGGCCATTGGCGCTGATGAGAAAACGGTAAAGACGCACCTTGATATCTTGTTGCGTTCCGGCAGGATTCAATCCGAGCGGCAACCCAGGGGCGATTTCTTCAGTCTTGCCTGAAATTGCGGAGACACAGACATAACGGACACAACGGACACAACGGACATTTAATCTCTCCTGGTTTCCCGCCTGTTCTTCAACAGCCGCTGACGCTCCTTTCTCGACATTTTAGAGAGCCGTTGAGCAGATGCCTTAACGGCCTGGGAGTAAGCCGCTGAAGCCGACTCCGAGTGTTTAGATAGCTCTTGAGCAGAGGCTGTTTCGCCCATGCGGCCAGCATAACCAGCCGGGCAACCGCCCGTTTCCGAGTGCTTGGAGAGCTCTTGAGCAGAGCTCTTTTGGCTCCAGTCTTCTGATTCCATAGCTCCCATTCTGAATTCTGACTCCTGAATTCTGACTTCTCTTTTGGCTGTTTCTAACCAGTATTTGATGGCTTTCAGATTGGGCGGCAGTTGGCGTTCGGCGGTTTTGCACAAGCTGCCGTCGCGGTAAATGATGGTAGTTACAGAGCATTTACCCAATGCCATTGCCAGCACTTGACCCCGCAGACGGCCGTAACACTCCCTTCTGCCGCGGTCCAGCGCGGCGGCGAATTCCGGGAACTGCTTCTTATAATTATAGAATGACGCGGGAGAAATCCCCAGCCGTTTGGAGATCTGGGAATCCGTATCGCCGTTGCCGGCATGAGTTTCGACTTTTTCCGGAAAATCCGCAGCGAACTTCAAGTTTGCCGGGATGTTCAGGTTTGTCTGGAATTCGACAAATTCTTCCCCGTCATCGGCATATTGTTTGTTCCGTTCCAGCCAGCGGATGACGGCTTTCAGATCGGGAGCCAGCCGGCGCACGGTTTTGGTTTCGCGTCCGTTGACGCCATGTTTGACGGTGGTGACGAAACAATTGCCCATTGCCAAGTCCATCAGGCAACCGGCCGCCTTGTCTTCCAATGCCTGCCGTCCCGACTCAACGGCTTCGGCAAACTCCGGGAACTGATGCTGATAAGCATAAAACGTGTCCTCGGAGATTCCCAGTTGCGTTGCGATCTCCCTGTTGTTCAAGCCTTTAGCCGCGTATTCCCCGGCTCGTTCCGGAAAACTTTCGTCATACTTCAGCTTTGCCATTTTTCATTCTCCATTTTTAAGTTTTATCCAGGCGTCGTGTTTCTACAATATAGTAAAATTGTCAACACAGACGACGCAGATGGGTTCAAATAACGCGAAAAATACAGTTTTTAAAGTCACAGCTTTTACGGCAAGAAATAGAACGATTTTCATGATTGCACAGTGCTCTTTGGAGCGTGAGAAAAGGCTCGGCAGTCCCAAGTCCGGCCCAAGCGCATCATGGTAAAGATACAAATTACGGGTGATTTAAGAGATGTTTTTTTACTGATTTTATTAAATGCCTATTGACAATATATAATTTATATACTATAATTATGTATAGTTATATATACACTTAAAATAAAACGGCATTTAATGATGACAACAGAAAATACAGTAATACCGCTTTATCGCCAGATAAAGGATGAGATCAAACATCTTATTAATACCGGTGTGCTGAAAGAAGGGGACAAAATACCTTCCGTCAGCGAAATTACTCAAGAACACGGCGTCAGTCCGATTACCGCGGTGCGCGTATTTAAAGAACTTAGCCGGGAGAATTATGCCCGTCAGGAAAAAGGGAAAGGATATTTTGTCTCTTTGCGCCAGCAGAAAAATTCACCGCGCAAACTGCATGGCGTAATCGGCTGTATAATCCGGCCTTACCGCCCGACAACAGTTTACGATAATTATTTCAATGAGATAAACGCGGGCGTCCAGAAAGAATGCATGAAACGCAATTTCGACACTCTTTATCCTGGTTTCTGTTTTGATTTGAATAATCATAATCTGTCTCCGCAAACAATTACAACGTTGGATAAAGTTATTCTTACGGTTGCAGAGCGCGTTGACGGGCTTATCCTGGACGAACGCATTCCTGACAGCGTGCTGGAAAAAATAGCCGACAAACTGAAGATACCTCATGTCCTGCTTTTTCGTCAGAGCAATGTTCCAAAAATCAAATCCCTGGTGCCCGCATACATTGACGGAGCTAAAAAGGCGCTGGAACAGGCCGTCAAAAGCGGTTATAAAAACTTTATTTTATGCAATAACTATCTTTTGCATCCGACAGTTGATTCGGCAATGAATTCAGTGCGGAGCAGATTATATGAATTGGGTAATAAGAACTCTCATTTTTATTCCGTTCTCATTGATAATTATTTTAATGCAACCGAAAAGGTTATGTCGGCATATAACGAATTAAAAGCGAACAATCAAAAGACTTTTATTTTCTGCAGTACTGACAGCATTGCCAGGGCTGTTTGCGATGAATTGGAGAAAAAAGGGATAAGTTTCGGCGAAGACCTTGGACTGTTGGGGGTGGGCGGAACCGGCTATGCAACTATGAGAAAGCCGGAAATCGCCACAGTGGACACCAAACCCTTTGAATTTGGACAATTGGCGGCAGAATGGATATTTAATGAAATAAATCAACAAACGGAGGCTGTCGATGAAATTATTCCGGCATTTGAATTAAAATTAGGCGACACTTTTTAGCTTTTAAATTAAACATAACTAATGAAGGAAATGGTAAAATGAGAAAAAATAAATCAGCCTCGTCCAGTTCGGTTTTCACGCTCATAGAGCTCCTCGTGGTCATCGCCATCATCGCAATTTTGGCCAGCATGCTGCTGCCTGCGCTGAATTTAGCGCGCGAAAAAGCCCGATCAATTGGCTGCACCTCTAATTTAAAGCAATTGGGAACTGCCGTCAATGGGTATTTTGTCGATAACAAAGACTATATTTTGCCTGCATCCAATGAATACAATACCAGCAGTTGTTCAGCGACTGGAACAGTTTATGGATATTTGCTTTATCCGTATATAGGCGCGCAACGTCCGGCCTATGTAAACTATTGGAACGGGTTAGTCAAACTCTTTGTTTGTCCGTCTCAAAAAGTCACGCCCGGCGCCGACAACTCCTGGATCAGCTATACCTTGAACGGATTCTACAGTAATCCCACTGGTCAGGGCGCAAATAAGTATCGGACTTTAAATTGCGCAACTAGCGAATGCCGCGCGTCAAGTGAAAATTCAGCTTGGAATACCGGCCGGGCAGCATCGTTGAGCGATGCATGGTTATTTACCGACAATAGTAATGATACTATCGGGTGGCAGCCGCTGTCTAATTCCGCCCCCATGTTGACCGTAAGCTATACCGTCAGTAAAATTGGCGACGGCACACGCCATCAGCATTCTGTGAACTATCTTGCGGTAGCGGGAAATGTCCGGCCCGCAAACCCGATCCCGGCTTATGGGAATGCCGTATCTTACGGTTGGATTTTGCCGCTGAAATATTGTCTTCCCTGCGAACATCGATAAAAATATCTATTCCGGTGTTTTCACGGGCGATAAATAAAAGTTTTAAAGAATTGACGCTATACTATAGCAGCAGAGGTTCAATTCCGCGCCCGTGCCGTGGCCGGGAAAACGCCAACGCAAAATTGCGGTTGGTTGCGAAAAAATAAATATATAAACAGAAAAGTTCAAGAATCTTTATGGGGCTAAAAATGAGAAAATTGTGGATGATGGGAATCGTTGCTTTCTTGGCAATTGGAGCGATGGGCGAAAATTTAATTACCAATGGACGTTTTGAATCCGGACGGCTGGCCTACCCTGAGTTCTGGGTGCCGCTGGAGACTACAGATTTGACGGTTTATAATAGTTCCGGGGGGCCTGGCGGTCAAGCCTCGGTAGCTTTCGTTGCCGGCAGGGGCGGCGGCCTGCGCCAATGGGGCCTGGTCCTGGTCGCGGGCGAAAAGTATAAACTTAGCGGTTATTATCAAACCAAAAATTTTAAGGCGGCCGCCGCCAAAGTAATAATTCACAATGCCGGCTGGAAACAAGAGGCGGGAGTAATGAGTTTTCCGGCAAATGCCGCCTGGACTCCGTTTGAGGAAACGTTCACGGCCTTTGATTCCCAGGATAAAAAATATGGCGCAGCCATTTATGTCAAGGACATTCAAGGCGAAATCCAATTTGCCGACCTGAAACTTGAAGCGCTGACGGAAAAAGGGGTCAATGGTTCCGCCACGATATTAGCATCGGCAAAAATTGGCCGCTTAACCCCGATGCAGCCGCTTCTTAATCATATTCCGGCGGAAAAGCCTGAACTGACCTTGCGTTGTCTGGACCGATTGCCCAGGGCTTATGCTGAATATGATGTTGTTTGTGGCAATCCGGCGCAAAAAACCAGCCTGAATCAGGATGGCACAGTAACGTTAAATCTGGAAGGATTAGCCCTGGGAGATCATCAACTTTCAGTCAGGGTGATTGGTCGTGCCAATGGGGAAAAAGTTTTTGATGATAACTATCTGATTACCATAGTTAAAACCCCGAAGATTGACAGTTCAAATCATAAAGCGCTGAATAATTTAGTAACCGAAATTCTTAATCAGCCGGTTAGCGGAGAATTGCTGTTCAGCAATCCTCGCGACGGTTGGGTCTTTATCCGTGTTCCGGCTAAAGCAGCAGTTAAACTGGACGGCAAAGAAGTATATTTGCCTGCCGGTCGTCCCGAAGCCGTGGCGCTCCTGACTGCCGGACCGCATACCATTAATATCGCGGGGACAAGCGAAGGCCGAGTGGTGGTGCGCTCAATTGCCGAAATATTTAATTATCCGGCTTTAGCCAGTTCTGCAGTAACGGGGAACGGCAGTTACGGCTGGGACTTTATGAAAAAGCACGTTAATTATGCGTTAACCACGCTGAATGGCGGCACATATAATCCCGGTCAGGCAATTTGTGATGAAATTAAGCAACTCGGCTTTATCTGGCTGACAAATAACGTCGACGTCCGTAATCCGTCTCCTGAAACGGCGCGCAAAATAGATGCTGTTGAAGGGTTGAACAACCCGCAATTTGCGGGTCTTACCTGTGATGAATTCGGCTTTAATGATATAACTTTGCTTAATCGCTACAGTCAAATGCTCCGCCAGCAGATGCGCAATGTCAATAATCGCTTGATTTATACTTGGATTTCGGGCAAACCCAATATGTGGCGGCATAGCGATTTTATGTCAACCTCGGTCAATGCGAGCCGGGGCAATGGCAAATTACTTTACGAGGCTTATTGTTATCCCCAGGCGAATGAAAAAGCGGCGCAGGATTACCTGGACGATTTTTTAGTTGACGCCATCAGTAAGTTTAACGAATTTTATCCTCAGGTTAATCCCAATACCGGCGTGGTTCTGGGTAACTTTTTGCAAATTGGAACCGCTTTTTCGCTGGATCATGATCCGGCGGTGGATTACAAGTATTATCTGGATATGCAGTTAAACACCATAGCGAACCGGCCGGTGTTCAAAAATTTGGGTTTAGTGGGTTATTGGGGAAGTTATTATGCGGATGAAGAACTCTATCGCTGGTCGTTCGCGTTAATGCGTCATTATGCGATTGAAGGCAGGAAAAATATGTTGTCGGCGGAGTATGGCTTCAAGTACAATCCCGATTTGCTCAAGAACGGCGATTTTGCCAATGGTTTTACTAATTGGGACAAAACCGGCGCTATTACAGCGGATTCATTGCCTGATTACGGCAAAAACAGTCAAAGAAGATGGAATGTTCCCAATAACATGGGTGATACTTTTGCTAAATTTACCCGCGGAAACACGCAAGCTGATAAGCTTAGTCAAACGGCGGCCGGCTTAGTGGCGGGAAAACTTTATTGCCTGCAATTTGTTGTCGCGGATTACCAGGATGTTAAAAACAAGAAAGTTGATCCGCGGCTGCTGGGATTAAACGTCGAGTTACCCGGAACCGCGATTATTAAAGATAAAAGTTATGTCTATATTGATGATCACTCGGATAAAAAATTTGGGCGGATTAACTTACACCGGATAGTTTTCCGTGCCGCGACTCCAGATCAAGCCATAATTTTTAGCGATGAGCAGGCTCCGCCGAATCAGGAATTAATTCTCAATTATGTTAAACTGACTCCTTATTTTGAATAATGAAATTAAAGGCGACTGGGTGACGGCGGAAGGCAGATATTACGAAAAAGGCAAACGCTTTCTGACAATGCCGCGATTGCCGTTTTTTTCGAAGCCGCCGCAACATAGAAAAAATGCCGCGTGCAAGTTTTTTTAATGAAAGATGGTTTATAATTTTAAACAGGAACAGAATCAAATGACTTGTCCGAAAGATCGGGAAAGGCTGCGTAAGCTTGCGGCAAAATACTCTGAAATAGTTAACTCTGCCGAAATGAACAAACGCAGGGAAATATGGCTTTTGAGCAATCGTCTGCTGGAACGGACAGTACCATTTGTGATTGAGGACAATGGTGCTTTTTTCAAAGACCTGCTGCCGGAATGTGAATGCGAAGGTAAATTTGAATCTTGGGTTGAACAATACTTGCTCAAGGTGATATGCAATTACGAACTGATTCCTGACGACCGGATATATACTCCTTATTTTCCGCTTGAATGGAAGATTCACAGGCCGTCCATGTGTCCCGGATTTGAAATCATACGAGCGAAAGATAACAGCGGCAGGGCGTTTGGTTATGAGACAAACAAGCCGCTCGCTGATTTATCAAACAGCCTGCATCTGCTGGAACGGGGTGAATTCAAAGTTGACAGAGTCGGCACATACAACGAAGTGGAAATTTTGGAAAATATATTTGGCGATTTGCTTTCTGTAAAAATAGTTTGCGGGCATACGCTCGGGACCAGCCGCGGCATGGCTTATAAAGCGGTTGAATGGATGGGTATGGAAAATTTTTATATGGCGATGATTGACCAGCCGGAGAATGTCCATCGGTTTTTCGATTTCATTGCCAATGAAGCGCTTGGTTTTCTTAGCTGGCTGAAAAAAGAAAATCTCATCAGGCCGAATCACGGCGAATTTTTATGCGGTTCCGGCAGCATAGGCTATACCGATGAACTGCCTGGACGAAAAATTCCTGATGGCGGACAGTGGCTTCCTGAAGACTGCTGGTGTGCAACTGAAGCTCAAGAGGCGGTAGGCATTTCGAATGAAATGTTCGCCGAATTTATTTTCCCATACCTGAACCAGGTATCTCAAAATTTTGGACTGGTTTATTACGGCTGCTGCGAGCCTGCTCATCCACTGTGGCCGACAATAAAACAATTCAAGAACTTGCGCAAGATAACCATTTCTCCGTGGTGCGACCAGAAGTTCATGGCCGAAGCAGTGGAAAAAAACTATGTCCTGTCGAGAAAACCACACCCCATGCAGCTTTGCGGAGAGTCTTTTAATCATGAATCTTTCGCCGCTCACATTAAGGAAACTCTGGATATAACGAAAGATAATTTTGTCGAACTCATTTTTCGCGACACCTGCACACTTAACGGAACGATGACAGGTCGCGTCAAAGAAGCTTGCGAAATCGTCAAAGAATTAATAGACAGGTAGTAACGCCAATAAACAATCCTGCGACTTGATAATTATTAACTTAAAAACTTGCACACGAAGTGAAAAATACATAAAGCGCATCCGGCAAAGCGTATTTTTAAACCAGATTGGAGCGATTATGAAGTTCTTGCTATTTTGCGTAACTTTTATTGCAGTGAATCTTTTGATTGCCGGTACAGACTATTATGTGGATGCCGCATCTGTCGGAGGAACTGCCGATGATACAGGATCGGGTACCAGGGAAAAACCATGGCGGACGCTGCAACGCGCTTTCAACGGCGAAAAACCATGTCCTCGGGCGAGCGACACGGTCTGGTTGAGGAAAGGGATTTACAATGACGCAATAGTAAAAACAGGCGGAACTTCTGAGAACCCGTTTAAAATAAAAGCATATCCCGATGAAGCAGTGATCATTGACGGGAACGGCAAAAACCGCGGATTTACCCTGGAGTCAGATTACCTTGAGATCGATGGCTTGACATTCAGGAATTTTACAAAATCGGGATATGCGATTTTAGCCGAAAAGAAAAAGGGGATCAATATTAATTCCTGCGATATTTCCGGAGCCAGGTTCGGGATATGGCTGACCTCCTGCGAGGATTGCAACATCTCTTCAAGCAATATTCATCATTGTGAACAGGCAAATATATATGTTGAAAGATCTTCGAATATTGTTCTCTCAAAAAACCATATACATCATTCGGGGAGCGATGGCGCATGTTTCCACAGTCCCGCGGAATACGTATGCGGACAGGGGGAGATTGTCTCACTGGAGCCGGCCGGCGGGAACTTCGCCCGCCTCTCAATATCCGGTTATAATTTTGCCGATGAAAAGAATCTTGCATGGCTGACGGGGGAAGGTTCTGTAAAAAAAACGGTTGCCGTATTATTATTTAATGAAAAAATTGAAGCCGCGCCATATAAGCATTATTCAACCCCGATTGCAGGCGGAGGCTTACTTGAAAATGACGGACGGAACTGGTTCAAGCTTGCCAATGAGAAAGAATGGGGGAACAAACCTTACTCTGCCGACGGCAAACAGATAATGATTAATCTCGGCGCGGCGTCAGCCGACAGCTTGGCGCAGGCAAAATATGCCTGGATAGGCATCTTCTATGATGATTCGAATTGTATGGATATCCAGGTTCTCGACAATGATATTCATGACAACGGAAGACAGGGAATATTGGCGCCAAAATCAATCAACATCCTTATCAGGAACAATAAAATATACCGGTGCGGCGCTACCGGAATTCAGATAGAGACCGCTTCCCGCAATATTTGGATCGAAGGTAATACGACCTTTGCCAACAGCCGGTTTTACGGTGGAGAATGCGGCATTTGGCTTGATGAAAACATTGACGCGGTTGTCCAGAATAATATAACTTATGAAAATCAGGTGGGAATGGAAGTAACTCAATGCCGGCGGGTCATTTGCCGATGGAATGTGATATACAACAATAAAGCGCAGCATGCGGAAAAAAATGCCGAAAAATTGGCGGCTTGTTCCATGGGAATTGTTTCCGCAACAGGCAATGTTTTCCATCTCGGAGCTCCATCGGGAGCGGAGCATACTTTTTTCGGGCATAATACAGTTTACGGCAACGGCGCTGAAACAAGCGGTTGGGGCGGTGTTTTTCACCATTTTGAAGAATGTGCGTCAGTCGCGAATAATTTTTTTATAAACAACCTTTTTCAGGAAAACAATGGAGCCTCAATGGTGGAAGTGCGAAATTCCCAGCCGGAATTCAATGGGAATGTTTATCATGCCGCCAGGCCGGCAATATGTTGGAAAAACAACGACAGTAAAAAAAGTTATCAGATTTCCAGCGGGGAAGGGTTTGCCGAATATAGAAAAGATACCGGACAAGATATTGATTCATCATATGGTAGAATTATCTTTGTCAATCCCGGCAAAGGGGATTTCCGCCTGTCAGGCGACAGTATGCCGTCGGCGAAAGGAATACCATTAGCCAGAACTGTTTCCGAAGGGGCCGGAACGCAAATTCCCGTGGATCGCGTAGATGCTTTTTCCGCCGGATTTAAGATAAGCACGGGAAAAATATTGATTGAAGGCGATGAGATTGCCGTAGGGAAAAAACAGGCTAGAATTATCAGTATTGACCGGAAAAAGAAACTGCTTGGAATCGACAGATCGGTTTCCTGGGAAAAAGGGGAATCTGTCAATTATAAATATAATGGACAATATCCTGTGGCCGGGGCAATAGACTCGACATCAATAATAGAAACAAAATAGGGCTTTTTCTGGTCTATAGTAAAGTTGTCAACAGAAACGACGCAGATGGGTTCAAAGAACTTGAAAAATGCGGTCTTTAAAACGTAACCCCGGAAGCCTTAATTTTAACGCAAAGGCGCAAAATCGCGAAGGAAAACAAAAAAGGGAAAAACCTTTTTAAAATTTGGCACAGCCAAACTTTAAAAAATTCTCTTCTTCGCGCCTTCGCGTCTTTGCGTTAAGTTCTCCAGTCAGGCTTTCGCCTGACGCAGTAATACCGATTGCAAATCCGGTAATCTCGCCTATAGTAACCGCCATAAAGGATAAATAAATGGCAGTTAAAAAAGAAGAATTTGTGGTATGGGCCGGCGGTACTAAAGATAAGGTGCTGCATGATGGGCAAGCTTTAACTACGCCGGCCGGATGGATTTTCGTGGAGAGCGGGGATGCCGGATTGACGCGCCGGCTCAAGGCTGCCGGGGATTACTGGCTTATGGTTCATCGCCGCCGCAACCGTATTGAATCAATTGGCCTGTGGGTTGCTGCTGATGCCGTGAAGGATATTAAAGCCCGGCTGGAAACGGAACGTTCCGACCCGTCACATTTGAAAAAAATTGAATCGGGCAAGAAGTATCGCGAGGCAAAACAGGAAAAGTATGAAGTTGAATTTCGCAATGCGGTTTTGTCCTTTCTGTCATTTGCCGGAAAATGGTCCGCATTTGCGGAAACGCTTGCAGACGCCGTGACAATCCACGCCGTACCGGTTGGCAGCGGCACCGTTGCCAGAACGCGGCAGATTCCATTGGAACGCCGGGCGGAAGCGGCGGTAATCGCATGGATGCGTCATCAAACGACCGCGTATGACAACATGTCCATTGCCCGCATCAAAGGAGAACGTCGCGAAGTCCGCCGCAAGCTTGCTGAACGTTCACGCCAGCTTCTGAACAAATACCGTTCCGGAGAGGACGTTGATATAACGCTCTGTCCATTGTCGAAGGCATTGCAATAAACAGGCTAAAGAGAGCCCTTAACTCCATATTAAACCGTGCCATAAGCAAGATGAGTTGCTTTTTTTATAAGCTTAATGTATACTAAATTAATAATAAATTTAAATTGATAAAGTTTGATGGATTTAATTATAACGTGTGAACATTTGCAGAAAAACCGTGTCAAAAGCAATGCCGATGGATTTTTGTAAATTTAATGTATACTAAATTAATAATAAATAGAGATATGTTGCTGTTCGCTTAAATTGAGTTAATAGTAAATTGAAATTGAGGAGGTATATTGCTATTACTTCATAGAGAGGATTAGTTGCCGCATGCTCAAAAAACACTGGAGAAAGTAAAAATGAAAAAGCTCTTAATCATGGCCGCAAGTTGTTTGGTGATGTTGGGAACTGCGAATGTGTACGCGGCGGACGAAGCCGCCGGTAAAGACCAGAAAGCCGATTCTTCGAAAGACGCTAAATCAGATAAGTCTTCGAAGACTCCAGTAAAAGGCAAAGCTCAAACTCTTTGCCCGGTGATAGGCGGCGAAATTGACAAAAATATCTATATTGATATTAAAGGCAAAAGAATTTACGTTTGCTGCAAAGGTTGTCTGGCGGCAATAAAAGCCGATCCTGACAAATACATCAAGATACTGGAAGACCAGGGCGTGGAAATTGAAAAAGCACCGGCTGCAGATTCAAAATAATCAACAATAGAGCAACAGTAAGATCGGGTTTTCAATCACTTGAAAAGTTTGCTGAGCGATTGCAAAACTTAAATTGCGGGGCGCGGCGGTGAAAAAATTAAAACTTAAATCATGGCAGTGGGCAATGCCGGCGACAGGACTGATCGCAGTTTATCTGTCCGGCTGCGTTGGCATACAGACCCGGAGCGAGCGGGAGGTCAGAAGCGAATTCAAGTCGCTGGCCGAAACGTACCGCCCCGGCGAGCGCAAAGTTACGCTGCCTGCCCTCGACAGTAATGCCACGCTGGCAACGTTTCTTACTTATGCCATGCTTAATCAGCCGCGGGTTGAAATGGCTTATTACGAATATGCGGCGCAGATTGAACGCATCACGCTGGCGCGCTCGCTGTCCGACCCGCGCTTCACATTTCAGATGGACGTTACGAATGTTATCAGCACCATAATGCCCGGACTGATGATTGATATACCCTGGCCGACCAAGCTCACCGCCCGCGCCGATGTCGCGGCGGCGGTGAGCCGGACACGGTATTTCGACTATGAAAATGCGGTGCTGCAGACGGCGTTTGAAGTCAAGCGCCCGTATTATCAGCTTCATTTTCTCAACGAACGCATCCGCCTTAATCGCAAAATGCTGATATTGATGAGCCAGGTGGAGGAAATTGCCCGCGCACAGGATGAAGCGGGAAAAGTTACGTTGCAGGACGTGCTTCGCGCGCAAATTGAGCAGGAACGGTTAAAAAATGATATCGCCAACCTTGAGGATTCGCGCAATCCGCTGATGTCCAAACTCAAAACCGCGCTGGGTATGACTCCAGGACAGCCGAATCCGCCGATGCCGTTGCGGTTCGAGCCGACTAAACTGGATGTAAGTTCCGATCAACTTTATACAATCGTCATGGCGCATAATCTGCGGCTAAAAGCAATGGAGTCGGAGGTGCGCGCCGCCGAAGAGGGCATCAATCTGGCCCGCAAAAGCCAATATCCCGATTTTACCGTCGGCGTCGAAGCGGACGTAAAAGCCGCTCCGATAATGTGGCGGCCCAAGTTAGATGTCACGCTTCCCATTTGGCGCGATAAAATTGCGGCGGAAATCGCCGCCGCTCAAGCGGAAAAAAATGCGGCTTCCGCCAAACTCACGGCGGAACAGATTCAACTGGCGGTGGATTTTGCCGACAAATCATTCACGTATCGCGAGGCCAAACGCAATCTGAAACTGCTTACGGACGGCCTGCTGGCGAAGGCGCAGCTCTCGCTCGATGTAGCATTGTCCGCTTATTCTTCGGGCAAAATTGATTTTATCAATCTCCTGGATGCCGAACGTGCATTGCTGGAGTTTCAATTGGCGGAAGTGGAGGCGCGTCTCCAATGCGAGACGGCCCTGGCTGAACTTTCATTAATCATCGGCATGCGTCCGCAGGGCGCGCCAATTCCCGGCCCCGCCGACACCAAACCATTAATAAAGGAATGAAAATTTTATGAGCATTAAGCTGGCACAATTTCTTGTTTTATCGGCCGCTGTTGCTTTGACTGCCGTTGCGGCGGGATGCGGCAAGTCCGATTCATCCAGTTTCGCCAATAGCACGGTCAAGGAAACTAAGAAGCAGAAATATCATTGCCCGATGCATCCGACCTATGTCAGCGACCGGCCCGGCGATTGCCCCATCTGCAATATGAAATTAGTGCCGATTAAAGACAACGAACAACCTGTCGGAGCAGTTAAGCCGAGTTTCTATTGTCCGATGCATCCTGAAGTTATCAGCGATGCTCCAGGGAATTGCCCGAAGTGCGGGATGAAACTTATTGAAAAGAAACCCGTTGAAGGAGAGGCGGCGCATGGCGAACACGGCGTGTCCGGACGCGCCAATGTTTTTATTTCTCCGGACAAACGGCAACTGATCGGGATGCGGCTGTCGCCGGTTGAAAAGCGTGATCTGGCTTTTCTGCTCCGCGCTACCGCGCGGGTTGAACACGACGAAACCAAACTGGCGAGAATCGCTCCGCGTTTCAGCGGCTGGATACGCTCGGTAAAAGTCAATTTTACTGGCGCGCCCGTGGAGAAAGGCGAGCCGTTGTTCATGGTGTACAGTCCTGAACTTTTTACTGCTGAAAAAGAATACCTCCTGGCGTTGAAGAATTATGATAAACAGAAAGACAGTCCTGACGACGACCAGCGGCAGTCGGCCAAACGTCTTCTGGATTCTTCGCGGCGGCGGCTTGAATTGTGGCAGATCAGCGGCGATGAAATCCGCGAGCTGGAAGCGCGCGGCGCTCCCGCTGACGAACTGCTATTCCGGGCCCCGTTTTCTGGACATGTGGTCGCCAAGACGGCCATCGAAGGCAAAGCTTTTACGGCGGGCGAGACTTTGTACGAGATTGCCGATCTTTCGCACCTCTGGCTGCGGGCCGGCGTTTTTGAATATGAAATGCCGCTGCTGGCCGTGGGGCAGGATGCCGTCATCAAGTTTACATACCTGGGCAACCAGTCATTCCCCGCCAAAATCACCTTTATTTATCCGCACATTGACGCCTTGACGCGGCGCGGTGAAATCCGGCTGGAACTGGACAATCCCGGCCATTTGCTCCGTCCGGATATGTGGGCTAACGTCGAAATACAGGTGGTGCTGGGTAAAAAATTGACGGTTCCGGCCAGTTCCGTGATTGATACGGGAACCCGTTATGTCGCTTTCGCTGATGGTAAGGACGGCCATTTAGAGCCGCGCGAACTGAAGGTGGGCGCTAAAACCGATGATTATTACGAAGTGCTGGAAGGGGTAAAGGAGGGCGAAAACGTGGTCACCCGCGCTCTATTCCTGGTGGATTCCGAAAGCCAGCTTAAAGCGGCCATTGAAGGCATGGGCGACGCAACTGAGCATAAGCATTAAAGTTGAAAGCGAGAAAAGTTGAAAGCGAGAAAAGTTGAAAGCGAGAAAAGCGGGAAAGTTTAGAATTGGAGATTTACTTTATGAATTGCAATTCTTCATGGTAAAAAAGTTTTTCTTTGTGCCTTTGTGTCTCTGTGGTTAAATAAGGGAAATAAATGTGAAATCCTTGACGACTAAAGACAGCTTTATCGAACGTGTCATCGAATGGAGCGCCCGGAACAAGTTCATGGTCTTCATGCTGGTGGCGGCGCTGACCATCGGCGGCATATACTGCATGCGCAACACGCCGCTGGACGCCATTCCCGACCTTACCGACGTGCAGGTGATCGTTTTCACTCAATGGGAAGGGCGTAGCCCGAATCTGGTTGAAGACCAGATCACTTATCCGATAGTCACCAAACTCATCAGCGCGCCCAATGTCCGGGTGGTGCGCGGCTATTCGTTCTTCGGTTACTCGTTCGTGTATGTAATCTTCAAAGACGGCACGGACCTTTACTGGGCGCGTTCCAGAGTGCTGGAATATATGCAGGGGCTGACTGACAGCCTGCCGCCGAATGTCGCTCCGGTGCTGGGGCCGGACGCCACGGGGGTGGGCTGGGGATTTCAATATGCGCTGGTGGACAAAAGCGGCAAGCACGATCTGGCGGATCTGCGTTCGTTCCAGCAATGGCATCTGCGTTACTGGCTTCAGAGCGTGGAGGGTGTCGCTGAGGTTGCAACTATCGGCGGCTTCGAGAAACAGTACCAGGTTGAGATCGACCCGGACAAGCTGCTGGCCTATAATATTCCTATTATTAAGGCGGGCGTTGCCCGCAACCCAAAAGTAATTGCAATTTGACTTGAAAAATTCATGGTGTACTTCATAATATTTTGTTAGTGAAGCAAAATAAAAAAAGAGAATACACCATGAAAAAATTTATCGAAATGCAT
>CAIKZE010000245.1 GCA_903831825.1 uncultured Lentisphaeria bacterium | reverse complement strand
GTAGCCGGATGGCTGTGCTGGATAGTACTGAAAAAGAAAATACGGCGCGACGTGACGGCGGCGAAAACAGGTTCGCCGTTGCGCAACGGCATTCCGCATCATGGTATGCTGATTATCCTTGGCAGTAAATTCCTGCTGGCGGTCGGCGTCTGGGTGTGCCAGGTGCTGGTGACGGTCACGCTAAATATGGAAAGTGGCGCGATCGTATTCGGTATAGCCAATGGAATTACGAACTTCCTGCTGATTGGAACATTGTACCTGATGTGCAGAATTGAACGCGGATTTTCCGTTACGGTGGATGAAAAGTTTGAAGCGATTGATAATGCTTCGCCGCAGTCTTGATGCGTAGTTTGACGAAGATAATGTTAAAAGAAGAGTTATTATAGCGTATATTTTTGAACACAAGAGGAGAAAGATTATGGACCGGATTTGGGGTTATCTGGAGGAGCTGCCGGAGCAGGAAGCGGCTTGGAAAGAATGGCAGCACAGTTTGTCGGGCTGGCATCGTTTTAACACTTTCTACACACATTATCTGAGAGTAGATGGCCGTCGCGTCAAACTGCTGAATTGTACGGATCCATGTGAACAGGGCTATCCGCGTCAAGTGGTGGAGAATTCCCCATCCGACATCAAGGCAGTGTGCCCGCAGAACCAGGCTGAGCCTGTCCATCTCAAGTTCAGGGACATCCTGATCTACTCGCTGCGCCTGGATGCTCTGCACAAGGCAATTTGCGCTTCACTGAATATCAAGTATGCAGAAGACTGCCGGATTGAACACGATAATGTCTGGCATCTCGGCGATTATTCCGGTACGGAGGTTTATATAACCTATAAGACATCAACTCTGACCGACACCATAAGTTCGATTTACCTTTCGCAACAGAACCCGTTCATTCTTATAGTGCCTACGATCAAAAATATAACCTCGGAAATACAGCAGTTCATGGCAAAGAATAATTCCATCTTGTTGTCAATGGAAGCGGAACTGAGTTTACAGCCGGACGGTTCATTCAAGCCGGTGCGCAGTATAGCGGAATGCATGAAATCATGCAATCAGCCTGGTCAGCAACGCTATCAGAGCAAAATGCTGCCAATTGAGGCATACAAATTCTTATTTTATAATGAAAGTAAATGATCATATCTGAGGTAAAAATGGGATATCGAGTTAAGATTCAGAAAGGCCAGAGGCCGACTAACCGCGCCTTCAAAGTGGTGATGCCGACCGCCATCGCGGAAGCCATCAAGATGGAAAAAGGCGAGGATTTCGAGTGGCTGATTGAAGATAAAAACACTCTGGTGCTGACCAGATGCAATAAGCTGGTGTTGAGAAAAATAGTGGAAGAGGAGTGATAGTCATGGTTAAGCTGCGAAAATTTGAAGAAGCGGATATTCCCCGTCTTATCGGTGGGATTCTGGATGCGCGGTTTCTCCTGCAATGGGCAGGGCATCAATACCACTATCCGCTGAATAGAGCACAGCTATTGAAAAGCCTTGAACGGACCAGAGGCGGAAAACCTTCGTACTTAATGTTCACGGCCTGCCGCCGGTTAGAAGGAACTGTTGTAGGGCATATTGAGTTAATGAATATCGATTATGCAAATGAGTCCGCCTGTCTGGGGCGTGCACTCATTTGCCAGGCTGAAGATCGCGGCAAGGGGTTGGGCAAAGCGATGGTTGCCGAAGCGTTGAATTACGGCTTCAATGTCCTGGGACTGATGGAAATCAATATCGGGGTGTTCGATTTCAATAAACCGGCCATCGCCTGTTACAGGAAATTAGGTTTTACCGAGTACGAGTTCCGTGAGCATGCCCGGCAGTTTGAAAACGAGAGCTGGAATCTGGTTATGATGAAGCTGTTCAACCATGAATTTATGGAATACCATTCCCGCAAGCAGTACTCTGAACAACTCAGTAAATGACTTTTTCGATGTAGTTGACATAAAAAACATAAAGGTAGCATCCTGTAATATCAAAAGAGTAGAAGTTTCAGGAATCGACTTTATGAAAATCCCAATTATATTTAAAGCAGGAGATTGAAGATTATGAAGACTGCAATTGCAGTATTGAGTGTAATATTTGCTGGTGGATTGTCCTGTCTGGCAGAAAGCACGCCAGCTCGACCTTCCAGCGCATCATTGTCCCAGAAACTTGATTCAATTATCATCCCCCAGGTTGAGTTCCATGACGCAAATGTAAATGATGTTATTCAATATCTTGCTGCCCAGGGAAAACTGCGGGACCCGGACAGAAAAGGGGTGAACATTGTTCTGATGGACAAGGAGAATAAATCCAGGATATATATGTCTGTCAGGAATATAAGCCTGTACAAAGCCCTGAAATCACTCGCCACGATGGCTGATTTGTCGCTTGAGATAGAAGAAGGGCGTACAAACGTCATGCTAAAACCGAAAGAAAAGAAATAGTATGGCAGCGCAGTGCATGATGATGTTAAAAGGTAATTTTAGGGAGAGAACATGAAATTATTGGTTACTTATTTTGAAGATGATTCCAGAAGCAGAAGGACACTGCTGGCGTCAGTAATCATGCTTGTCTTTGTTGTGGCCGGCATGGCAGGTCTGACATTGATAGCTGAACCGGTGCCGGAGGAAATAGAGCCACCGGCAATCGAACCTCGGCGGGATGGCTCCAAAGCTTTTGAACATTGTCGTAAAAATGCAGAGTCAGGAATCCCGGAGTCACAATATGAATTAAGCGTCCGGTATGCTCTGGGCAGCGGCGTGGAAAAGGATGAAGCCAAGGCGGCGGAGTGGTGTCAGAAAGCTGCCGCCGGTTATCCGGAAGCACAATTTGAAATCGGGTACAAGTATTATACGGGTAATCATGGTGTTACCCGTCCGGATTATGTTAAAGCCATTGAGTGGTACAAGAAGGCCGCAGATTCAGGATATGCAGAAGCCAATTATAAAATCGGCATCATGTATCAATATGGCGAAGGCGTGAAGCAGGACGAGGTTAAAGCCCTTGAATATTTCCACAAGGGAGTTGCGACCGGATGCCGGATAT
Organism: uncultured Lentisphaeria bacterium; assembly: GCA_903831825.1. GTDB lineage: Bacteria > Verrucomicrobiota > Lentisphaeria > Victivallales > Victivallaceae > CAIPAT01. The sequence goes on along the minus strand of CAIKZE010000245.1, from coordinate 618 downwards.
CTAAAGGCAAGGTGGATTGGATGCATAGAAATGGTAAGGGCATAGAGAAGGATGAAGACGTGACTGTAGCACCGGAAAATCAGTCAACAGTACAGGCGCAATGAAGCTTTCTCCCTTAGACGGAATAATATACTTGTTAGAATTTTGTATTTTCATTTTTAATTATATAGATGAGGCGAAACGATGTTCAAGCAGATATGGTTCCCGGAGATGGTTCAGCATCACATTATGAGCCGGCACGGCAAGGAAGATCTCAACTCCCATTATTATGCCACCACTTATCCAGATGTTTACGCGGCGGCGGAACGGACCTTCGGTTCATGGGGTGAAGCCATCGAATCATGTGGCCTGGATTACAGCCTGATCAAGAAATATAAAAGCTGGACCAGGCAGTCAGTGCGGGACGAAATCCGACGTCTGGCGAAAGCAGGCGAGCCGCTGTTCTCGCAGCACGCCCAGAACCACCACAAGCCGCTGTATATGGCGGCGATAAAACGCTTCGGCAACTGGGGCAAAGCGCTCCAGTCTGCCGGGGTGGATTATAAGAGTGTCCGTTTGCGCCGGAGCATGACGGCAGCGGAAATAAAAAACGAAGTCCTGGCACTGTTCCGCAGCGGT
>CAIKZE010000244.1 GCA_903831825.1 uncultured Lentisphaeria bacterium | reverse complement strand
ATTTTTATACTGAGGGTATCGGGGAGAAATTTTGGGGTTGCCGGAGAGGAGCAAAGCCGTAGCTTTGTAACGAACCGGCAAAGCCGAAAGTGCCACCGAGACACCAGTAGAAAGTACCAGTTATTTTTGAACGACTCCTAAGCATAAAGAGAAGTAAATTTAATGAATATATGCAGGGAAAATGAAAATAAAGTGGACAGCGCCCGATATAAGGTACTAATTTACTCTTCAATAAATTTATCATTAATGGATTACTGTTGCGATACGAAAATGTAGTAATTGTTCCAAAGGGCTTCATAAGAGGTTAAAATGATCAAGAAAAATAATCATATCCGTCCAGCTTTTGTGCTTCAGATAAAGAATATTATCGAGGATGCACAGAAAAATGCACTGCGGTCAGTTGATTTTCATCGGGTTGTAATGTACTGGAACCTTGGCAGAAGCATTCTGGAAGAAGAACAGCAGGGGAAGAAACGTGCTGAATATGGGACATATCTGATAAAGACTCTTGCCAAGGAACTTATGCCTGAATACGGTACAAGTTTCTCTGTCAGGCAATTAGAGCGGTGCAGACAATTTTACAAGGAATTTCCAATTGCGTCCGCACTGCGGACGCAATTCAGTTGGACTCATTACAAATTGTTTCTTCCGTTGGAAAATAATGGGCGGCGGGAATTCTATCTTGCCGAGACATCAAAGAATAATTGGACTGCGAGACAGCTTGAACGACAGATAAACAGCCAATTATATGAAAGATTGTTATTGAGCAGTGATAAAGAAAGGGTTCTCGCGGTGGCCGAAGGCGAACAGTTGCCGGAGAACCCAACTGACATTATCAAAGATCCAATGTATCTGGAATTTTTGGGATTAAAGCGGGAAGCGGCCTACTATGAAAAAGATATTGAACAGGCAATTATCACCCACCTGCAGGAGTTTTTGCTGGAAATAGGCAACGGATTTACATTTGCAGCCCGCCAGCAGAGAATCCATCTGGACGGCGATGACTTTTTCGCCGATCTGATCTTTTACAACCGGCTTCTGCGCTGTTTCGTGATTATCGAATTAAAGACCCATAAATTAACCCATCAGGATTTGGGGCAGTTGCAAATGTATGTTAATTACTATGACCGAACACAGAAATTGCCGGACGAAAATCCGACTATCGGGATTCTGCTTTCTGCTGAAAAAAACAATGCCGTGGTTAAATTTACATTGCCTGAAAATAATAAAACAATACTGGCGAGTCAATATAAACTTTATCTCCCGAGTGAAGAGGTTTTTAAATTGGAACTGGTTAAGGAGTTGACTGAGTTCAAGAAAAATTCGTTGGAATAAATACGAATTGATTTGAACAATGAATGGCTACAATAAAAGTGATGAAAAAATGATTAAGGAGCTGTAAATAACTTGACAAGTTCCGTGAAATATCGCTCATCGGGGTCTGTCCACTTTATTTAACAAATTATACATTTTTTAAGCTCAAAAGTTTAATTTATCGTGGGATAAATCTATCTTATTTTAGAAAGTTGAAGCGCAAGATATTAAAATAATAATTATAAGCAGGGAAATGCTTAGATGCCGTAAAAAAATAACCTTTACATCTTCGCGATTCTCCCGAATGCCTTTGTGTTTGCCGGTACTCAAAGTAACTCAAGCTTCCAGCTTGATAAGCAAGCAGGGGTTAAAACCCCTGGCCACTCTCAAGTGGTCCCGCGACTGCGGGAATGCTTGCAGTACTCTTTAGCAGCCCAAAATCACCTCGGGATATTTCACGAAACTTGCCAAGTTTATTTCTTTACAGCGGCTTTGCGTTAAAATTAATCAGAAATCTGGGTCAAATTTAAATTTCCAGGAAAACATCAGCTTAGGAGTCGTTCAAAAATAACTGGCACTTTCTACTGGTGTCTCGGTGGCACTTTCGGCTTTGCCTGTTCGTTACAAAGCTATGGCTTTGCTCCTCTCCGGCAACCCCAAAATTTCTCCCCGATACTCTCAGTATAAAATACCACTTATTTCTTTACAACTCCTTATTTTACTGTTGCGGGGAGGAATTTGAAGGGTTCAGCTTTGGTGAACATTGCCGCCGCGCTGCCGCTATAGGTTTCGCCGCCAGAGATGGTCAATTTTTTTACAGAGGCTCCTTCGCTGAAATCCATCTCTGCCAGCGGCGTCCAGAATATCGTCGGGCTGGTGGCCGAGTCAAAATAGAAGATTCTCTTCCCGTGATCGTACAGCGTGCGCCAGATCGTACTGGAGATGTTCGGTTGCCCCGGAGTGGTGAACCCCAGCGGGACTGATACGCCGCGAATCACGCTGAACACCGATGCCACAGCCCGCCTGTGGTCATCAGTTTGCGGAATCGCGTTGATGTAGAACGACGCCCGGGCGAAACGGTCGGCGGCCCGGTTAGTGCCGGGCAGAAAGACCAGTCCGCCGATCTGCTCCCAGTATTTATTGAGCGCCAGTTGCTGATCGAAAGAGGGAGAATTGGTCATGACCTGGTATTCGCGTCCGTGATGGATGACCAGCCTGCCTTTTATGTATTCAAAAATTGCCGAGTCCCCGGTCGGGTCGGACAGCGCCAGATGCCCCTGGGCGGGAGCGCCGTTGGGCAGTACGGGAGCGATGATGACGAACGGTTCCTTGCGCAGCGCCTCGACCGCCTCGGCAACGGATGCAAAATTATCCAGCGCATATTGAGCCCAGGCGCTGATTGAGAGCGCCGGTTTTTTGCCGTCCGGTTTGCCGTAGTCGGATTCAACCAGATACAGGACGTCGGCGACCAGGCCTTTCTCATTCATGCCGTCCACGGTGCTGACTTCGTAAAACGCGCAGACGACGCTGCCGTATTTGCTGGTCCATGTGATGGAATCCGGTCCTGCTGCTCCGTCGCGCTTCATGCCGCGCGGAAAACAATAGATGTTTGTGCCGGGATCTTCCGCCCAGTCCATTGACCGGGCGGCAATAACGGTGTTTTCCGGTCCCAGATAGACGCAGCGGGTGCAGGCGTTGGATGAAACCGGCAGAAACGCCATACAGATAACGGCAGATGTTGCGGCAGTGACGATCCGGTTAACAATATTGTGTCTCATCTGTAGAACCTTTCATTTATTGGGCGCATGTTTCGCATTACTCCGGGCGGATACAATAACAGACAGAACTGCTGAATGCAACCCTGCCGCTGGTATTTTTCTGCCTTGTGGTCTGCCTTTAATAACGATTTTAGCGGGTTAAGTTGCGTTGGAAAAATTCAGAAATTAAGGCTTAATGTCTTTATGCCTAATCATTTGCACATCTGTTGATTGACGAAACTACTATATATGTAGGAACAATTGAAAATTGAAAATTGAAAAATCGGAAGATATTACCCGAAATTAAGGATTGGATTAACTTTATGGTGAAATTATTTACAATTACAGACGAACGATGGCACACCCCCCGGGAACGCCGGTCTCCGTACCGGCTTTTTCAAGAAACGCATCATATATGACCGGAATGAGAAACAGCCTGCCGGTACGGAGACCGGCGTTCCCGGGAAAAATGGAAAGTGTGGAATCCGAGTTTAAACCGGAAATCATGTTTTCTCTGTGTCTCTGTGCCTTCCCGCGGCTGCGGGATAAAAATGGTTCTGTTCAACGATACTCCAATGTGTCGGAGTTGTTTGAAAAATTGATAGAAATTGTGTTCAACGACACTCCAAAGTGTCGGAGTGTTGGGAGCGAGAAAAGCGAGAAAAGTGGAAAAATGAAAAAAGCTCTGTTCGGCGACACTCCAACGACTCGGAGTGTTGGAGCGAGAAAAGCGAGAAAAGTGGAAAGCGAGAAAAGTTGAAAAATGAAAAAAGCTCTGTTCAACGACACTCCAAAGTCTCGGAGTAATTGGAAAAAAGTACCACAAGCATCCTGCTTGTGATTTTACTCAAGCTGGAAGCTTGATGTACTCTGGCTTTTGAAAACTGATAGCTGTTGTGCTCAATAGGGCTCCAAACTCTCGGAGTTGAGGGTTTATTGTAGTGCTGTCCGTCTCGGACAGGGGATCGGAACCTCCCTCTCAGAGAGAGGGCGCTACACCGGAACCGTTCCGCTCAATGGGGCTCCAAAGTCTCGGAGTCGAGTGTCCAAAATGTTTTGTTGTAGTGCCGTCCGTCTCGGACGGGGGATCGGAACATCCCTCTCAGAGAGAGGGCGCTACACCGGAACCGTTCTGTTCAACGGCGCTCTAAACACTCGGAGTGATGTGGGAAGTTCGAGAGTACGGAAGTTCGAGAATGTGATAACTTTAGATCCCGCAGTCGCGGGACCCGCAAGCGGGACCGAACTCCAGAACTTTAGAACTTGTATTCAAAAGGGGCTCTAAACGGAAATATTCTGTACAACCACGTCCGGAATAACCAAAATGCGCTTGAAGACCAGTTATTTTATAACATATTATATGATGTGAGAACATAAACCCTTTTTATTTATACGCTATTGCAAGGGAGGAAATCATGGAACAGCAAGTTAGAAAAACTTTTGCCGCGGGCAGATTCTACACCAGCAATCCGGAAATGCTTGCCAACCAGGTCGCTACCTTTATTAAAAAGACTCCGGACATCATTCCGGATCAGGGAGCCAGAGCCGTGATTCTGCCCCACGCCGGATATGAATATTCCGCCCTTACGGCGGTTAAAACCCTGCGGCGCGCGGATGCGGGCAGGTTTTCCCGCGCGCTGATCATCGCTCCTTCGCACCGGGTGCCTTTCCGCGGGATCGCCACCGCCGGCTACACCGCTTACAGCACCCCGCTGGGCGAAATGAAGATTGACACTGCCGCCGTCGAAGCAATTCTCGGTTATGAATCTCAATATATACAGAACCTGTCTGAAACACATGATTATGAACATTCGCTGGAAGTGGAACTGCCGCTGCTGCACGAGTTTAATCCGGAAATGGAAATCATCCCGGTGATCGCCGGTTTTATTGACGTGGTGACCGCCGGACATGCGGCACAGGCGCTGGAACAGTTCTGGAATAAAGAGACGCTGTGGGTGATCAGCTCGGACTTCACGCATTACGGCAAGGCTTTCAGCTATGAGCCGTTCGTAAATGACATCAAAAAAAATCTGCATGAACTGGATATGGGCGCCGTAGACCATATTCTCAAGTTTGATCTTGACGGCTTCAATCACTATGTCAACCGGACAGGGGCGACCATCTGCGGCGCCGGCCCGATCCGCATTCTGCTGGCCGCCGTCCGCCTGGCCATTGCCAACGGGGAAAAACTACAGGCGGAACTGGTTGATTATACCACCTCCGGCGATCTCACCGGAGACTTTTCGCATTGCGTAAGCTATGCCGGCATTTCCATCACAGAAAGCCAAAAAACAAATGACTGATAAAAAAACGGCAAAAGTAGCTGTTATCACCGGAGTGTCAAGCGGTCTGGGCAAAGCCGCGGCCGTTAAATTCATGCGGCACGGCGTCAAAGTGGTCGGAATCTCCCGTTCCAAACCTGACTTTGAGCCGGATCTCTGGATTGAAGCCGATATCACGAAACCGGAAGACCGCGAGAAGGCGCTGAAACAGACCATGAAAAAATTCGGCAGAACCGATGTGCTGATTAACAATGCCGGGAAAGGCAGCTATTCCACCTGGGAGGAACTTTCCGAGCAGGATTTGCGGGACATTTTTGAACTGAACTTTTTTGCGCTGAGCGCCATGACCAAAATATTTCTTCCGCTGTTGAAAGAATCGAAAGGCACGGTAATGAACGTATCGTCTATCGCCGGGGATCTGTATGTTCCCTGCATGGGGGCATACTGCGCCACCAAATCGGCGGTGACCACATTTTCCAATACAATCCGGCCGGAAGTAAAGCGTTACGGCATTAAAGTCATTGATGTGGCTCCCGGCAGAATCAACACCGGCTTTTCCAGCCGTTCGCTCGGCAACCGTCAGCCGCCGCATACCCCCGGCGGCGGTTCCCCGGATGCTTTCGCCGCGGCGCTGTTCCAGGCATGGCGGAAAAGCTGCCGCAGCCTGATTTATCCCGGCTGGAACCGCATAGCCGTGCCGATGTTAAAATTTTTCCCCGGATTTTATGACCGCTTGAGCATCCGGATATGGAAACTGGATAAATGAAAAGTTATATAAAACATCTGGTGCTGATTTCGTTGATCGCGCTATCCGTTCCCGGATACGGCGAGGTCTTCTCGCTCTGGCCGAATGCAGGCAAAGGCAACGCCGGCAACGCGGAAACGGCGCTGAACCCGAAAAACGTCTGGAACGAACCGGTTACGATCAACGATGTAAGGTTGGAACTCAACGTCGGCTTGATAGACATGAATGCCGGAGACCTGGTGGCGTTGCTTTTAAAGCTGTTTCCGAACGCGAAATTCGCCACCAATTCGAATACCATGCTGGTTATAATCAAGCAGGAGGACGGCAGCGAAAAACGGCTGCTGCTGGTAATGCTTGGCGAAAATTCACCGATAATCCAGTTTTCCATGACCGTTCCGCCCAAATTTCCGGAAAACTTCACCTGGCCCGCCTGCCTGCCGCGGCCTGACGACAGCACCCCGGTCAAGTATATGTACTTCTCTAAACGCAACGCTTATTACGGGGAGTTTAAAACCGGAGTGAGTCCGGCGCTGGGATTGGAAGAAATTTCCAACAAAATAAGCCATGAAGGCTGGACCGCAACAGTCAAGAGGACTTCCAGTGAGCACGAAAACACCGGCGAAATCTTCATGAAATCAAAACCGCTGGCGGTAATGCTGGTAAATTTCGACCCCAAAGGCAGCGGCTTTGTTTTCACCAGGCCGCTGAAATAATTCTAATACTAAATCTTGGAATTCAGGAGTCAGAATTCAGAATGGAAGGCATGAATTCAGAATAGAAATTCATATTAAATCCTTCTTTATCTTTGATCTTTATTTTTTAAACTCTGTTTTTTCCTTTGAAAGACTTTTCAAATTCCTGCGAGTTCCTTATTTGCTAAAACTGCGGTACCCGCTGTCCGCCGCTGACTCTTGACTGAATTCTGAGTTCTGTCTTCCGGGTTTTATACTTTCAGTTTGGCGAGTATTTTTTCGGCAACTTCCTGACGCTCGGTGTCGCTGTCATATTTTTTCTGCCGCCAGTTCCAGTGAAAACCATCCTGCGCGCCGCGCGGAACGATATGCAAATGTCCGTGCATAACGACCTGGCCGGCACACTGTCCGTCAGCGAGATGCAGATTAAAGCCGTCATAGTCAAGCGCCCGTTTGATCGCTACCCCGATGCGGCTGCCGACCTTAAACATGCGGCCGGCAACTTCTTCCGGAATTGTTACGCAGCTTTCATGGTGCTCTTTGGGAATCACCAAAGCATGTCCCGGATTGATCGGCGCGATATCCAGAAACGCAAAGACCAGTTCATCCTCATATATTTTTGTCGCCGGAATCTGGCCGTTGACAATTTTACAAAAAATACAATCACGCATGACAAACCCTCCGTTTTTATATAAATCCGCTATTTTTTAATCTATGGGAAACAATATACCCCTTTGAATAAGAAGTCCAAAGAGTTTATTGATATTTTGTCGGGTCGGGCACTCCGGCGTCTTCGAACCCTTTGCGGCGGAGGTGACAACTGTCGCATTTGCCGCAGGCCAAACCGTTGGCTCCCGGGTTGTAGCAACTATGGGTCAGGCTGTAATCCACCCCGATCAGCATCCCTTGGCGAATAATTTCCGACTTGTTCAGCGTTTGCAGCGGGGCATGAATATGGAATTGCCAGCCTTCGTCTTCGGCTTTAGTCCCGATCGTGGCGCAATGCTGAAATGCTTCGATGAAGCGCGGGCGACAGTCGGGATAGCCGGAATAATCCACCGAATTGACTCCGATGAAAATGTCTTTTGCTCCGATAACTTCCGCCCAGCCGGTCGCGAATGACAGGAAAATGATGTTGCGGGCGGGAACGTAAGTTACGGGAATGCCGGCAGCGCTGCCGGCATCCGGAACGGCGATTTCGGAAGTCAGCGCGGAGCCTCCCCACTTGCGCAAATCTATCTTTACCACAATATGATCTGTGACGCCGATGGCGGCGGCAACGGCTTTCGCCGCCAGAAGTTCGCATTCGTGGCGCTGACCGTAATCGAAACTCAGCGCGTAACATTCAAAGCCTTCGCGTTTGGCGATTGCCAGGCAGGTCGCCGAATCCAGTCCCCCGCTCAATAGAACAACAGCTTTTTTACTCATTCTTTACATCCCCGTACTCATTAGGAACTGTCACAAAATAACCTATGTTTTTGTACCGCTTTCCTGTCTGCCGGTATGCGCCTCACAAACAACCCGAATATTAAATCAAGATATTCGGTAAAAATTCAATAGGTCATTTTGCTCCACTTCCTTAGTCATTATCCAATACTTGGTTAAAATTATTTTAATTTCTTCTTTTGTTTATTTCCGGGTAAATAGTTTTGGTTTGAAACTACTGACCGTCCCAGTTCTTTTTCCAGTTCTTTTCTCGCTACGCCGGCTATTTTTCCGCCACGGCGTGCATCAACTTTTAATTTAGGAACGCCTTGAGAATTTTCCTGGCGATGAATTTCAGTTGTTGATCTCTCGCCAAGCATAGTGAAAATCAACTCAAAATCGTCCATATGATCTCGCAGATTTTCTCTTTTTAATCCTTTTAACTGTTTATAATCACATGGTGTTATGCCGAAAGATGCTTTGGAAATTTCTGCAGTTAGTATTTCATAATCTTTTTGTTCTTTTGCGCCCCTTTTTTGCCATTCGTCGGTTAATTCTTCGCGAATGGTGATTCCGCGCATTCTTTTCTCAATCCAATCCTCTGAATAACCTTTTAGTTTGTAAAGCGTACGAGTGCGCTTAGTTGCCAATTCCGGATTCTCAATCTCTTGTACCCGCTCATAGCCTACTTTTGCCAGCCAACGCTTAAAAGGTTCTGCTTTGGAAGATGGAACAGATTGAATAATACGAAAAATTCCTTCCGTATCAGCACAGTCAGTTTCACGCATTTTTCCGTCTGGAGCTGGTAATTTCAAACGGTGACAATTTGTCACCGCTTCACTTCCTTCTTCTCTTAAGCGTTGTGCTAACTTGTTCCAATATTTTCTCGCAGTATAGTCATCTGACTGCGCTGTAAGTGCTTGGATTACATCAATCACAGAAAACCACCATTCATTTTCAAACAGGATTTTGCGAATTTGCTTTCCTTTGAATAGTGCGATTTTTGTGGTTTCCATAAAATTATTCCTTAATCTTTTGTCATATTTTTTACTCATTCTTTAGGATATTATATGGACGCAATAGACAGCAGGAACGACGTATAGCCGTCCATTATGACCATTCGGTCCATTCAGTCTGTTTTCCACCTATCCTTGACAGCATGATAAGCATATCAGGCTTTTTTATTAAAAAGCCGCAACATTTTACCTATAGCAACATTCATCTGAAAAAGCAAATGGATATAATTAATTAAAAAAAGACCGGAACAGGAAATGGGGGGAAATCCTGTTCCGGCAGAGAAGGAGAACGATTCAATTTATACTTTCAAAATCCGGCTCAGTAAAACATTTCCGGATTTTTTGACAGTTCCTTGATTTTATTTTCGATCATTTGATCTTTATTGTCAAGCCGCTTCTGATATTCCGCCTTGAATTTGGCGAGTCTTTCCTGCAATTCCTTAATTTTCTCTTCACCCTGGATGATTATCTTTTTTTCCAGATCGAGCCGTTCGTGAAGTTTCTCCGCAATTTTCGCCTTGATTATGTCAAGCTGTTTGGGATCATGGGTATTCTTGTATTCGGCGATCATCTCGCGGATTTTCTCTCTTTCCGCTTTCTGCTCTTCCATGATTTTCCTTCTGAGGGCCTGCATCTGGGTTCTGGCTTTTTCCGGATCGTCTTTTCTGATTTTATTGATTTCTTCAACTTCCTGCGGATATTTTTCTTTCAAGACGATCTCAACAATCCGCTCCCGCTCGAATTCGCGCAGTTCAGGACGTTTTTCGTTCCGCCCCTTCGGCTCTTTGCCGTTGTTTTCGTCAGATTTGCCGACAACCGGTTTGTCCGTGGTAACCGGAGTGTCTTGAGCATAAGTTCCAGATATTCCAAAAGCAATAATTCCAGCGACGGCCATTGCAGTTAAAAACCTGCTGTTCATTTTTTATCTCCGATTTTAATTTTTATTCCGCTAGTTAAACGCTGCATTAATTGATATTATTGTGTCTTTTTTTTCAAAAATATCTTTTTTTATAAAAAACGGGTAGAACGCCGAAGCCTTCTACCCGTCAGTGATTAACAATAGCTGTTTATTTTACAGGCTCAATCCGGTCGAACTCGGTAAGCGGACGGAGAACTTCCGGAATAATGACGGAACCGTCAGCCTGCTGATTATTTTCCAGAATGGCGATTGCCACCCGGTCAGTCACCGCGGTAGCGCTGATCGTATGGACAAAATCCTTGTTGCCGTCTTTGTCTTTAAACCTGATGTTCAGGCGGCGCGACTGGAAATCCGTCAGGTTGGTATTGGACGTTACTTCGCGATAAGTGCCGAACCCGGCGAAATATGCTTCAATGTCATACTTCTTATACCCCGGCGCGCCCATATCCCCGACGCAGACATTAACCACGCGGTACGGAATCCCGAGTTTGGTTAACAGGAGTTCTTCATTTTCCAGACAGAATTCGTGATATTTCACCGATTCTTCCGGACGGCAGAACACAATCTGTTCGACTTTATGGAACTGGTGAACCCGGAAAATTCCGCGGGAGGCTTTGCCGTAGCTGCCGGCTTCCGTGCGGAAACAGGGGGTGAACGCCGAATACATCAGCGGCAGTTTTTCACCATCCAGCAGTTCATCGGCATGATAGCCGACCAGCGTCTGTTCGGAGGTGCCGATCAGCGCCAGGTCGGATTCTTTAAGCCCGAAAGTCTGGTCGGCAAAAAACGGCAGATAGCCGGTTCCGAACAGCGTTTTTTCCTTGGCCACGCAAGGCGTTAAAAAGGTGGTAAACCCTCTGGCATTAAGCTGCTGCTGCACCCAGAAGTACATGGCGTTGCATAACTGCGCACCTTTGCCTTTCCAGTAATAGAAACCGGCCTGGGCTACTTTCGCGCCGCGCTGAGTGTCAATGATATCCAGCATTTCGCCGAGTTCCTGATGGTCTTTCGGCTTGAACGTAAATTGAGGCAGCACGCCTTCTTTGCGCAATTCAAAATTATCGGCATCATCCTTGCCGTCGGGAACTGACGCATCCAGCAGATTCGGCAGCCAGCTCATCTTTTCATCGAGCTTATCACTGAGTTCGACCATCAAGCCTTCAAGCCGGGCCAATTCATCTTTCATATTCTTGACCTGCTCGCGGGCTTCCGGATTGTCGCGGCACTCTTTGCTCAGGCGATTGCGCTCGGCGCGGAGGAGTTCGACTTTCTGGACGGCGCCGCGGTATTCGCTGTCAATGCGGACAAGTTCGTCAATGTCCACGGTGCAGCCGCGGCGGCAGCAGTTCTTTTTGACCAGTTCAGGATTCTCCCTGATAAGTTTTATGTCGATCATTTTAAAATCCTATATTATGTTAATGGAAACCAGTTTCTTAAATAATTCAACATCCGGTTAAATGCCGCATCCTGACAGTTTCTAAAACTAACTTTTCTAGCAATCTCCTTATATACGGAAGTTGATTTGGGAGTTCCCGCTTTTCTCATAGCTGCGTTCAAGGCCTCTTTGGGGCGTTCAGGCTTTCCGTTATTGTCAAAAGAAAAATTGTTCTGAGCCCATGCCCATACATCTAATTTATCGTGCCACTTCAAACTTGACGCAAAATGCGGGGAACGCGACCAAACCCATTTTTCTAATTCAGGAACAATTGCAATTGCTTTAGCTCTATCGTCCCAATCCATTGTTAATTCATTATTTAAGTGCTGCTCTATTTCTAAAGGTTGCATGCGATTTTCAGCGCCACATCCTTCATAGTCAAAAATAGTCAGTGCATGTCGGAATGAATTTACTTGAGTTTTTAAATAATGACAACTTTCTTTGTAACATCCGCTATCATGAGAAAAAAGACGATTAATCTTGAAATCAATCGGCCGTATGCCAATACTGGCATGTCTTTCCAAAATTGTGCTTAATGTTTCTTCTATATATTTGTCTGCAACCAGAACAAACAAATCTTTTACAACCATGCTCATCCCAGCACTCCGTTGGCAAATAATGTTTCAAAATTGATTTCACCATGCCAGTTTTTCAACTGGGGATGCTGACTGCCTCTTACAATTGATGCGGCGCCATTCTCGCATTTGGAAAAGCAAAGTACCGAGTCAGGTTTGGCCAACCCAAGAATTACTGGTGAATGGGAAGCTAAAAAAACTTGTCCGTCATAAACCGATGACAAAGAATCAAACACGGCTTGCAGAGCATTGGGATGTATTCCATTTTCGGGTTCTTCCACCATAAAAATACCTGTTGAATCAGGCAGATAAGCAGGGAGCGTTAATGCTGTCAGGCGCAAAGTTCCATCAGAAACCATCCAGGAAGGAACCTCAAATCCCTGATTGTATTCATATATCAAATAACAATATTTATCATCCGGGCGTTCGACCGCTTTGATGTCTTTCAGCTCCGGCAGCGCAGTCTGCAGATGCGCAATCCACATGGCAAAACGTTCAGGGTCATTTTTTAAGCGTTTTACAACCCATGACAGATTAGAACCATCAAGTTCAAAACCCCGAATCTTGGATGGTGGACTGGCTTTACGAATGGCTAGGCTGTCCAGCATGAAATTCTGAACTCCATTCGTCAAGTATTCTTTAAGCCAATTCGATGCCGGAAAATGTTCATTGTCTGCCGGCAGATTGCCAAGAACCGATTTTAAGTTCCCGAATTTAAAGGAAGGAACCCATCCCTTTCCAGCTTTTTCATATTTTTCAGAAGAAAAATTATCATTCCCATGAGGAGTTTTTGAAACAAGAATTTGAGTGCCTTTTTCACCGCTGCGGGTCATTATCGTCTTTGGCGGACAAATGTAATGCGGGAAAAAATCAAACTCTTTCTGCTCTGCGTTTTTCTCCATCGCAAGCAGAACCTTCTCTTCCCGAATGACAAAACCGCCTTTCCCGGATTCATCATATCCGACAGAAACTTCATATCGTAAAATATTTAAATCTTCTCTGGCAATCTGGTTACTTATTTCATCGGGCATTTTCAGTTCGACTGCAAGTTCAAACCCTTGCCCCTGCTTTTTGAAAAGCAGGTCTTCGTGGTTATTGGTGCGTTCATTCAGCGCTGATTCAAATCCGTCTTTGACCATGGTACTGAGAAAAGCAATGACATCAAGAAAAGTAGTCTTGCCGCTGGCATTTGGACCTATAAGCAACTCAAAACTTTTAACGTCTTGAGAGATATACTCCAAGCAACGATAATTTAAGGCTTCAATCTTGATTATCATAAATAACCTTTTCTTCTTTAGTGCTTCCTACAATATACCATAATGCCGCAATTACTCAATATTAAAAATGGGGAAGCGGGAAATTGCGGGTAAAGGCTTTGACCTCTTCGCCGATGGATCTGAGTACGGCTTCATCGTCTTTGGCCGCAACCGCCCGGTTGATGAATTCCGCAATATGGACCATCTCGGGTTCTTTCATGCCGCGAGTAGTGACCGCCGGTGTGCCGATGCGGATACCGCTGGTGACAAACGGTTTTTCCGGATCAAACGGAATCATGTTCTTGTTGACCGTAATCATCGCTTTGTCCAGTGAGTTGGCAACTTCTTTGCCGGTGGAGGCTTTCGGCCTGAGGTCAACCAGCATCAGATGATTGTCCGTGCCGCCGGAGACAATGCGGAAACCGCGGTTCGCCAGTTCCGCCGCGAGCTTGGCGGCATTTTTCCTGACCTGACGCTGATACGTTTTGAACTCATCACTCATCGCTTCTTTGAAACAGATCGCCTTGGCCGCGATAACGTGTTCCAGCGGGCCGCCCTGGAGTCCCGGGAAAACCTTGGAATTGATGGTTTTGATGTATTCTTCCTTGCAGAGGATCAGGCCGGAACGCGGACCGCGCAGTGTTTTGTGCGTAGTGGTGGAAACCACATCCGCATACGGAATCGGGCTGGGATGCTCACCGGTGGCAACCAGGCCGGCGATATGGGCCATGTCCACGAACACTTTGGCGCCGACGGCATCCGCGATTTCGCGGAATCTCGGAAAATCCAGAGTGCGCGGGTAAGCGCTGGCGCCGACCAGAATCATTTTCGGTTTGTGCTGTTCTGCCAGCCGCGCGACCTCATCGTAGTCAATCATCTCGGTTTCTTTGCTGACGCCGTAGGGAACGATATTATACAGCATGCCGCTGAAATTCATCGGATGCCCGTGAGTCAGATGCCCGCCGTGGTCAAGGCTCATCGCCAGCACGGTGTCGCCCGGATTCACCAGCGCAAAATAGACCGCCATGTTCGCCTGGCTGCCGGAATGCGGTTGTACGTTGGCGGCTTCAGCGCCGAACAACCGGCAGGCACGTTCGACGGCCAGCGATTCTATTTCGTCAATGAATTCACAGCCGTTGTAGTAGCGTTTGCCGGAGTAGCCTTCGGCGTATTTGTTGGTCAGAACCGAACCCTGCGCGGCGCGAATGGCGGCGCTGGTAAAGTTTTCAGACGCGATCAGTTCGATCCCGCCCGCCTGACGGTCGGCTTCGCGATCAATCATTGCCGCGACATCCGGATCGGCATTTCTGATGGCGGCAATATCGTCGTAAGAATTAATTTCTATTTTTTCCAGCCGTCTGGCATGACGCCTGTCATGGCTGAACGGAGTAGCCAGCCAGGCATCGACGATATCCAGCGCCAGCGTGTCATTCAGCCGGTCGGCCGCCAATACCAGCATATTGGTGCAGTTATGATCGCGGCTTTTCTTCGCCAGTTCCGGCTCTCCGGCAATCACCGCGCGGACATTGTGAAAACGGTTGGCGTTGATGCCCATGCCGACTCCGCTGCGGCAGATCAGCAGTCCGCAGTCCGCCTTGCCGGTCGATACGGCTTTGGCGGCGGCGCCGGCAAAATCCGGATAATCGTCCTGCGAATCCAGGGTGAACGGCCCCATGTCCGTAACTTTGATGCCTTTACCGGAAAGCGCGGCAACAATCTTTTTCTTCATTTCGAAACCGCCGTGATCAGTAGCCACTACCATCGTCAGCGGTTGTTTTCCGTACCAGTCTTTAATTTCTACCATGATGAACACTCCTTATGTAAAAAATTGAATTTCCATGTTTCAAGTTTTAAAATTATCAAGCTTGTTTAATATTTCACTGTTTTTTCAAAATCTTATCAATATCAAGGAATAAGTTGTCCAGGGCTTCTTTCATTTCTTCAAAACAGGCGCTGTACATTTCTTTATCCCCGCCAAACGGGTCATGGACATTCCGCCCTTTGCCATGGCTGCTGAAATCCATCAGCAGATACGTTTTATCCAGCGCCTCCGGCAGTATTGTCCCGATATGCATCCGATGCGCCGAGGTCATCGCAACGATCAGATCGGCGTCTTTGAGCAAATCCGCCGTAAGTGTCGAACTGGAAAAACCGGAAAGATCAATTCCATGCTCTTTCATTACTTCGGCTGACTGCTCGGAGGAGCCGGCGCCGTCACAGGCGCATACCCCCGCCGAACTGACGGCGATGTCATTCCGTCCGGCAGCCTTGCACAGCTTGCGGAAGTAGCCTTCGCACATCGGGCTCCTGCAGGTGTTTCCCGTACATATAAATAAAATTTTCATAACCAGCCCTGCAACTCCTTTCCGGAACCGCCGGAACCGCCGCGAAACAGAAATTTTAAAAGACCGTTCCGCAAACCTTATTGCACTATCAACTCATTGCGGATATTGTAAAAGATGTATTATAGCATTATAAATGAATAAATAAATCAAAAAATCACGAAAAATTCAATGATGGAACATAAAAAAGAGAGTACCTCAATAAAATTCCTGACCTCGGAATATGTATGCCTGGAGTCAGTGGCAGACCTCGCAAAATGGTCGCGAGTCGAATTGGATCTTGGGTGCGGCAAGGGTAATTTCGCCGTCGGGCTGGCGCATCGTCATCCCGACACGCTGATCCTGGCCGCCGACCTGCTGGTCGGCAGAATGCGCAAACTGCATAAACGCATCGAACGCGAAAAAGTGACGAATATACTGCTGTTGCGGGTCGAAGCCAGAAATCTGCTCGGCTATATGCTGCCTGACCATTCGCTTGACCGCCTGCATATCCTCTGTCCCGACCCCTGGCCCAAAACCAAGCACCGTGGCAACCGCCTGCTCTGTTCGGATTTTATGACCCACATTCACCGTGTCTTAAAACCCGGCGGACAGTTTCATTTCTCCACCGATGACGTCTCCTATTTCAACATCATGTACAATGTCGTCGAAAAATCCGGACTGTTTGATGAAGACAACGCGTTGCTGGTTCAGACCGAAGACATCAAAACCGATTTTGAAAAACGCTGGACCGAGCAGGGCAAGGAAGTAAACCATGTTCTCTGGGTCAGCCGTTCTCAGGCGGAAATTAAACGCCTGATGCCGGCCGGGCATTAAGCTTGCGCCGCCGGTTCGACAGTTGCCGGTTCGGCTTCCGGCATCACCGCCGAATGTTCCAGATCATCATAGAATTTGGCGAAACTGATAATCATATATGGAGCCAGCCATAAAAAACCTATCCCCAAAGTTAGCATGCACAATAGAGTCCAGCCGATAAACCGCAGATTCAGGCAAAGCAGTTTCCACTTATTGCCGCGCATCATTTCCTTGCTCTTGCGGATTGCCTCCAAGGAGCCGATATTGGCGTCTTCCGCAATGAGGTAAAAAGTCTGGGAATAAGCATAGGCGGCAATGATTCCGGGAATTATCAGCAACAGCAACCACAGAAACACGAATAATACCATTAATAAATAAGCGCCAAGGGCAACGCCGAATTTCTGGAAGCCCTCGAATATCTGGGGCAGTTGCGGATTTTGGTTCCTCGACAGCGCCAATGCAAAAATGCACAGCCCGACATCCATTGGCCCGGCAATAACATAGAATCCGATTCTGCCGATGTAAGGTACAAATTGCGCTCCAATCAGAATTATTTGAGCAACAACAATAGTGCCTATCGCCAATCCCCATTTGCCCCTTAGTGATTCTCTCGCCTGAGCCATTAAATCCCGGTTTGCGGTCATTGATAATTAAGCCATTACGATTCCCCTTTATGATGTTTGACTTTAATGAATACACGCAAAAGCCTTAAAAATATACGCGGCAAAATTATTAATATCAAATGTCAAAAACCATTTAAATACACATTTCCCTTACCATTTTCCCACGGCTCCTTAATCATAACTTATTTTTCTTTTTTCAGTTTGATTTCGAAGCCATGGATTGCATTGGCGATGCTGGAATCGCGGAATGCTTTCATCGTGTTCCGTTCCCCGGCGAAAGTCCATTGCCAATCACGGCATAAAATATTTTCCGGGTCCGTGACGTTGCCGACAATATTGCAGACTTCAGACGGGATGAATCCGCCCTGGCGGTTTTCCGCTTCAAAGTAGGTGAAGCCTTGACCTCCAAAACCCCATGTTTCAATCTTCAGCCCGACAGGGATTTTGTCTTTGGGAATCAGGAACATTCTGGAATAGAAGCAAGCGTAAGACATAAGTTCTTTGAAGGACCCTTCGGCTAGTTTCTCCCATGATGAATTGCCGTCATATTTGATAAATATTCTCACCGTCTGCGCGGAGAACTGGTCCGGCAGCATGAAATGAACTTTGAGGAAACCGTTCTTTGCCGCCAATTCCGGGACTTCGTTTATGCTTTCAAGATAATTATCATAAAGGTCGGACATTTTGCGCGAGTCTATGCCGGGACGGAGACGATGCCACATCGCAAGGTAGTTTTCTCCTGCATTTTTCAGACGACTGGCAATTTCCTGCGATTTTTCCGTCAATTCCGGAATATCGGCGTCATTTTTGAAAAACTCCGGCAGCAGCTCAATTAATTCAAAGTTGATTTGTTCAAGACGCAAAATAAGGATGATTTCCTCCAGGATATCCCTGGACGATTTATCGACTTTATCCATATATGCCGGAAGTATCTCCAACAAAGTTTCAACCAGGCGGATCCTGCCATAATCGAAATCCGTCTCACGGCGCGTGAAAGCATAATCAGTACGCGTATAACGATCTGCATAAAGTCCTTCGCAGCATATTGATTTTATTGCCTGGGTAAAGATCTTGTCATTGATCCCGAAAACATCAGCTACCGCCGCTTTCAGAGCCACGTCAATATCGCCAGTGACACCGGATTCCCAGAATTTTCCCACCCAGGCGATTATCGGCATGCTTTTAAGGATGAATGAGCGAGATTTCTCCCAAGTCAGCATCATGCCGCCGAGCGGTTTATGTTTCGCGCCATAGGCGGTGAAACTTTTGGAACTGTAAATCGTGCGTTCGGAGGGCCCGATCAGGTAATCGAACCCTAAACTATCATATTTTGCCAGTGTGTCAATGATAACATGATTGGCAAAATGTCCTTTGGTTTTCTCGACGTCAGGCTGGTATTGCCAACACGCCATAACAATGTCACGCGGCAGAAGCGGCAGCGCTTCCGGATAATATTCAAACATGTCGTCCCAGATAATCATTCTTTTGCCGAGCTTCCCGGTAATGATGCGGTGAAGCTCTATCAGGTGCTTGGCAAAAATATCCGACTGTGTCTCATTCTTCTGCAACCGCTTCCGGCAAAGGTCGCAGCATCCGATGTCCCAGGACTCGTCGCATCCCGCGTGAAGATACGGCGAGGTAAATATTTCACTGATCTCCGAGTAATATTTTTCAAGAAACTGGCAGGTTTCCTCCTGGGAAGGACAGAAGACATGTTTGAACCCCGACCCGAAACGCCCCTTGAACTCGCCGCGGGTTTCGGCCAGATTCTCCAGTTCCGGATATTTCAGGAACAAATCGGCATGTCCAAGCGCCGGTATCGCGGGAATGACGTCGAGCCCTTTATTTCCGGCGTACCGGACGATCTCCTTCATTTGTTCGGGCGTATAGCTTTCCGCCGCCGGCGGAAACGGAAAAGACGCGGTACTGATCCTGCCTTCCAGGTACAACGTCAGGGTGTTGTAACCGTGAGCAGCGAGGAAGTCGATGAACCTTTTTATAAAATCAATTGTTTCCATCTGTCTGGCCAGATCAAGCTGGGCCGCCCGGATTTTGAATGAAAAAACCTTCATTTACACCTTTATTTTTTTAGTTTTATTACAATGTACCGAATCATGGGTTCAAATCTCAGCTCATTCTCTCTATTTTAAGGTTTTCAATTTCTGTTGTACGCTTGAACCGGCGGGGACAGTCACTTCGAAACTGGTTCCGCCGAATTTGGGCGCGCCGGCCGGCGACGATATTTTCGTCGTCACCGGTTTGTCCGTCGGGTTGTGGATTTCAAGGAAAGGCGTTTTACCCGCACTCTGTCCATCCACCACCAGCGTCAATTTGATATCGTTGTCTTCCGCAACGAAGACATTGCCAACCCATATTTCATTCTTTTGATCGATGGGTTCCTGGAACCAGGCGGTGCCATCGGCATCCACGGGAACAAACATGTACCAGGGACGCATGGTGCTGTAGACTGCGGCGCAGCCGTTGTTCTTCAGCCCGTGTATGCGAATGGGCAAATCAATAATCAGCTTTTGCGGACCGAGGATGAAGGCGGTTTCATTTTGTTTGGACCGGGCAGTGAAGAAGAATACCGCGTCTTCCAGTTCCCCTGTCTTCATTTCCACCGGATAGCCGTCATGGCCGCCGCCGAGGTTCATCGCTTTGACCGTGTGTTCCAGCAGGGCGCTGCCAACCGCGTTATCCACAAACGTTCCCACGCCAAACCGGTATTTGAACACCGTTCCGGCCTTGATTTGCTGCCCGTCATGCCCCAGCCCGGCGTTGAACATACCCCCGCCGCCGGAAATATTCGCGCCGTAGGCGAAATCCATATCCGCAGGCACCAGCAGTCCGTGATATCCGACCGGTGTGGTCATCAATGCCGCATAGCCGCCGGGCCTGATCCGCCCTTGACTGCATACCGGTTGTTTTTCGTCGCGCAGCATGACCATTTCAGGCCAGCCGTTGACGCCGGCGGCAAGGAAGGTTGTGCCGATATTTCTGGACAAATCGACCGGACAGCGATCAGAAAACAACGGAATCGGCACCGGTCCCTGCAGCGTACAATCTTTCTTGAAACGAATTTCGCCCTCGTGCCAGAGGAGGCCGCCCTGGTAATCCTTGCGACCTTCGAAAGACCGCCGGTAATCCCATGTAATGAACATATCCGCCCGTTCCGTCGGCGCATAAAGGGTGTGTGTGCGCTCGCAATACTCCAGGTCGCCCACGTCTCGCGGAACGGTGGCCTGGTAAGGGCCGGGCCGGGAGGCGGTGGCGCAGTTCTCCTGAAATTTGGTCATGCGCATGGTGGAGATAATCATATTGTAGCTGTTCACGCCCATGTCCATTACGCGACCGATGACTTTCTCCGGATCAGCTTTGGGATACCATCCTTTTGTCTCCTGAAGATTGATGCCGTCATCCAAATTACAGACGGGCTGGGGTACGCCTAATGCGGTGCTGCCGGTATCCCATCCCTGCAAGGCAAAATCCGCCCCGTTCCTGAAGTCCTTGGCGGCATTGAAAAACTGGTTGCGGTCCGGATGCCAGATCATGGCGGTGCCTCCCAGAATATTGCAGTTGTCGCCGCACCGGAACAGTCCGCCTTTATAGAAATAGAGAAAATAATGGCCGGAAACAGCTTTCTTGCCGGCGGTATCAACGACTTCCAGCACCAGATAATGCTGCTGGTCGCAGACCAGTTCAAATTCGCGCGACAATTCCTTGGCGCCATTACCGAGAAAACGTCTGACAAGGCCTTGATCCGCATCCAGCACTTTGACCTCCGCGATCCCCGCATCGGACCGTACCACAAAATGCATCCGCGCCCGTTGCGCGCCGCGGGTGTACAGCCAATTGCCGCCAACTCCGCTGATACCATCCCAGGCGGCAATCACCGGCCCCTGGCTGACGTATGGCCCGGGAAGCGCGTTGGCCTTGAGCGCGGCCTTCATTTGGGGCAAATCCTTTGCGCCGGTGAAACAGGCAGCCGCTGCCGCCGCCACGTCCGCCGGCGACTGCATCCGCGTAAAGGATTCCACCGATACCCAGCAATACAGACCGCGCAAGCCGGACAGATAATCCGGGGTGTTGTCTGCAATCAGCCGGTTTTTGTCATAGACGAACGGCAAATAATCGAAAAATGCCCAGAGATTCTCGGGATGCGCGCCGTTTTGCCGGAGTTGTTTGTAATCCAGCAAAGCCGCATGGCCAAACTGGCAGGTGTCAGTATCGAAACTTCCGAAATGATGCACCACTTTGCCGTCCCACTGGACGTATTCACGATCTCTTTGTTTGAAAGTGGCCGGCGGAAAAAGAATTTTCTCGCCCCACATCGCCCAGCGGTTGCCGATGCCGTCGGTGAACTCGATGCCCGGACAGGCGTAGAAATCGTTTGTGGAGGCGGCCGCGCAGTCGGCCTTCAATTTGTTCAGCTTTTCCGCCGTCAGTTTTTCCAGCGGATCATTAAAGACGATAAAAGAAAGCCCCGCGTCTTTTGCCGCTTTCACGTAATCCGCTACCGTTCCAGTTCCGTCGCTGTAGGACGTATGCGCGCCGAAAATACCCCGGATTCCATTGGCGGAGGCGGGAACGACGGCAAATTTGGAGTGGTCCAAATCAACCGTGGCCGGAAATTTTACCGGCTGGTACGGTATCCTGGCATATGTTCCGTAATCCTTCAGATCGCGGGACGGTTCGGCCAGCCATTTATAGGCGTTCATCTGCATTTTCATGCTGTCGCTGGGTTGACCGGCGGCTTTGTCGCCATTTACTTCCACAATATCGGCCCACATCGGGTTGCGGTGGTTTTGCCCGGAGAAGAGCGGCGATAGCGGATAGCAGACAATCCGTCCTTTGCCGAGACGGCGGACGGCCAGCACCGGCGGGGCCGAGGCGTATGTGCCTTCCGTGTTCAGGTTAATGTCGTTGTCGATGCCCGCATTGGACCGGTAACTCCTGGCCTCTTTCTCTCCCTGCGCCAGCACCTGCCATGTCGAATCGTACCGCATTGCCACCAGCCCCGGAAAAGACCCGTAAGCATGCAGCGGAAGGTAGAGTTGCGAAACATCTTTGGTTACCGGATGCGCCTGGATGTTGCGCGTATGCCAGAAGGTCGCTTTGTTAAGCGTCATCCCCTCGAAAGCTCTGGTTTTGTCAAACACGCCTTCATGGAGAATCTGGAGCCCCAGCGGGGCCATCACGGCGTTCCAATACACCTCGTCCTGGTCGTTGGGATACCGAACCGAAACCGGCTCCAGGAACAGCCCGCCGCCGCCTTCCACATAACGGGCCAGCGCCCGGCCCACCACTTCAGCCTCTTTCTGATGCGCCGCGTCAAAACACTTGACCCCTTCATGCGTCGTGGTCAAATGCACGACCTGAAACTGTTTCAACTGCTGAAGCAGATTATCCTCCGTGCAATCGCTATGGGACAACAAAGAACTTTCCAGATATGCTGCCCGAATGCCGTTTTCCCGGTAAAGAGGCTGCATCCGGCTGTATTGCTGGAATTCGACATTGTACTTTTCTCCGTCATGGTACGTCACCCCCAGGACAATCTCCGCCTGCGCCGGCACTGTGGCTACTGTCAGCATGAGCATACCGGCGAGGACACAAATGATACTACTGGTCCAACTCTTCATTTTACATGTTCCTTGATAAAAAAACACTTTTTGTGTATTCTGCGTTTATAATTTTGTTTGCGCCGTCACTGCTCCAGTTCCTTATGATGAATAAAGGTTGTCTGACGGTTTCTTTCCCGCCAGAACTCATCGGCGGTACGATGCATATCGCGGATCAGCGGACGGTCTTTTTTGCGCCAGTGCATGCCGACGTAACTGAACAACAACCTTTTCGTTTCAGCATAACGGCCCAGGTCTGTCAAAATAGTTTCCAGCTCTTTGCCTTCCGGCAGTTCCTGTCCGATGTTGAGCATGATTGGTTTGCCGCGGAGCGCCGCCATCGCGTCATCCACTTTGGTATGTCCCGCGGCGGCACAGGCAATGTAACCGGCTTCGGTATAAACCATTCCGGGAATGTTTTCCAGCGTCGCGTAAAACACATGCGGCCCGCTGCAGGTATGAATGCCGGGCGCACCGAAGACTTCGGCTATTTTCAAATCGTAAGGCAGAATGAATTCCTTATACATTTCCGGGGATACCAGATTTACGGAACATTCTCTAATCCTCATTACCCGGTCCCAGACGGTTTCGCGCTCTTTTCCTATCGCCTCATTCAACACCATTACCGTCTGAATCCAGAAATCCGTGATTTTGGCCATCAGTTGATGAAAACGGTCCGGGTCGAGGCAAGCTTCGATCAGCGCCTCTTCTCCGACCAGGGAATGAGCGATATTGAACGGCCCCTGGGTGTCCGGCCGCGCAATTTTAAAAATGTCCGGAGTAAGCTCTTTGATAATGCTGATTTTTTTCAACATTTCCGGCATCAGTCCGGATGTTTTCGGATCCGGCAGCGGCTGCGACAGCACTTCTTCAATAGTTTTGTTATAGGCGGGGGTATACATTGTTTCCGGGTCAAGCGGAATCCCGAAACAGGCGACCAGCGTACCCGGCCCCTGTCCAAGCTCGAAATCCAGGGATACCGGATTCAGCATTTTCAGCGGTTCAAGCTTGCCGAGCATCTCAGCGGCCAGCGCGTTTTCCCGCGGGTTGGAGATTTCCGCCTTCGGGATTTCCAGCTCTCCCTGCGGAATAAAAGTATCCGTCGGATCGCCAAGATGGCTAATATAGATAACCGGAAATTCACGTTTTTTGCCAGTAAGCGCCGCCTCTCTGGCTTTCTCGCGATCACGTTCCGGATGCTCCGCCAGTTGCTGCTGAACATAACTGATTACATCTTTTAGAGAATCCATCTTTTTTGAATCCATTTTTATTTTAGGCTCTCTATGTGATATTTTCTGTTGCTATACATATAAATCTTTATTGAAGGCTTTTCCAGCGACGGGAGGCTCATGTCGTCAAAGTGTCACTATCGCCCTTCATAAAATCTTTATTTTTGTCGCCGACCCAATAGCGTTCACCGGCAATGCACCAGATGAAGTGCAGCTCCTCCTCTTGACTGAATACGGGATGATAGTTGAGCAACGGAATTGTGACTGCGTCCATTTCGCCGACGGAAGTGACAAATGTCTTGCTTTTTTCATCCTTATACACTTCCATCGCGCCTTTACCCTTGGTGAAAATGTATATTTCCTCCTGGTCGGTGTGGTTGTGCGCCGGATATGCCCTGGTGTAAGGTTTGTATATGGTATAGCCGGCAATCAGGCGGTCAGCTTTTTCGCCGACATCGAACATCAAATAAACGTCTTTCCCATCCAGATGCCTGATTCTGGCTTCGTTCGTGGAGAATTTCTTCCATGAGCCATGGAAAACCTCGTGTTTGTTTTCCGCCCTCGCCCTGCAGACAACCAATTTCGCATCGACATGGCCAATGTTGAACAAGCTGTAGGCCATTCCCAACGGAATGTACAGCACATCGTAATAGCTGAGTTGAAAGGAGGATTCGCCGACTTCTACAGCCACATCGCCGGACATGCAAAACAGTAAAGCCTCTTCCTGGGGATGGCATACCGGGGAGCTTGCCACGCCTGCTCCAATCTCATATACTCCATAAGTCAGCAAGTCCAGATTGCCGGATGCCGGAGTGGATTTCTCGCAATAACAGAATCCGCAATCGTTCGCTCCCACGAAGCGGGGCGGCTTGACTTCCTTATCTTCAATCATCGTAAAATCTCCTTGTTTTTTCATGAATGTTAAAGTTCAACAGCTTTGCCGGTCTCAATTGATTTCAGCGCGGCGACAGAGACCCGCAGCGCGGCCTTGCCATCCTCGCCTGCTACCTCCGGCTTACGCTCCGCCTCGATAGACTCAAGCAGATCGGCTATGCGCACGGCGGGGCCGCCGGGATTGGGCTTCGCATCAAAAATTGTCGTGCTCTCCGTCCGTCTGACAAGCACTTTGCCGCTTTCTGTCCAAGCGGTCATTGAAGGGCCGGCAAACCTTTCTTCCTGAAGGGGCTGAAAGCCTTCCGGCATACCCCAGTTGACAAACCCGTTCAGCACGTGTCCGTTTGCCATCGCCACTTGAATCACGGCGGAATCTACAGCCAGATCGGAAACGCCCGCCGTACGTGACTTGCCCTTGGCAAAAATGTGTCCGCTGGCGAAAACCCTTTTCGGCTCCGAGCCGGTAAAAAAGCGCATCAGATCGAACCAGTGTCCGGCCATATCGACGACCGGCCCGCCGTTCATGGATTTTGCATGCATTGCAAGTTTCGGCCGCACTTCCCGAATATCCGTAAAATTATAAAAGACCGGCCCTCCGAACTCGCCGCTCATTACAAGTTCACGGAGACGGCGATAGTGCGGGAATCCCCGGTATTGATAGGACACCGCAAGCTTTACCTTGTTTTTCTTCGCCGCCGCGATCATGGCGTCGGCATCTTTTTCAGTTAAGGCGATGGGTTTTTCGCAGAGAACGTGGCGTCCCGCGCCGGCGGCAAAACAGGATATTTCCTTGTGCAGGAAAACAGGGGTGCAGACGCTGACGACGGAGACTCCTTTTGCCGTAATGGCAGTCTGGTAGTCCATGCAGTATTTTGCCCCGTATTTGGCCGCCGTCTCCTCGCCGCGTCCTTTGTCAGGGTCAAACACCGCGAGTATCTTCGAATCCGTTCTCTCCGCCCATGCGGCCGCATGGTTTTTCCCCATGTCGCCGCATCCGATTATCGCAACTCCATATTTCACGGTCAAATCCTTTTTCATTTATGGAAAATGTTTTTGAGATATTCGGCATTAATTCCGGCAGACTTTTCAGGCCCAATGGAACTGACATCCTGTTCGGCGGCGACCCATATTTCGCCTTTAATATTTGTCTTGAGCCAATTGGCGGCGGTGTTCAGATCGGCCACTCCCGTGCCAAGTTCCACTGTGTCAACCTTTTTTTCGTCCAGGCTGGCGAAATCTTTGAAATGCATCATCCCGATTCTGCCGCGCAGCCTGTCGAGAAATGTTCTGACTTCCACATGCGCCTTTGCCAGCCAGCCGATATCAGGGCAGAAACCTAAATTCGGAATGGGAGCGGAGAAGATCGTTTCCATGATCCGCCATGCCTGCGCAAACTCCCAGTTGTGATTGTGGTAGAGGAGCCTGACGCCTCTTGCCGCGCATGTATCGGCAGCTTGGGCGAGCGATTCCAAATCCTTTTTGAGAGAACATGTCAACTCATCATTCGTGCCGTAGCCGAAACCTGAATACATCAGGGTTGAGCATTCAATTTCTTCCAGATAATCGAGAACTTTGGTGAGCATACTCTTCTCGCTTCCAGCCTGGGCCAAGTCCTCCAGATTGCCGCCGATATGAGAGCCGGCAAGTTCAAGTCCGAAGCGTAGAAGTTCTTTCTTTAAACTTTCAGGCTTTGTCGCCTGCAAATGGCGCCAGCCGATTTCAACCCCTTGGAATCCGGCATTCGCCACTGCGGAAAAAACTTCCGGAAAATTCCGACTTTGTTCGTTTCCCCAAGTTATGGTTTGACATGCCGTTCGAATAGATCTCATCTTTGATATCTCCATGAATAAGTACACCAAAAACAACTTGTCTTAGCTTTTATTATAATATTGGCATTAAATAATGTCAATATATAATGAATCAAAAAACGACATAATAATTTAACTTAAAATATAATGTATTGTTATTTAACATATTACAAATATATACCTTTTACATAAATATTTTAATAATTAAAT
>CAIKZE010000243.1 GCA_903831825.1 uncultured Lentisphaeria bacterium | reverse complement strand
GCCATGAATTCCTTTATCCGTTCTTCATTGGCTCTGGTAATGACCCCGCCGATGGCGGCGACAATCTGAAGCTGGGTGGTGCCTTCATAAATGTTAGTGATGCGGGCGTCGCGATAATAGCGCTCGACATTGAAGTCCTTCATGTAGCCGGTGCCGCCATGAATCTGGATGGCGTCGTAGGAAACTTCATTGGCTATTTCGGTTGAAAACGCTTTGCTCATCGGGGTGAGAACTCCGGCAACGCGGTTGTAATACTTGGCCTTGTCGCGGATTTCCTGAGTGAGTTCTTGTTCTGAAAGCGTTTCCATCAGGTGATTATAACCGCTGCGGAGGTCAACTGCGCGGGTAGTTTCATAGAGCAGCGCTCTTGCCGCCAGAACTTTCATTTTCATCCTGGTCAGCATGTCATAGACTGCCGGGAACTGGTCAATGCTGCGCTTGAACTGTTCGCGCTCGGAAGCGTATTTGCGGGCTTCCCTGAACGAGGCTTCGGCAATGCCGAGCGCCTGAGCGCTGATTGCCACGCGGGCGCCGTTCATCAGGGACATGACATATCTGGTCAGGCCGCGACGGCGCTGGCCGCAAAGCAGGGCGGGAACGTCATTGTATTGCAATTCGGCAGTGGCAACGCCGTGGATACCAAGTTTGTGCTCGATACGCCTGACCACAAGCTGCGGACAAGCTTCAGCGATGAACATTGAAAGACCGCGGCCATCGGACGTGCCTTCTTCGGAACGCGCCAGCACCAGATGTACTTTTGCGCAGCCGTTGGTGATAAAACGCTTCATTCCGTTCAGGAACCACTGTCCGGTTTTGGGATCCTGCCATGCTTTGAGCCGGACTGACTGAAGATCGGACCCGGAATCGGGTTCGGTCAAGTCCATCGAGCCGTCAACTTCGCCGGTGGCGAAGCGCGGCAGAAACTGTGCTTTCTGTTCATCTGAACCGAATTCACTGATGGTTTCGGCAATGTCTTGAAGACCGAAGAGGTTTTGCAGACTGGCATCGGCACGGGATACCATTTCGGTCATCATCGTGTAGATGGTCACCGGGCAATTAAGGCCGCCGTATTGATGCGGCAGCATTACTCCCATGACATCAGCCTGCTTGAGATCGTTCAAGTTTTTCTGAGTAAGCGGATGATAAGTGACTGTGTTGTTTTCGAAGTGCGGACCCTCTTCGTCAACGATACGCGATCTGGGTTCAATATTGTCCCCGCAGATTTCGCCGATTACGGCAAGAATCCGCTGATAGTTATCGAGTGCGTCCGCATAATTTTTCGGAGCGTGATCGAATTTTTCCGCTTCTTTATAGTTTTTTTCACGAAGCCCGACGGCTTCAGCGAGGTCCAGGTTCTTAAGCGTGAACTGGAGGTCCTTATTGTCAGTATAAAAATTGGCCATGGTATGCGTCCCCCCTTAGACCTTTGCCTTGTAGGCTTTAATCATTTTCGGAATAACATCGTTCAGCTCACCAACAATCCCGTAGTGGGCGACGGAAAAGATCGGCGCATCGGGATCTGTGTTGATGGCAATGATCTTTTTGCTGTCATCCATGCCGGCGCGGTGCTGGATGGAACCGCTGATACCGCAAGCGATGTATAATTTCGGACGGACTGTCACTCCAGTCTGTCCGACCTGATGATCGTGATCGATCCAGCCGGCGTCAACCGCGGCGCGGGAGGCTCCGACTTCACCGCCGAGAGCTTCGGCCAAAGCATAAATCAGTTTGAAGTTTTCTTTGCTGCCAACTCCGTAGCCGCCAGCCACAATGACTTGAGCTCCCTTCAAATTGACTTCTTTTTCTTCTCTGACGCGTTCAATAACTTTGACAATGACATCATCATTGGAAAGCTTCGGTGTGACTTTAACCAGTGTGCCCTTGCGGGTCTTATCAGGTTCATCCATCTTCATGACGCCTTCGCGGACGGTAACCATCTGCGGATCATCCCAGGTATTGACGATGGTCGCGATGATGTTGCCGCCGAATGCGGGACGGATCTGCATAAGCTTGTTTTTGTAAAACTGCTTGTTGACCTTGTCGTCGAAATCATCAATTTGCAGATCGGTGCAGTCCGCGGTAAGTCCGGCGAGCTTTTCGGAAGCCACTCGCGGACCCAGTTCACGGCCTTTTAAGGTCGCGCCGAAGAGCAGAATGTTCGGTTTGTGTTCTTTGATCAGGTCAATCAAGACCTTGGCATACGGCAGCACGGTAAACGGTTCCAGGCGTTTGTCTTCCGCCAGGAAAACGGTATCGCAGCCGTAATGATAAAGCGTGTCAACGCATTTGCCGACATTGTCACCCAGCAGAACGGCTTCGGTTTTGACTCCGAGACGTTTGGCAAGTTCGCGGCCTTTACACACGAGCTCAAGGCTGACATCAGCGATAGCGCCGCCTTCCTGCTCTATAAATATCCATACATTTCCAATTTTTTCAGACATATCAATCACCCTAGTGTATGATCATCAATAAGTTCGTGGACCAGATTCTTGATGCCCTCTTCAGACGGCTCGATCTTCTTCGTATCGGTGGCGGTCAGAACGACACTCATGATGTTCTTGACCTTGGTCGGCGATCCGGCGAGGCCTGTGCGGCCTTTATCGGCTTTGACGTCTTCCGCGCTCCATTCGTAGATCAGAAGGCCTTTCTGTTTCAAGGCATCTTCCTCGACTGCAAGCTGTTCGGCATCTGTATAATTAGCATTGGCATGATCTTTGGCCAGTTCAGAACGGGTTCTGGCGTTCTTGTACTTCATGATTTTGCGGGCGGCCTGAGGACGCGGTACATTGGAATCAATGACGGTCATCAGGGCCGGCAGCGGCGATTCCAGAATTTCATAGCCGCCTTCGATCGCGCGTTTGGCAACGACTTTCTTCTTGTCCAGCTTAATCACTTCTTCAATATAGCAGATTTGCGGGATTTTAAGCTTTTCCGCAAGTTGAGGACCAACCTGAGCGGTATCTCCGTCAATAGCCTGTCTGCCGCAAAGAATCAGGTCAAATTTCCCGATCTTATTGGCGCAGCAGCTCAATGCATAACTGGTAGCCAGAGTATCGGCGCCGGCAAAGCTTCTGTCCGTAAGCAGTACACATTCGTCCGCACCCCGATAAAGAGATGAACGCAATACTTCGGCTGCATTCGGCGGTCCCATGGTACCGACAACGACTTTGGCACCATAACGGTCCTTTAGCTGCAACGCGAGTTCCAGCGCATTCAAATCTTCCGGATTAAAAATCGCCGGGAGAGCGCTACGGTTCACAGTCCCATCCGGCTTCATTGCGTCTCCGGTGATGTTCTGGGTATCCGGAACCTGTTTTACAAACACAATAACAGTGTAACTCACAGTTAGACTCCCTTTTTTGTTAATCGTTAAAATGTTGTATAGAATCCTAACATAAAACAAAGTGGAAGCTAATATAGCACAAACAGTTAAAAATAATAGCGGCGGAATATTTTTTTTTACGATTAAATCAATAATGTCGGAGCCGTTTCTAGAGATTCGAAATTACTTTTTCATCGATACACGCAGCCGGTATTTGGAGTCCGCTTTTTCCGGAAAACACAGGGCGGGTTTTCAAAATATAAAGATCCAGCAGCATTTTAATTTTTGCCAATTTTTCACGAAGCTCAACTCCAAATTGCGAAATGAATAAATCAGGCGTCATGGCATTGAATGCCACAGTGTCCAATCCATAATATTGGGCTATATACTGAGCCCGTGCATTGTGACTTTCCTGAGAAACGATGGTAAACTTCTTCAACCCTAACAATTCTTTGGCCCGGACAATCGAGTCCAGAGTGCGATGTCCGTTTTTATCTGACAAGATGGACTGATCCGGAATGCCGCGTTTGCGCAATGCGTTTTTCATATCAACAATCTCGTCATAACCTTTTGAAGGTCTGGATGCGCCGCTGATCATCAGATATTTTACTTTCCCTTTTTTATATAATTTTACTGCCGCTTCGATCCGGTAGGAAAAATAATCATTAGAGACATTGTGGTCGGTTTTGGAAGTTCCCAGCACCATCGCAACATCATTGTATGGAATTGACTCAATCGAATTATAAAGAAATGGTTCCGCTTTGCTGTTGACATACCATGAACAGAGTATAACAAGTAATGCAAATACTGCAATTCCGGCCAGGCACCCGCAGAAAATCCTCTTTTCCCATAACGAACTTTTTTTCAATTTAAAATGCAAAGTTTATGTTTCCATATTATACTTAAATGTATAATATGAAGATATATGCCGTCAGGATTTTTTCAACGGGATTTCATCGCGCTATTTTTGCTTTTATGATTTGTACATGAGTTTAAATGCGATATTTTAACAAATATCTTGTTAAAATATCGGAAATTTTATGAAAACTACTTATGACTGCATTCCATGCATTGTTTCGCACATAGTCCATGTCGCCAAGATGGTGACGTTGGATGATGACCTCCGCCGTGAGATAATAAAAAAGACTCTGGCTGAAGTCGTGGATGCGGATTTTTCGATTACGCCGCCGGAACAGGCGCGCATGTTTCATAAAATAATTAAAAAAGTTACCGGAATAGACGATCCTTACCGCGAAGTCAAAGACTGCTCGACTAAGTTCGCGCTTGAACTGCTGCCGTTTTTCCGGCAAGTGATTGAGACAAAAAGCGACCGGTTTGAAGCGATTGTCCGCCTGGTTATCGGCGGCAATATTATTGATTACGGCGCGGACAAGGATTTTCAACTGGACTCCGCGAAACAGAAAATCCTGGATGTGTTTGACATGCCGCTGGATATGGGGGCGGTCAGACAGCTTGAACACGCCATGAATTCAGCAAAGTCGATCCTGTATATCGCCGATAATTGCGGGGAAGCGGTTTTCGACCGGCTGTTAATCGAACCGTATCGTGAAAAGATCATCCTCGGGGTACGCGGCGCGCCGATCCTCAACGACATTACGATGCGGGAAGTCGCGGAATCCGGGCTTGAGGGTTTGCCGGTCAGGATTATTGATACGGGTGACATGACACCGGGAGTATCCTTGAACCACACCAGTCGTGAATTCATGGATGAAATGCTCAATGCCGATCTGGTGGTCGCCAAAGGGCAGGGGAATTTCGAAACGCTCAGCGATTATGACCGTCCGATCTTTTTTCTGTTGCGCAGCAAATGTAAAGTAATCTCCGCGTTGCTTGGAGGAGGGGAATTGGGCAGTCTGCACGTTATTCCTAAAAATATATGAAAAGAATAATTGTCATAATATTTGTCATAATCGGTTGCTTGTTAATTCAAGGTTGCGGTTCAACTAGTGAAGAGGCGGTGAAGAATCCACCGTTCAATAGTAATCAATCCAACAGAGGAGAAGGAAAAATGACGGAATTAAAACATGGCGATGCGGCTCCTGATTTTTGTCTGAAGGATCAGGATGGCAAAACAGTTAAATTGTCCGATTTCAAGGGACGGAAACTGCTGCTCTATTTTTATCCTAAGGCCGATACTCCGGGATGCACCACTCAGGCGTGTTCGATCAGGGATTCTTTCAAAGATTTGACCGATAAGGGGATTGCGTCTGTCGGCATCAGTCCGGATAATGTCAATGATCAGAAGAAATTCGCCGGAAAATTTGATTTGCCGTTTCAACTTCTCGCTGACGGGGAGCATCAAGTCGCTGAAGCCTATGGCGTCTGGGGCGAAAAGTCCATGTACGGGAAAACATATATGGGCATAATCCGCTCTTCATTCCTGATTGATGAAAAAGGCGCGATTATTCAAGCATGGTATAAAGTCAAACCGGAAGACACGGTTCCCAACGCCATTGCCGCATTGAAGTAATTTATTTGAAGTCTGCAAAAGGTTGGAGACGGAAAATGTCAGAATTGAAACCGGGCGTCACGGCTCCTGATTTTTGTCTGAAAGATCAGGATGACAAAACAGTTAAACTATCGGATTTTATAGGCAGAAAACTGTTGCTTTATTTCTATCCCAGAGCAGAAACGCCGGGCTGTGTCATGCAGGCATGTTCAATCCGGAATGCATTTCAGGAACTGAGCGCCAGCGGGGTTGCCGCTGTCGGTATCAGCCCGGATGCCGGGAATGCGCAGAAAAAATTTGCCGGCAGATACAACCTGCCTTTTCAACTGCTGGCCGACGAAGATCACCAAGTCGCCGAAGCTTACGGGGTGTGGGGCGAGAGTTCGATACTTTTTATAAAATACACGGGCATAATCCGTTCATCATTTCTGATCGATGAAAAAGGCAAAATTATTCAGGCCTGGTATAAAGTAAAACCTTTGGACACTGTCCCCAACGCTCTCGCTGTGCTGAAACAGTTTTAATTGCCCGCTGGAAAATCCAGGCGGGCAATTGCTTCAGTTCTTCTTGTATATTGGCGAATTCAGGCCGAACATAGCTTTTTTCAGGTCGAGATAGTAAAGATAATCATCGGGCGAAACGTTCGGCGGACAACGATGGTCGCAGAACGGGATATAGCCGCCGCGTTCCACATACGGAACCAGGGTTTCCATATATTTCTTAATGGCTTTTCTGCCGTTGCCCAACTGAATCTTGTCGAATCCGCCCATGATCCGGAGGCCGGGATTCCGGTCGAGCAGTTCGCCGGGATGCGCGCAGCCCATGACTTCAAACGGGAACAGGCAATTGATGCCGCCTTCCATGAAGTATGGCAGGATGGGGCGGACATCGCCATCGCAGTCCGAGTACCATACATCAATGCCGTGTGCTTTCAATTTTTGATTGATGCGTTTGTAGCGCGGCGTGACAACATCGCGGAAGAATTCAACCGAAACAATCGGACCATTTTTGAAACAGATGTCTTCCCAGCCGGCGGCAAAGTCAAACTGGAAATGCGGCAGCATCTGGTCCAGGTAATCTTCGACCAGCAGACAGCAGGTCTCGACCATATTTTCCACCATTTCCGGATAGTCGAATGTGGCGTAAGCCAGACCTTCAAAAGTCAACATGTCGCGGATTCTGCCGATCATCGAACCGGTCCAGATTCCCAGCGGATAATCACGTCCGTTCGGGTGATCCTTTTTGAGTTGGGCAATATCCACTTTACGGGCGGGATCATCCAGCCGGAAACGTTCCGCCTTGCATTTCTTCCAGTCTTCCGGCGTGACAATGCTGGATTTCAGGTAATGCGGAATTGAGGAGCCTTGGCCGGCTTTCTGTACTTCCGCCAGTAAACCGTCACCGTTCATAATTACATTGACATCATCGCGCTCTTCGATCACTTTATGTTCAAATGCCGGGTGCATCCAGCTCTGACCGCCGATGACGACGATTTTATCAAAATTGAAAAAGATATCCGCTTCGGCATTGTTTTTAATGCCATTGTCGCGAAACAGCGGCCATTCCGTGAAGTTTTCGTCCCAGTAGCCGAACTCCATATTGAAACACCGGTCAACGCTTTGAAAATGCATTTGGCGGTTGAAGCGCTCACGGTCGGTCATCCGGCCTTCCCATTTTTCCAGGATCGGTTTTATTGCCATATTGTCATATCCTCTGTTAAAATTGTTATATATACAATAATAATATAAATTAACGATTTGTAAATGTACAAAAATCGCAATATAATATACTATAGTAATATTTGGTGAAAAAAATGAAGATTTTAAGAGCTGAAGATGTTTCACCTGTTGTAAAAATTGCAAATTACATGGTGCTGGACGGAGTGAAACCACATTCCTGGCTCAGACGGCGCATTCCGGATTTCGAACTGATATTGGCGATCCGCGGCGAGTTCGAATTTATTAATCACGAAACCGGAGAAAAAGCGCTTCATCCGCCGGGATCGGTACTGGTCATCTTCCCCCGTGAATTCCATTCCTATCGCCTGACCTCCGGCAAAGGTTTTTTCAGTTGCATTCATTGCGAACTTATTCCGGACGGTATTTTTGCCGACGGCGATTATTCGCCTGAACCTTTCCCGCGGCGAATCACCATGACCGGCGGCGGCGAATTTCAAGACTTGTTCCGCCGTGCCGCCATGACCGTGGCGCAACCCGGACGGTTCAGCGAAGAAATCCGCAATACGATTGTCCGGGAAATCTGGTTGCGTCTGGCGGAGAAATGGCTGTCATCTGCCGACGGCGAAAAAAATGTCCGGCTGGATGAAATGCTCAACTATCTTAATGACAACCTGACCGCGCATCCCGGACGTACTGCACTGGCAAGAAAATTTCACCTTACCCCGCAGCATATCAATCTTATCTTTAAAAAGGAACTGGGCATCGCTCCAACCGGCTATGTGCATCGCGAACTGGCCCGCGCCGGATACCGGATGCTACACGAAGAAGGTTTAAGCGTCAAAGAAACGGCTGACCGTCTGGGTTTCTCCAGCCAATTCTATTTTTCCAGAATCTTCAAAAGCGTTTTCGGCATCCCCCCGACTTCCGCATGAACCGCCCAAAAATACCGGTTTAATTCGGTTCAATAATTGACATGTATTAAAAACCGGTATATAATTATTCCCAATTTCAATTTTAATATAAGGTCATAAAAATGAAAATTCTTTTGCATGTAAATTATTATGAAGGCGCAGGAAAAATAGATACGCTTTTTGATCTTGCCAAAATCAACGGCTGTGATGGCGTCGAACTGCGTCAAAAATATCGTTTCCCTGACATGGATCAGCGCCAGTATCAGGACAAAGTTGAAAGCCTGAAGCAGAAATATCCGGAAATGGAGATTACTTTCGGCTGTATGGTTAATTTTACCGGCGGAACTGAAGATGAAGTTAAACAGGAGACGGCTGTGCTGTTTGATTTCATGGATTGGGCTTCGCGCAAGTGCGGAACTTCAACTATGAATTTCTTCACCGGAGGTATGCAGCGCAAAGATGTTGAGTATACCGATTTTGATCTTAACGGTAGCGGCATGGCGACTGAGGAACATTATCAAAAGGCCGCAAAAGGACTGCAAATTGTCGGCGACAAAGCTGCATCGCTCAATGTGCTGATGGCGTTGGAAACGCATAACTGTTATCTTCATGACCTGGCCAAGCCATGCAAAAAGCTGATGGATATGACCGCGCATAAGAATATTGGCATCAATTACGATCATGGTAATATTGTGCTTAACAAAAACGGCGAATCAATCGAGGATGTTTTCTCTCTGCTTGAAGGAAAAATCTATTATGCCCATTTGAAAAATCTGCTGAAGTTTAAAAATAGCTTTATGATTACTCATCTGGAAGCCGGCTATATTGATACTATGGAAGTTGTCAATGCGCTGAAAAGCAATCTGAAATCAGGTATGCTGGCAATTGAATACCCATGTCCGGGCGATGGCATCATTGCCGCCAAACGCGATATGGAATACATGCGCTTCATCAAAAACTGGTTGAAAATCAGTTAATCTCATTGCTACTGTAAATCGTATATTTACTGCTCAAAAAAAACAGCGCCGGGTTAATTCCCGGCGCTGTTAGTGTTTTGCGAGGTGGGGCAGGGGATTAACCCTGCCGCGCAACACTTGGGTATCAGGGGATGAATTACATCATGCCGCCCATACCGCCCATGCCGCCCATTCCACCCATGCCGCCCATTCCGCCGCCCATTCCGCCTGCGGGAGCTGCATCCTTTTCCTTGATGTCTGTGATCAGACATTCAGTGGTCAGGAGGAGTCCGGAGATGGAAGCTGCGTTCTGGAGAGCAGAACGAGTGACCTTGGTCGGATCGATGATGCCGCATTTCAGCATGTCAACATACTGTCCGGTGGCAACGACGAAACCTTCGTTATTCTTCATTTCGCCGACCGTCTTGACGACGATGCTGCCTTCGTAGCCGCCGTTGGAAGCGAGCTGACGGAGGGGTTCTTCGATAGCGCGTTCGACGATATTCTTGCCGATGGCTTCATCGCCGGTGAGCTTCATTTCTTTGAGGGCTTTGCCTGCACGGATGAGCGCGACGCCGCCTCCGGGGACAATACCTTCTTCGACAGCCGCGCGGGTAGCATGCAGAGCATCTTCGACGCGGGCTTTCTTTTCTTTCATTTCAGTTTCGGTCGCTGCGCCGACATTGATGACGGCTACGCCGCCTGCGAGTTTGGCCAGACGTTCCTGGAGTTTTTCGCGGTCGTAATCGGAAGTGGTTTCTTCAATTTCCTTGCGGATCTGATTGACACGGCCGATGATCGCGCTCTGGGTGCCGCCGCCTTCGACAATGGTGGTGTTTTCCTTGTCGATGGTGACGCGTTTGGCTTTACCGAGCTGAGCAGTGGTGACGCTTTCCAGCTTGATGCCGAGATCTTCAGTGATGCAGGTACCGCCGGTCAGGATAGCGATATCCTGCAGCATGGCTTTGCGGCGGTCGCCGAATCCGGGGGCCTTGACAGCACAGACGTTCAGAGTGCCGCGCATCTTGTTGATGACCAGAGTTGCGAGGGCTTCGCCTTCAACATCTTCAGCGATGATGAGCAGCGGTTTGCTTTCTTTGGCAACCATCTGGAGCAGCGGAAGCATATCGTTGAGATTGCTGATTTTCTTTTCATAAATGAGCAGATAGCAATCTTCGAGCAGGGCTTCCATATCTTCGGTGTTGGTCACGAAGTAGGGAGACAGATAGCCTTTGTCGAACTGCATGCCTTCGACAACGTCGAGGGTAGTTTCGATGGTTTTGGCTTCTTCAACCGTGATGGTGCCGTCTTTGCCGACTTTGTCCATCGCTTCGGCGATGATTTCGCCGATCGTGGTGTCGCCGTTGGCGGAGATGGTGGCAACCTGGGCAACCTGTTCGCGGTCGCCGACTGATTTGGTCAGCTTGGTGAGTCTTTCGACGATGACTTCAACAGCCTTGTCGATACCGCGTTTCAGTTCCATCGGGTTTGCGCCGGCGGTGACGTTTTTCAGTCCTTCGCGGTAGATAGCTTCGGCAAGCACGGTTGCGGTAGTGGTACCGTCACCGGCGATGTCGGAGGTCTTGCTGGCAACTTCCTTGACCATCTGGGCGCCCATATTGGCATAGGGGCATTCCAGTTCGATTTCCTTGGCGACGGTGACGCCGTCCTTGGTTACGGTCGGGGAACCGAATTTTTTATCGATAACGACATTGCGGCCCTTGGGTCCGAGAGTGGCCTTGACCGCTCTGCTGAGCTGC
>CAIKZE010000242.1 GCA_903831825.1 uncultured Lentisphaeria bacterium | reverse complement strand
GTTCATCGAGGACAGGAATTGCTTCGTCCTCAAGCGCGTGAAAGTGTCAGGTTCATTCAGGAAGAAAACAGAGAAGAAATAGATGTCATTTCAGGCCCAGTGACATGAAATATGTCAACTGGGCTTTTGAAACATGCCGAATTTCGGGCTTGACATCCTGCTGGAGAAACCGTTTTGCATCGAACTGGAACAAGGCCGGGAACTCATGAAATTAGCGGAAGAGAAACAACGCATCCTGATGATTGCGCACTGCGTGCGGTTTGCTCCGGAATGGGAATTCCTCGCTGACTGCATCAAGGACAAACGCTACGGCGAGTTGAAGCTGCTTGCCACTGCCCGGATGGGCGGCGAACCCACCTGGGGCGTCTGGCAGGACCCGGAAATCAAAAAAACATGCGGCGGCTCGCTGTTGGATATGCTGATACACGACATCGACTTTGTTTATTCCTGTCTGGGAACCCCATCTGAGATGAAGATCAATCTCAAATGTGACGAATACTGGGAACTCGGTTTCAATTATGACCAGAATCAGAAAAAAATCAGCATCAAAGGCGGATTCCTTTATAAATTCACGCCTTTCACCTCGGAATATCTTGCGACATTTGACAATGCCAGCATCCGTTTCAGTTCGTTGAATCCCAAAACGATAAATATCGGAACCGCCAATGGCCTTGAGTCCGTAAGCGTTGACGGTGATCTGTATTATAATGAAATGGAATATTTTGCGGACTGTATCGAATCCCGGAAGAAACCCGAACGCTGCCTGCCGGAAGATTCATTGAAAGCCATTGAATTCTGCCGGAAGATAAGGGACCTAACGGTAGAATAAGGCATGTTTCAAAAGGTTTGGTTTTTGAGATGCCGCCATTGAGAGCCGTAGGCTCGAACCATGTTGTAGGGACGGATTTTAATCCGTCCGCCATCCCCCCGCACAATTTGAGAGCCGTAGGCTCGAATCATATCAATCCTTATATGTTTCGTTCCTGCGGAACTCCAAATTTTAATTGTCATCATTCACCGGACTAAAGTCCGGCGCTACAATATGTATCGCTCCGCCGGAGCTTGTTTTGACTATTTTATCGGAGCGTTATGATATAAAAGCGTCAACTACCTTTTGAAACATGCCAGAAAACCCCTTGGATTGTGTGGGCAATGCTTCGCTATTCAAGCTCCAGCAGTAAATAGTAAGCGTCTTTATCAATATCAATTTCTATTTTTCTATTACTGATCGTAAGCGCTTTTTGAATTCCGTTCAACGGAGCATGGTATTTTGCCTGCTTGAAATCCTTGTTAAGTTCCAATGAAATCCGGGATGAAGAATTTTCATTCCTGGTGATGGAATTTATTAAATTATTTCCCGCATGTTCTCTGCGCTTTTTCTCCAATTCATCCATGCAGCCCACATCAAACTTACCGGCAAGCACATGAACAAATGATTTATTATCTTTTTTAAAGACCCGGAATTGCCAGCCGCAATCCAGAGGCGGAAATACGAAATCTTCAGAGATGAAGTTCCGGACATGTCCGGCGATGGCCAATTCTTTAAAATCCGACTGCATGCGTCCGGGAGTCCATAACAGTTTGCCTTTGCCGCTGTTCAGCTCGATCCATTCCGTCGATGCCAGATTGCGTCCCTGATAAGTTCCGGAACAGACCGGAATAATCTTCTCCTGCTTACTCCAGGGCGGAAATGCCGCGATTCGCTCCGGTTCCGCGGTCTTGCTGATAATTTCAAATTGTTCCAGCCACGGTTCAAGAACTTTATTTGCCCGCTGGTCATAATATCCGACAGGGCCGCTTGCAATAACCGTGCCGCCGTTATTGAGATAATTATTCAGCGCGGCATACTCTTCCGCGGCTAAACAAATGGCGCTGCTGACAATGAGGACTTTATATTCGGCAGGCTGGAGCGGGATCGTTGTCACCACATCAAACGTGAGATTGTTATTCAGCAGTTCAAAACATGTTTTGCAGTAATCCGCCTGGTAATCCTGTTCCGTCATGCCGTAAAAATCCCGCGACCATCTGGAGAAAAAGACCGCGACGCCGGAATCCGCATCAGCGTCAAACAGTCCGGGATTATTTTTCTCCCAGTTAAAACCGTTGCCGGAAAGTTCGGCGTCATCTTTCAGGGAAAGCATTTCAGAATCGCGCAGGCCCAACCGTCCTTTTATGGAACTGATCCACGTGCCGGAGCCGAGAAATTTGTTGAATGCCCAGATAAAATCGGCGGCAACTTCACTGAAACCATAGCCCAGGCCCAGACACGGCGCGCTGTTTTCACGCCCGATGCCGACATGCAGCATCTGCACCGGGAAATTGCCCTGCCAATTGCCCTCCAGCGTGGGGGTATTGCCGCACATCTCCAGCATAATGTGATTGCACGGTTTGATAAATTCCTGATAGGTCATGCCGTAACCGGGCAGATAGAAGCCGACGCTGTCTGAGCAGCAGCTCATTAATGGAAAATCTTTACCGGTAACCGACTTTACGCCTTCAAGAAATTCGCGTGTGGTGCTGAAGCGCATTTCTATCCAGTCCTTAAAGGCTTCATTCTGATAATTGCCCCAGAAGCCGGTATCGCTTACAGGCGGAACCTCATGCCCGTAATTTTCCATAAATTTTTTCCTGCAATGCCCGCAGCCGCAACTGGTCCATCCCGAATAAAAAATGCCGTCGTCGCTCATCAGTCCGTCAATGCCGGTTTCCGCCAGCAGCCGCCGCACGTATTCCTGATAAGCCTTCTGGAAATCCGGATTATTCATGCAGAATTGTTCGGCGGTATAGCGCTCCAGGAAAACCGGCTTGCCGGAAACCAGGTCAATCATGCGCCAGTCGTTAAGTTTCATGCCTTTATATGTCCACTCGCCGGCAATGTCGCGGCTTGGGGCGAACGGCAGATGATGGCGGTTGCGCCGCCGCATGGTCTCTGCTTCGGCTTGATTGGAATAACGGTGCGTCAGGACAGAGGAATGATGATCAAAAAGTAAAATATCGCGCTGGTGAAGTTCATCCGCCACGAACTTTATCATATTATGCAGATTCATCCACAGCGGCATGAAATCCCAGCGGAAGTGAGCGCCATAGATGACTGCCATGTTGACCCCTGACTTAAGGGCTTTATCGGCGCGATATCTGAATTTATCCGCAATGTCTTCATTAGGCCAGCTTATGTCTTCCCATGTAATCCACCAACTGGCCGCTCTGTAATTTTCCCCTTTTTTCAATTTTTTCCTCCTTTTTTTTAATCAAAAATGATGAAAAAAATAGCATTCAAAGTCATTTTTTTCAACAAAAATTCAAGCAAACACGAGAGAAAAAACCATCCCGCATTCGTGAAAAACAAAGCATTGTTATTTCTTTACGGCGGTGAAGTCTTCCAGCTTGAACTGCGGAAGTTTTTTGAAAACCTTGTAATAGAGCAGATAGATGTTTTGAGACTGCGGGTCTGTCAGGAACGCGGCTTCGGCGAGTTTCTCCGCCAGCGGCATATTGCGTTCCTTGTAACACTGCCATGCCAGTTGCGCGGTCTCCAGCGCTTTGATTTTATTGCCGGGCGGAATAAATTTGAATATGCGATATTTAGCTGAAAGAGAATTCACCTCGCCGGGGGGAATTATTTCATAAAAATATTGCATTTCCCTGGGGTGCATATCCATCAAAAAGACCGCTGATTTAGCATTAATTTGTTTGGCGGCGGCAATGTACCGGTACGAATAAGGATGCAGCGGCTCGAAACAGGAATTACGGTTGAAAACCACATATTCAACGCCGTAGTTTTCACAGAATCCGGCAAATTGGCTTTCGTTGCCGTTGTACAGCAGGGTGATATAGGCTTCGGCGATTTTCCTGCTTGCCGGAAGTTCGAATTTGGGCTGAACCACGATATTAGCCCCGCAGTAAGCTTTCAGCACCGGCGCCAGCGTCATTTCCGACAGGACGGTATGCCCTTGAATATGGGCACGTCTGAACCATTTTACGAGATCGGACGTTTCCCGCAGATAGATACTCGTGTAGTTTCTGCGCTGGCCCATGGTGGCTTCCGCTTCCAGGTAAATTGCCAGCAGCGCGATAATGATTAATATTATCCGCAGCTTGAACCGGGTATTGCTCCGGTACAGATCGTGGAAAATCAGCGGCAGGGCCACTGCGGAGAAAACCCCGCAGAAGACGCTGAAACGCACCATGAAAATGTAAATCAGAAAATAAATTGCGGTCATCCACAGCGGCAGCAGTGACCGGCTGAAACCGGTTTTCAGGCATCTTCTGGTATTTTTAAAGCACAGTCCGGCGATAAACGCGATGCCCATGATCCACAACGCGGCGGGAAACAATAGTTTGGTTTGAGCCATTGAGGCTGAATGCAGCGACGGCGTCCAGAGAAATCTGGCCGCAAAATTTAACTTGTCCGGATCGGCCGGTTTGACGTTGCAGAACGCTATTTTCGCCTTGATGAGTTCGTTAAAGTGGCTGTAGTTTTCGGCATAGCCGGAACTTGCCAGCTTCCAGATTCCGAAAAAAACAAGGCCGGATACCACCAGTACGGCCAGCTTGCGCGAAAATTTAACGGAAGGCATGAAATACAGGGAAAAAAGCACGGGGAAGATAAACATAATCAGCGGCGAGCATAGCAACTGGTGAGCCCGGTTGTAC
The DNA here is from genome assembly GCA_903831825.1 of uncultured Lentisphaeria bacterium. GTDB lineage: Bacteria > Verrucomicrobiota > Lentisphaeria > Victivallales > Victivallaceae > CAIPAT01. Next base: position 12,498 of record CAIKZE010000242.1, on the reverse strand, counting down.
GGCACCAGCACGGCGGAAAGCAGCAGCGACGCATACATGAACAGGTAGAATTGCAGTCTTTTGGGGGACGTATTGCCGCCGGACATGACCCTGATGATTTCATAAACGCCCCACAGCAGGAAACATAACTGGCTCATGTCCCAGAAGGCGGTCGCGCAAAAAGTGCAGAACCCGGTCAGCAGCAGCGCCCGCACCGAACGTTTTCTCAGGGCGAATGCGCCGGATGCAAACGCGGCAACCAGGAACGGCATTGCGAAATCTTCGCACAGAATATCCTGTCCGGTATAACGGGCGATGGCGGCCGGGGCAAAAGCGTAAATCAGCGTTCCGGCTGCCGCCCACGGCAGCGGACAGCGCAGAAAATAAAGCCACAGAAAAATAAAGCCGGCGGTCAGCGACGCCCATAACCGGATGGTATTGCGCATGAAAGCCGCTCCCGCCGGGTCATCTTCATATACTTTGTCCGCCGGCGATATTGCCGGTTCGCCGAAAAGGAATTTTGCGATGCGCCAGGAATAGCCGAGAAAGTATTCAATTCCCAGCGGCATCTGTTCACTGACTTTTACTTTGTCCATCCCCGCCAGGCTGCGGTCATAGGCCGGAATGCCCTTGCCGCTGCCGACATCTTTCGCAAATCCGTACATAATGGAGCTTTCAACGAAAAATGGATAGAAATCCGCTCCGGTCTGGCTTTTTATGGAAGCCAGTTCCCGGTTGCAGACATAAGTCCGCACCGCAAACGCCAGCAGCACTGCCAGAATGAAAAGCACCCGGGTTTGGGATAAAAAGATTCTTAATTTGCGCATTGAAACGGAATAATCGCTCATTTATACTCTTTCCTGAGATTGGATGGCGGAATATCCATTTCTTCACGGTATTTGGCCACGGTGCGTCTGGCGACGGAGAGCCCGGCAGCTTTGAGCATGGTGGAAAGTTTACTGTCGGAAAGAGGCTTTTCCCGGTCTTCTTTAAAGATCAGATCGCGGATTTTTTCTTTGATGCTTTTCGATGACAGCACTTCGCCTTCGTCAGTTTGATATCCTCCGCTGAAGAAGAATTTGAATTCGAACAATCCGGCGGGCGTCTGGATATATTTGTTGGCGATGGCGCGGCTGATGGTGGTTTCGTGGAGCCCCAGTTTATCGGCCACCTGCTGCATGGTCAGCGGGCGCATATATTCAATGCCTTTTTCCAGAAAATCATGCTGTGAATCAACAATTACCTGGGCGATCCGCTGGATTGTGCTCTGCCGCTGTTCCAGGCTTCTTATCAGCATTTTGCCGCTGATTATTTTCTCGCGGATATAATCTCTGGTTTCTTTGGGCGTATTGGGGTCTTCCAGCAAATTCATATACATTCTGGAGATGCGGAGGTGCGGTATCTGCTCGTCGTTCAGGGTAATCTGAAATTCTCCGTTGACTTTTTCAACAGAGAGCTCCGGGATGACAAATACTGTATTGTCAGGGGAAACCGCCGATCCCGGATATGGATTCAGGCATTTGATCTTTTCGATCAGCCCGGTCAGTTCCTCGACGGAAATATGCATCATTCTGGCGATTTGCGGCAGGTGGTTTTTCCCGATGTCCTCAAGGTGGCACCGGATGATTTTCAGGAGCCGCTTGTCCTGATTTTTCTGCCGCTCCAACTGAAGCAGCAGGCATTCTTTCAGGTCTCTCGCCCCGATGCCCGGCGGTTCGAACGACTGAACCAGTTTCAGCGCTTTATTGACTTGTTCGGCATCCGTATTGGCGGCTGAAGCAATATCGGAGAGTTGCGTGCGGAGGTAGCCGCTCTCGTCAATACTGCCGATGATTGTTTCGGCAATGTCCGCGGTTTGCGGATCGGCGTCCGACAGTCTCAATTGTTCCAGCATCTGTTCCTGAAGCGAAGGCTGTTTAATCAGGGAGTTGAACATAAAGTCCCGTTTTTCTTCATTTTCTTCAGAATAGTCTGCCGCGCTGTGTGCCGGGGGAAGGTAGTCATGCCAGGAATCGGCCAGTTGCATGATGTCGGAAATATCCCTGTCATCGTCGCCTTCCGGCGCCATTTGCCCGTCGGTGTTTTCCGGCTGGAAGTTTGCATCTTCCGGCAGCGGTTCCTTGCTGGTTTTCACCTGTTCGATAACTGGATTGCGGTCAAGCTCATGATTGAGTTTGTCCTGCAGTTCCAGCAGCGGCGTCAGCAGCACTTCAAGCGATTGAATCTGCTGCGGAGCCAGTATCTGTTCCTGTCTAAGTTCCTGATTTTGATTTAAATATTGATCTGCCATCGCATCCGTCACATTTTTCTGCTGTTTATCACCAAACCGTGAATTGATATTGTTCACTGTAAATTATATAGTAATATTATGCACTAAACTGTAAAAATCCAACAATGAACCGCCTTAAAAGCATAAAAATGGATTAGACAAGCATCAAATAACTTAGAGAAAGAGTGACAAGATAAATGACAATCGGTATAACTGCGCTCGGAAGCGGCAGCAGAGGCAATGCTTTCGTGATTCATTCGCCTGATGCCTCCATTTTGATTGACGCCGGTTTTTCGCGCAAGGACCTGTTGGCCCGCATGGCGACTGTCGGAGTTGTTCCGGAACAGATTAAAGCGCTGCTGCTGACTCACGAACATGAAGATCATGTCAGAGGTTGCAGATTGTTCTGCAATCAATTTGATGTTCCGGCATACGTGACGTCCCGCACCATGAGCTATCTGGAAAAGAAAGAGATGCTTTCAAACCGGGTGCTGGTATTTGAACCGGGTGAATTTTTCGAAGTTGCCGGATTCCGGATATTGCCTTTCGCCGTCCAGCATGACGCGATCGATCCGGTCGGGTTTGTGGTTTCCAAAAACGGACGTTCGATTGCGCTGGCAACCGACCTGGGAGTGGTCAACGGTCTTACCCGGCAGAGACTTTATGACTGCGATATTCTGGTGCTTGAAAGCAATTACGATCAGGAAATGCTTAGAAATTCTCAACGGCAGCTTCATTTGAAGAGGCGGATTATGGGGCGCAACGGGCATTTAAATAATTTGGATACGATAAATTCGCTGCCGGAACTGCTTTCCGAGCGGACTTCCGCTCTTTTCCTGGTGCATGTCAGTTCCGAATGCAACACGTATGAACTGGTTAGGGAGCTTGCGCGGCAGAAATTGCATGAAATGCGCCGGCAGGATATATTTCTGCAGGTTGTTGAGCAGTCCGCTCCGGTTCCGACCTACTGGCTGGAAACGGCCGGCAGCCTTGAAATATAAACAATAACAGCAGGATTGGGGAAAGATGGCTGAAGACGCTGATAATAAAAATACTGTTATATTCGATAATGCTCCCGCCGCGGCTAAACCGGCGGCGCATGACAACTCGCCGGACGGCGCACTGAAAGTGTCATGCCATTCCTGTCTTCAAAAGCTTGATGTTTCCGATCTTGAACCGTTCTCGCATTTCTCATGTCCCTCCTGCGGCGCGGATATGATTGCGCCGAAATGGTTCGGCAATTATCTGCTGGAGGAACAATGCGGGCAGGGGGGGATGGCAAATGTTTATCGCGCGCTTGATTTGACCCTTGACCGCGAAGTCGCCATCAAAGTGCTGAAAGATGAAATATCCCAAATGGAACATTCGGCCACCCTTTTCCTGCATGAAGCCAGGATTGCGGCGGCGCTCAATCATTATGGGATTATTCCGATTTATTCCTGCGGAGAATTTGAAAACCATTCGTTTTTTGTAATGCAATATATGGGAAACGGCTCTCTGGAACAGCAGATAAACATGCGGCAGCAAATTCCGGTGGATAAGATAGTGCGCTGGATGATTGACATTGCCGAAGGGCTTGATAATGCCAGACGGCACGGCATCATTCATCATGATGTTAAACCCGGCAATATCCTGTTGGATTCAGACGGCAATGTTAAAATCGGCGACCTGGGCATTGCCCATGCGATTTTTGATAACCGGTCCAATCAACTGATGGAAGTTACCGGCAGTTGGGGCAGCCCGCATTATGTCAGCCCGGAAAAACTCGAACAGGGCAAAGAAGATTTCCAGGGAGATATTTTCAGTCTTGGGGCCACTTTCTATGAATTGCTGACCGGAAACGCGCCGTTTAATTCTTTAGAGCATGAGGAAATGCTGAAAATGCGGCGGGAAAATGCGTTTGTCCCGGTGGCGGAATTGAGAGGCGATGTGACGCCGGCGCTGGCTTCGCTTATCAGGCGGATGCTGGCGTATGAACCGCTGGAGCGTCCGGGGTACCGTGAAATTATACGTGAACTGAACGGCGTTTTGAAGATAATCTCGCCCCATAATGATGGTTATAAACGGAAAATTGCCAGCGTCGATGTCCCGTTTTATTTGCAGATAAAATATCAGTTGATTGCGGTGTTATGCCTGATTGCAATTATTACCGGCGGCTTGATTATTTATAACGCTTCGAATAAAAGGGCGTTAAAAGCAATTCCGGAAAAAACCAGTAACGCGGATGTGCTTCCTTCCGTTTCCGCTGCTCTCGCGGCGGGAGATTCAGCGCACGCCGCGTCAATTGCCGCGTTTGAATTCGAAAATGTCAAATCTGCCGCTAAAGTCAGAAGACAGGCGGCAATGGTAACCGCTTTATGTGCTTATCTTAATAACGACGACCTGGCGGCGGATAAATGCGCGGCCGTATCGCAGCGTCTGGCGGCGGCCGGAGTTCCTACGGCGGATAAGTTCAAAGTCATTATTGATTTTTTGGCCAATCCGGCTCTTTCCGGAAAATATCTCACCGATAACATCCCGGTTTCAGAGGCGGAGGCATGGAATGTGGCTTGCTTTGCATTGTTCATTAAAAATCTGTATTCCCATGCGGCAAAACAGGAATTGACCAAAAATTTGACTGACTTGCAGAACAATATGTCAACCGCCCCTCGCGACTCCTGGCCGTACAAAGCGTGGGCGGAGCGCATCCCGGTTTACCAGCAATGTATTATAAATGGAAAAATCCCGGCGGAAAGCCTTGAGCCGGTTTTTTCCCGATGAATAAGCAAGCAAAGGTGGGGTTGATATGAAAATCGCTAAAAAGTATGTTTTATATCTTACAGGACTTTTTGCATTTCTGCTGTTGCTGATTTCTCTGCTTTTTATTTATGGCGAAGATATGATGGGTGTACAGATGCAAAAGGAAAGGACCAGAAAAAACCTTCCTGCCATTTATCAGAAAAAAGTGGAAGAATTATACTATCGGGAAAAAATGGTCGTGGTGATTGTATTTTTCAGTATTACCGTTGCCGGCTTCCTTTATATGATATACTTGATGCTGCACTTTTCCCGCAATCTGGCAAAACCGCTTTCTTCCGCGGTTCATTTTTCCAATACTCTGGCCGGCGGTCAGTTCCCGCCGCCGCTTCCTGTTCCGTCGCGGCGGGATTTCGAGATAGACCAACTGATTAAAGCGCTCAACTATCTCCGGGACCGTCTTTACCGGTATACGCATAAATTAAAGAAGAGCCAGGAACGCGAAATGAAAGCCAGAGAAAACGCTGAAACGGTAAACAACATGAAGTCGCAATTTCTGGTCCGGCTTTCGCCGGAACTTCGAACTCCGTTAAATTCGATTATCGGTTATGCGGAAATAATTCAGAATGACATTAAAAAAGGATTATACGACAAGTCTCTGGACCGAAAGATTAACGGGATCATGCGCAATGCCCTTTCTTTGAATCTCCAGGTTACCGACCTGCTTAAGATCTCCGAAATAGACTCCCGGAAAGATTCAGTAAACTCCGGAGAGTTTAATACTGCCGATTTTATGCGTGAACTGGTCGTGCATAATTCATTTCTGCAGCACCAGGAAAATATTGCAATCCAAAATAATTGCTCCCAGGATGTGCCGGAATACCTCAAAACGGATAAGGATATCCTTTCCGGAATTTTAAGCATCCTGATTAATGCCATCTCGAAAGTTTCCGGCGACGGGGAAGTAATTTCATGCGGTTGCGCGCGTTCGTCAAATAAAATAATATTCTGGGTCAGGGACAGCAAAAAATCTGCTCCGGGAGACCGGCTGGCTGACCTGTTCAACCGGTATCATAATGAAGATTCAAAAAAACGTCTGGAATTGACTGACAGCACCCTGCTCAATCTTATCTTCGCGGAAAGGAAGGCGCTTGAACTCGGCGCGGTTTTTGTCGCGGAATCCAACAGCAAAGCGGTTTCTGAGTTTCGTGTTGAATTTAGAAAATGGGATATCACGCCGGATTCCTCTTCAAGTGCCGCTTTTGACAATTCGGAAGAGGCGGAGCCGAGCATTGACGATTTGATCCGGACTACTCCGAATGTCATGCTTGAGGACGACTTCTTTATTGACCTGGCAAAAGAACCGGAAATATATCGCGTGCTGATTGCCGACAATGACCATGACAATGCCACTATCCTGGAGTCCATTCTGAAAAATGACGGATACGAAGCAATCTGCATGAAAGACGGAATTAACCCTATGGATGTTTTGCTCACTGGAAACTTCAATCTGCTGATATTGTCCAATGCGCTGACCCAGGTCAATACTTTTGATTTAATATGCAGTATTCGTACCGATAGGAAGTTGCGGAAATTGCCGGTAATCCTGATCGCCGGATATATGTCGGATAAAGACCGGCAGCGCCTGATGCTTTCCGGGGTTGACCGTTGTTTCACCAAGCCGCTGGATTTTTCACTGGTAAGAAAATCCGCATTGCGGCTTTGCCGGGATCATGCCGCAAATAAAGCTTCAGAGTGAGCTCAATATACTTTATTAAATCATTAGTTTAAATTCATTTTTGAAGACTTTACGGGGTACGGCTTGGGTTCATCGATGTTTTTCTCTTCCGAGTCCACGAAATTAATGTAATTATCCGGCAGTACCTGTTCTTCGGCAAGTTTAACAGTACCATCGTCTGTGGCATCTGATTTATAAGTCTTCAAGTCTATATACAGTTCATGCAGATCGGTAATGCCTCCCCACAGAAACCAGACAGTTGTTACAACCCCGATGGCCAGCGGAATGATGATGGCATAATAATGCCAATAGGTAGCCCACCAGCTTACCGGCCATGGACTGAGCAGATTCCACAAGGTGACAACAATGAACACAACCCACCAGAACATCGTCCAACTGAAAATACTGGTTGAAATAGCTTTATCAGTCTTAGTGAAATGTTCATCTATCCCGATTATAGAACTCCACGACCATCTCTTTTCAAATTCAATTTTTACTTTGTCATCGGCAACCGCGTATTTACCGCGGTGAAGCATTCTTTCCATATTGAAATCCTGCTTGCAAGTGAGCAGCGAGACAATAAAGTATAACGCCAGCGCGGTAATCATTGCACAGAAGTACATAACCTGTCCGTTTACCGGGAACTTTGCAGCATTATTTATGATGAACTGAGTATTCGGAAAGAGTTGCAGCAGCCACGGATGAATTGTCTTCCAGCACTGCTGAAGAATGATTCCTCCCACTGCCAGCCCGGAGCCGGAAATCATCGCGGCCCAGGCCCCGGCAGTAGTGCCTTTTTTCCAGTAAAGGCCGCCGGCAATGACCGAGCCGGCCCCGCCGAGGAAGATAGCGCCGGTCAGGGCAAAGAACATCAGGATATATTCAGTTTGACGGAATAACAGACTGAAAAAGAATCCGAAAACAGCCACGCCGATAATTGCCCAGCGCAACAGATTAATGTGCTGTTTCGGGGTAAGCGGTTTTTTCCTTAAAGGCATGACGATATCCTGAATAAAGATACTGCCCCAGGAATGTAAATAAGAACTGTCGCACGCCAGCAGGCCGAAGAGCATGATTGAGCACAACATCCCTTTGACTGCAATCGGCAGCATGAAATTGATCGCAATCGGCATGCGCATTTGATTTTGTATTTGCGGATCGGTAATTTTGCTCAGCACTTCCTGGACCTGAGAGGCGCCCGCCGCAAAATCCGGATGCTTTAAAAAAGTTATCGCGCAAACTGCCAGCAGGGTTACCATCACGCCTTTGGCAAGATTGCGCCAGGTGCCGAGGATTGCGCCCATTTTGGCCTCATGGGCATTCTTGGCGCAGGAATTGAACGCATGTCCGCCCTGCCAGGCCATAACCCCGTAAACATTTGCAAATACCCCGATCAGCACGTACCAGATATTAAAATCCTTGGCTTTGGCGATATCGAACGGGTTCAGCATTGATTTGCCGGCAGGCGCATGAGACATCGCTTCCTGGATTTGCGACCAGTCGAATATCATCAACAGCGTGACAATGATAACAATGAACATTATCAATCCAAGCAGGCCTTCAATGCAGTCGGTAATCATGACTGTCAGTTGGCCGCCGCTCAGTGTCATGAATAACGCCAGCGTCAGATAGATGACCATAATGACGGCAAAGGTGGGAACGGCTAAGCTGAAAAGATGCACTTCCTGCGGCAGTCCGCAGAAATATACGAAAAACCGCGCGCTTACCGCCGGAAAAATACCGTAATTTATCAATCCGGACAGGAAACCGAGGAAGCCCGCAAACAACCGGAATGATTTGCTGTATCTGATCTCGAAAAACTGGGCAAGCGTCATCGCGCGAGTCTCACGGTAACGATAATATACATATCCGGTAAGAGCGATGAACAACCCCATCGGAATGGTCATCATCTGCCACCAGCCGATGGTAAAGCCTGCTTGATAGAAAAGCTCATACGCGGCAACTATGCCGATAATCGCCATGCCCATTTCGCCCCTGGCGTTGCAGACCAGGTAACGGCCGCCAAGCCGTCCGCCGGCCATAAATTCCGCAACACTGGTTACATGTTTCTGAGTCCTGAAAGCCACAATCGCAATCACAATCAGAGGAACCGCCACAATCGTCCAGTCAATCCATGACATCATTTTTCAGTTCCTCCGTCCACTCCGGTTGATTCCAGTATCATTTCTCCCCTTTTCCTGCGTAGTACATTTATTATAAATATTGCTTTTTTTCTTAAAAGACAACGCTAAAACGCATAAAATTAATGGATATTTTCTATATATTGCAAAAGCAGCAGCTCACAAATCAAAATCCATTACCAAATCTGATTAATATACAGCTTAAACTTTAAAAATGTTGTGCTGAATCAGCAGGAAAACTGATTTTTGCATAAATTAGCGTATTTATGCGTGGCTTATACAGAAATTGAGCATGGATAAAAATCACTATATGGCGGTATGCTTTATACCGATTCGCAATCTTTACTTGCTTTAAGATTGCGATTCGGTATTAATATGATTTTCAACCATTCGGCGGAACCGTCGAAAATCATCCGGATTGCAACTGCGGAAACGATCAGATTTATTTTTGCTCCCAAGCATTAATTCATTCTTGAATGTTTGCATGGCTTGGGTTAGCTCTGATGTCGCTCTCAGATTCCACGGAATCAACGTAATTATCCGGCATTACCTGTTCTTCGGCCAGTTTAACTGTGCCGTCGTCCGCGGCGTCTGATTTATAAGTTTTCAGGTCTATATACAGTTCATGCAGATCGGTAATGCCTCCCCACAGAAACCAGACGGTTGTTACAACCCCGATGGACAACGGGATGATGATGGCATAATAATGCCAATAGGTAGCCCACCAGCCTATCGTCCATGGGCTGAGCAGATTCCACAGGGTGACGACAATGAACACAATCCACCAGAACATGGTCCAACTGAAAACACTGGATGAAATCAATTTATCACTTTTGGTGAAATGTTCGTCAATGCCGATTATCGAGCTCCATGACCACCTCTTTTCAAATTCGACTTTTACTTTGTCGTCGGCAATCGCGTATTTTCCGCGGTGAAGCATCCTTTCCATGTTGAAATCTTGTTTACAGGTGAGCAGCGAGACAATAAAGTATAGCGCAAGCGATGTAACCATTGCACAGAAATACATAACCTGTCCATTGACCGGGAACTTTGCGGCATTATCCACGATAATATGTGTATTCGGAAAAAGCTGCAATAACCATGGGTGGATCGTCTTCCAGCACTGCTGTAGAACAATTCCGCCCACCGCCAGTCCGGAACCGGAAATCATCGAGGCCCAGGCGCCGGCGGTGGTGCCTTTTTTCCAGTAAAGGCCGCCGGCAATGACCGAGCCGGCCCCGCCGAGGAAGATAGCCCCGGTCAGGGCAAAGAACATCAGGATATATTCAGTTTGACGGAACAACAGACTGAAAAAGAATCCGAAAACGGCCACGCCGATAATTGCCCAGCGCAACAGATTAATGTGCTGCCTCGGAGTAAGCGGCTTTTTCCTTAAAGGCATGATGACATCCTGAATAAAGATACTGCCCCAGGAATGTAAATAAGAACTGTCGCACGCCAGCAGGCCGAAGAGCATGATTGAACACAACATGCCCTTGACTGCAATCGGCAGCATGAAATTGATCGCAACCGGCATGCGCATCTGGTTTTGTATTTGCGGGTCGGCAATTTTGCTCAGCACTTCCTGTACATGGGAGGCGCCCGCCGCAAAATCCGGATGTTTTAAAAAAGTTATCGCGCAAACTGCCAGCAGGGTTACCATCACGCTTAGCGTAGTATTGCGCCAGGTGCCGAGAATTGCTCCCATCTTGGCCTCATGGGCATTTTTGGCGCAGGAGTTGAATGCATGTCCGCCCTGCCAGGCCATAACCCCGTAAATGCCTCCCAATACTCCGATCAGCACGTACCAGATATTGAAATCCTTGGCTTGCCCGATATCAAACGGATTTAACATGGATTTGCCGGCCGGCGCGTGTGACATTGCTTCCTGGATTTGCGACCAGTCGAATATGATCAGCAGCGCGACAATGATGGCAATGAACATTACCAGCGAGATCAAGCCTGTGACGCAATCGGTGATCATGACTGTAAGCTGGCCGCCGGTCAGCGTCATGATTAACGCCAGCGTCAGATAGATGACCATAATGATGGCAAAGGTGGGAACGGCATGGTTCAGCAGATGCACTTCCTGCGGCAGTCCGCAGAAATACACGAAGAATCGTGAGCTTACCGCCGGGAAAATACCGTAATTTATCAATCCGGACAGAAACCCGAGGCTCCCTGCAAACAGCCGGAATGATTTGCTGTATCTGATCTCGAAAAACTGCGCCAGCGTCATCGCGCGGGTCTCGCGGTAACGGTAATATACATAGCCGGTAAGAGCGATAAACAAACCCATCGGGATGGTCATCATCTGCCACCAGCTTATTGTAAAGCCTGCTTGATAGAAAAGCTCGTACATTGCAACCATGCCGATAACCGCCATCCCCATTTCGCCCCTGGCGTTGCAGACCAGATAACGGCCGCCAAGCCGGCCGCCGGCCATAAATTCCGAAACACTGGTTACATGCTTCTGAGTCCTGAAAGCAATAATTGCAATCGCAATAAGAGGAACCAGGACAATCGTCCAGTCAATCCATGACATCATTTTTGAGTTCCTCCGGCCAGTTCGGTTGATTTCAGTATCATTTTTCCCCTTTCTTTCTTCTTTATAAGCATAAAATTTTTATAAGGCGGCATAAGCATCTCGTTCATAATTAATAGATATTTTCTATTATATTGCAAAAGCCGTTGCTCACAAATCAAAATCCATTACCAAATCTGGTTAATATACATCTTAAATTTCAAAAATGTTGTGTCGAATCAGCAGAAAAATTGATTTTTTATTCAGCCAGTACGGCTTAAGGAATTGAGCATGGATAAAAATCACTATATGGCGGTATGCTTCAATACGATTTTCAACCATTCGGCGGAACCGTCGAAAATCATCTGGATTGCAACTGCGGAAACGATCAACCCGGTAATTCTTATTAACGGGCCGGTGATGCAGAAATATTCCAGAACTTTGTTTATGCCCAGTGAAAACAGCATGAACACAAAATTGACTAAAACCGCCATCGTCAACGCCAGTGCGGTTGACACCAGTCCGTATTCTGTGGAAAAAGAGATTGCGGCAGTGATTGTTCCCGGTCCGGCAATCAGCGGCGCGGCCAATGGAACAATTGAGAGGTTGTCAATTGTTTCCGATTCTGTTTTGTGTTCTTCGCCGTTTTCTTTCTGGTAAAAGACCCCTTTCCGCATGGCGGTGAGCCCGATGATAAATAAAACTATTCCCCCGGCGACTTTCAGCGAATAAATGGCGATATGGAAGATGTGTTCCAGCAGAAATTGACCAGCGGCGCAAAAGATCAGCAGCATAATCAGCGCAATCAGTGTCGACTTGTAGGAAATATGCCAGATTTGCCGGTTGGTGAATGGCGGCTCTTTTGATGCCAGAAACAGTATTTTGCTGGCAGGATTTAACAACGCCAGAAAATACAGCGAAAGTTCAAGCAGTTTTATCGCGTTCATATAACAATAGCTTTCCTTCCTCATTAGGAGTCGTTCAAAAATAACTGGTACTTTCTACTGGTGTCTCGGTGGCACTTTCGGCTTTGCCGGTTCGTTACAAAGCTACGGCTTTGCTCCTCTCCGGCAACCCCAAAATTTCTCCCCGATACCCTCAGTATAAAAAT
>CAIKZE010000241.1 GCA_903831825.1 uncultured Lentisphaeria bacterium | reverse complement strand
ATTTTTATACTGAGGGTATCGGGGAGAAATTTTGGGGTTGCCGGAGAGGAGCAAAGCCGTAGCTTTGTAACGAACCGGCAAAGCCGAAAGTGCCCCCGAGACACCAGTAGAAAGTACCAGTTATTTTTGAACGACTCCTTAATTCTTTTTCCATAAAAATCGTCCTTAATGATTTAATTGTCAAAGAAACCGGTTTCCCTGTATATCCATTATACATTGAATATTATTCTGTGTCAAGACCATTTTATGCATAAAATAAAGATTTTTTCAAGAAAAATTGCTTTACCTATTGACAAAAGAAACCGGTTCTCATATAATATAGATATGATTAATTTTTAAAGCGTTTCTGCAAAATAGATTTTGGGGCATTATATATGGGACCGGCAAAAGTAAAAGTTGACATAAATTATATAGCCATGAAACTCAATATGGCAAAATCGAGTGTTTCGAAAGCATTGAATGACCGTCCGGGGGTCAGCGAGGCGACCAAGGAAAAAGTCAGGAAATTCACAAGCAAGCTGAATTACACCCCTGACCGCTTCGCTCAAGCGCTGAAAATGAAAAAAAGCAAGCTTCTCGGAGTGGTGATGCATGAGATGGAAAACGGGTTTTTCGTGGACATTGTCAAAAGCGTCACGCGGGAGGCCCAGAAAAATGGCTATCAGGCAGTGTTCGCCTGTACGGAGGCTTCCGCCGAAAATGAGGCTGCGATAATCGACGATTTTATAAGCCGTTACATCGAAGGGCTCATAATCTTTCCGCCGTGTATCGGAGAAACTTCTTCAAGCCTGAAAAATCTCAACGTTCACGAGAATCCTTTCGTGATCGTTGATAATTATTTGCCTGGAATTGACGCTCCGTTTATCGGGACGGACTTTGAAGACGGCGGCTATATCGCGACAAAATATCTACTCGAAAACGGCCATAAGAACATCGCGGCAGTTCTTGGTCAACCCAAATTAGTCAGTACCCATGAACGCCTCTCCGGATATTCGAAAGCATTGAAAGAAGCTGGAATTTCCTTTAAGGAACAATACGTCAGATATGGAAGCCACACTGCCGAATCAGGACAACAAAACACGGAAAACCTCTTGAAGGCATTTCCCGAAATCACGGCCATTTTCAGCGCCAATCCCGCAATTTCCGAAGGCGCGGCGAAAGCAACAACCGCGCTTGGCAGAAAAATACCCGATGACATCTCGCTGGTGGACTTCGGCGGCGACCGCTTTACCGCGGTTAATCAAAAAACCGAGATAATCGGGCAGACCGCCACCCGATGCCTTATTCGTCTCATCAACGGCGATAAAATCCCTGAAAGAACCATCATTAAACCTGAAATTATTGATAGAAATTCAGTCAGAGAATATAAGGAATCACTATGAGAAAAATATATTGCAACCCGGAAATGCTGTCAAATAATTCGCTAAAATAAAAAAACTAAAACAGGAGGCCCCAAAAATGAAGAGAGTGGTTAAAAGTTTTACACTTATAGAATTGATGGTTGTGATCGCCATCATTGCAATCCTCGCATCAATGTTGCTGCCGGCTCTGAACAAAGTCAGAGAGAAAGCCAAAGCTATTAACTGCGCAGGCAATCTTAAACAAATCGGAACAGCAATGTCGATGTATACCAACGATAACAATGATTATCTTACCGGAAGCAATCGTTATTTTGGGGGAATTATCACATATTGGGGTAGCAAGTCATTAGCCGGCAGCGCGGCTTCAATTGAGAAACAGGCATACTACAAGGGCAAAGGATTCCAGTGTCCATCTGATCCGAACCCAGGAGTTTGCAGCAGCCTGCCATATTGGGATTTCAAATATTCTTACGGGTACAATTACGATTGCAATAATCAATGTTTGCAGGATGCCGATGGCTGGGGAGTAAAGCTGTCGCAAATAAAATCGCCCAGCAAAATGCTCATGATTGGCGACAACGGGGCAAACGAATACAATCCGGCTGTAGCCAGTACGCCATATATCATGTTGGATCCAAACAGCAACAACAGAGTATCAAAACGGCATAATGCCGGAAGTAATTTCGTCTTTGTGGCCGGACAGGTAAAATACCTGCCATTCAGTACAGTTGTAGGGGTCTTTACAAGCAACGATCATGTTTGGAGAAGGTCTGACATCTAATCAAAAAACATCTGTCTTCAAGTAGAAATGGAAAAATCCAGGGGGAAATGAATTGAGAACTTTAGCGCTAATGATTTTCTTATGCTTAACACTCAATCAAAATGTTATCGGGGCTGACAAAATCAGGGTCGGGATTTATACGCAAGGAAACGGCATCAAACCAGTTGAAAACTTTTTAAACGGCACCGGTGAATTTGACGCTGGAATATTCGACAGAATCTCCCCGGATGCATTGAAAAAATACAAGGTAGTAATTTTTAATAATACGGGTTCAATTATCAATGCTGAAGACACCGCCGCAACCGTTACGTTGCTGAATTACGTTCACAACGGCGGCGGAGTGATGCTTACTCATAATGCCGCAGCATTCCGCGGAGCATTCTCCAGACCGCTTTTCCCATGGATTGGATTTGCCAAGAATCAGACAGAAGACCGTCTGGTACAGGGCACGGAAGATGGAGTAGCGGCAAATTCGCAGGAAAACCATCCGATTGCCCGCGGAGTACTGAAACAATTCGAACATATGTTTGACGACCATATAGCATTGGTTTCAGGCAAACTCGGAGCAATTGTCGCAGTTGACCGCTATGGCGATCCAGTTATGCTGGCCGGTGAGCCGTTCGGCGAAAACAGCGGCCGGGTCGTGATGACCGGTTTGATGCCCGGCCTGATTGGCGGAGAGAAGGAAGCGGAGCCGTCCGGCAATGAAGGTGCGCTGCTGCTCAGCGCGGTCAAGTGGCTGGCGGCGGGCAAAGACAACAACTTTGCGCGGGAGGAAACTACCGCGAAATATGCGGTTGAACGGCGCAAGCTGATCAGTGATTTTGAGTTGAATGCCGGAAAAATATCGTTGAAAGATATCAAGCCGTGCCAGTTCAAGCATAAAATTTTATACGGTCCGGGCGAGTTGTCGCTGATCATGACGCCTGCGGCATCCAAAGTTTTCTTCCAGGACATGAACTCCATGGGCATCAATATTATTATGCCGGTGGCAATTATGGACGGCGAGGCATTTTATAAAAGCCGTGTACTGCCGGTAAATCAGCTTATTAAAGAGACCGGAATTGATTATCTGGGACTGCTGTGTCAGGAAGGTAAAAATAACAACGTCGCTGTCTATGCCGCAGTATTCCCGTTTCATGAAAATAAACATTCCGAATTCCTGAAAGACAATCCGGACTGTCTGGAAATAACTGAAGTTGAATACAAAGCCGGATTGAAGCCGGTGACAACGTCGTTGTGTCCGGACAATCCCAAAGTGAGAAAACGGCTCGTCGCCGCAGTTAAAGAGCTGTTGGAAAAATATCCGGATATGGCCGGAATATCGCTGGATTACATCCGTTACCGGGACGACAAAGCTTGTTTCTGCCCATATTCACGGGAAGCGCACGCTGCATACGCGGCAAAAAATTCTAACCTGACTGAAACTCAGGCCGTTTCCGAATTTTGCGAAAACAGCATCGTTTCTCTTGTCAAAGAAATAAGACAGGAAATGGACGAAGTGAGAAAATCGTCAGGGATTTACGCCTACACCCACCCGAGTTATGCCAACAAATTTCCGCTGAACATTCACGCTAAACGCGCCAGTTGCGCCGTCATGTCCGACCCGTCTTTCAAAACACCGGAGCAGACTTATTACGCGGCATTGAATCTGGTGCGGGGCGCAAGTCGGTTTTACAAAAATACCGAAGCCGCGCCGATGGCTGATTTTGCCCGGGGCAAAAGCGTGGACCAGCTCCGCAATGAAATCAGAATTATCGGTAAAAGCGGCGCAAAAAGTATCGCGCTGTGGTCTTATGAAGCCTTCTTCGGCGAGAATATGGCCATGCCGCAGGATGCCCACATTAAAATGATTTCCGAAGAGCTGGGCGGAAAATATCAGCCCCGTCAGGCTGTTCAGCCCGGCGATATGATTCCGCAGATTCCGTCGCGTCCCAATCTCGCTCGTGGCGGCTCGTTTGAAGACGACGGCAAAAGTGGCGCACTGACTTTTTCAAAAGTGGAGTTTGCCGACGGCGGTCCAGTCGGCAAAAAGTGCGCTGTTCTTACCTCCGGAAGCGGCATCCGCACGGAACTGCACCCTGTCGAGCCAGGTTACTATTACACCATCAGCGCATACGTTGACCTTCCGGATGACGGAGCCGCGAAAGACCTGTTTGTACGGCTGACGTTTTATGATAAGAACAAAAATGCGGTGTATGTCAGAACGGCAACCATCGTTCCGCGCACCGGATGGCAGCGGGCTTGGATTACCCGTCTGAGTCCGCATGAAAGCGGTTTGTCCGGCGCCGGAGTTTATGTCGGCGGAGATATCTTCAGTCGTGGACAGGGCCAAATCCGTGTGGACGGATTCAAACTTGAAAAGGGTGTTTTGCCGTCCGTGTTTACGGAATAACCCACAGGAGGGAAGCATGATTAGAATTACAGGATGCCTGACCGCGTTGATTATCATCAGCGGGATCGGCTTGAATGCCGCAGTTTGCAAATGGAATGCGCCGACCGGGAAATGGGATGACGCCGCCAACTGGGAGAACGGGCAGATCCCGGGAAAAAATGATGCGGTTCTGTTTGAAGGAGAAGGCGTAATAAAGGTTTTCATTGAAAAACCGGTCAGCGTGCAGTCGCTCAAGGTGGCTGAATCCAGCGTCGTGCATATCGAACAAAAAAGTGATGTTACGGTATCCGGTGATTTTATTTTGCTGAACGGCACCTGGTTTGCCGAAAAAAACACTTTGACTTGCGGCGGTGATTTTATTACGGAAAAGAAGACCTTTGAACGCGGTTCGTCCTCGGTCATCCTTACCGGAAACGGCAGGCTGAAAGGAATATTTTTCAATAAAATAATGATGGCTGGAGCAGGCCGCACCACCACTTTGCTGTCCAGTATTTATCCGTTCGCCGTGGAACTTGGCGGCGGAACGCTGAACGGGGAAAAGACCGGAATTACTTTTTACAACGATACGCCCGAACTCAAAGGTTTTGACAGCAGCACCGTCAATATCGGGTATGTGTCATTGCGCCCGACAAAAGACTGCTTCATAGAACTGCCGTCTATTAAAATCAGCGGGGAATTGTTTCTGGACAGCTACGGAGCGAAGTCCGTATTCAGCGCGAAAAAGTTGCTCCAGGCGGATAAGGGGATTTCCCTGCGAGGCGATAACGGTGGAATATCCATTCTGGAAATCAACGGCGGTACCGTAAATTCCGCATTTATAAAAGCCGGCGTCATGGACAAGAACAACGCTGCTCAACTCCGCCTTTTTTCCGGAACTCTGGCGCTGACCGGCGGAATTTATATTTACAATGATAAATCATCGTTAGTCAGGGCGGAAGATTTTCCGCTGCCTGTAATAAAATACAATAAAGGATCGATTTCTGTCGAGTGAAATTTATGAATAATGTGACATTTGCTTTGAAAGTAATTAACGGAAAGACACTGTCCATTTCAAATATTGATTTGAAAGAGATGGAGAGTTCTGCAAAATTCGAAAACTTCGCGGTTTCAGCGAAACTGGAAATTAACGAATCAGAAACAAAGCGCTGCACGGCGTCTTTCCTGAATATTTCTGACTCGCAATTGTGGCTGGAAGTGAGATTTTATGCTGACGCCAACGGATCGCTGATTCCGGAAAAATACTGGGACGGGCGAATACTGAGGGATTTTTCTTCCGATATGCTGGCAGTTAATGCCGATCCGGCGGACAATCCGCAGCAACTTCCCGATAAACTCTTTCCGTTAGATCCTGAATTCAAAAAGAAAGTGATTGAAGAAGCAGGCGGCAACACCCAGGTATTAATGAATATCATGTTTTCCGGACCATGTACATTGAATGTTTTTCCCATCAACTGCATCTATAATAAAACATCCTGTCTGGCGCTGGGCATCAATCCGCATCAATTGTTCAGCTATTACAGCGGCGGCATAGAAAATGGGATACCGTACTCGTCAGTCAAGTTGGTGATTGATCCCGGAATAACAGCAAACGTTGAATTCATCACGTTTAAAACTGCGGCTAAATACGGTTATCTGGAAGCGGTGGCAGAATATTACGAACTGTTTCCGGAATGCTATACCAGACGCAGAAACATTGATCAACGGATATTCGGAGTCGCCGAAACCAGTTTTTACAAATTGGAGTATGAAGCACATGAGCTGCTGCTGGAAGACCGCCGCCGCTTCAAATGCGACTGGGTATGGTCTATGCACGCTAATTCTGAAATAGGAGTGGCTTTTCCGGAGCCGGAAGATTACAATGCATACGGAACTTTTATCGAGGAACCGGTGCTGGGTAAAAAACGCGAGGAATTTCTGGATTATGTCAGGAAAGCCTATGAATGGGGTGACCAGTCGGCGGCAATGGCATTTTATGTTCTGCCGCAAGTGCTGGACTGGAAGATCATGAAAGAAAGATATCCTGACTCGGAATGGCTGGACAGCAAAAATATGACAATTGCAGAAATGGACTTCTCCGCCGAATCAGGTCATTTGAAATATGCGCCGGCGGGCGCAATCCTGCCGTGGGGCAATTCTTTTCAGGAACGCATTTTAAGCGACTTCAAAAAAATAGCAGAACAAATCCGGCCTTCCGCATTCGCCTTCGACAACGTCGAAGGGTCCAGAATGGATTTTGCACCGCATGCGCAGAACTGTCCGTGGCGAGCATTTTCCGATGGTAAAATCTATGTAACCCAGGGTGTTGCTTACGGCAAACTGATGGAGTATGTCCGCGAACTGCCGGGCAGGAAGCCAGGCTTGAAAATGGGCGTTACCGGCAATCATACCGGCTCGTACCATACAGCGGCATTCATGGATGCCGCTATTTTCGAGCATGGTCCGTGGACAGGTACGGCAGGCGCTGCCGCCATGCGCCTGGATATGGGTGAAAAACCGCTGGTTTACTGGGGGCCAAAAGAGTTTCCGGATTCCGAACTATACCAAGGCGAAGCCCTGGAGAAAAAACTTGCTGAAATCAACCATTGGCTGTTTCTGTTCGCGTTGCGTTATGGCATTCTACCCAATGCGGCGCACAATCTGAAAGGTTATCCGCTGATGCGTGAACGCCTGCTACTGCTCAAAAACTTGCAGAACGCAGGCTGGAAGCCGGTGCCGGGAGCGCTGGAAACATCCGGGATGCTTGCATTGCAACGCTACGGCAGAAACTATCTGGCAGTAGTTAACGAAACGGAAAAATCTGTTGATTCCGCCATCACAATCGAAGCAAAGTATTTTGACGACACGGAACATTTCCATGCCATTTACGGCGATGCTTCAGTTATCGGTCCGGCAGACGGAATGATAACCGTCAGGCTGACACTTCCGATGCAAAGCGCAGTTGTGCTCAGCACAAAACATAAAGAACAATCGACAGAGCGAATCAAGATTATCAATCCTGAAAAAATACTGGATTTCAAATTCATCGAGCAAGGACTTCCGGTGACCTCACTTCTTATTGAACAGGGACTACAGGAGAAATCAGCACAGAGAATTGTCTCTTACTTCAAATATTTCCATTTGATGAAAACCTGCGGCAGTCCGGAAAATTATTTACCTCAAGGCTATTATCAAGTTTATCTGCTTTACGAATTGCGCAAAAAGGTACTGCCTCAAATTAAGATATTGTCCGGGATAAAGCCGGAACCGGGCATGGTTGTTTTCAAAACTATCACTGGGAAATCCGGCTGTAAAGGACAAATTGAGCTAAAAGACGGCATTCTATATATAGAGACAGCCACCGGCTATTTGGATGCGGCGGTTTTAAAATTACTTGACTTACTGGATTCCAAATATGATATTGAAATTTTAAAATGGTTTACCATGCGCAGGCTCCAAAAGAGCAAAGAGCATGAGTTGATGGGAGCGGTAAGATAATATCTGCTTGCGCAATGCATTGCTTGCTCAAATTTTGATGAGGGGGTAAAGTTAGTTTAGGTTGAGAGAGGATGATTGAAGGAATGAAAAACGGCATGGACGATGCCGAAATGCATAACCTTTATCCTTTGATATACGGCAAACAGATGAGTCAAGGATATTTCAGTTGTATGTAAATCTTAAGTGAAGGTAGCTGTCGGCAGCACAATTTTTACCGTGGTGCCGGAGCCTTTTCTGGATTTTATTTCAAGCCGGCCTTTATGCTCTTCCATAATTGAGGAAGAAATTGACAAACCCAAACCCGTGCCGCCGGAATCTCGCCTGGTGGTAAAGAACGGATCCGTAATATGCTTGAGGTCTTGCTTTTCTATTCCACACCCTTCGTCCTTTACTTCAATGACAACCTCTCCATTGGTGCTGACGAAATAGGTCGAAACTTTTATGCCTTGATCGTGCATGGTCAAAGCCTGACAGGCATTCTGAAGCACGTTAATAATCACCTGTTCTATGCGTTGCGGCACTCCGATCACCGGAGGAATTTTTGCATCGCTTTTCAAGGTAAAATTGGTGGTGGATTTTTTCAAAAGATTATCCAGCAGGAAAATTGACCGGTTAAGGGCGTCATTGACGGAAAATTGTTCAACTCTGTCAGCGGAAGTTTCCTTGACATAGCCTTTCAAGCTGTCAACAATTTTCATAATCCGATCCGAACCTTCTTTTATTCCATCAAGCAGGGCTTGTACGGAATATTCAATTTTCGCTACAGGAATTCCGCCGAAGGACGGTTTTTTGTTTTTATTGGTTTCCTGATTGAGCAGAGGCATGAAATCGCTCCATATCTTACTCAGAACTGATACGTTTATCCCGATAAAATTATTTGGATTGCTGATTTCATGAGCCATGCCGGCAACTAGAATTCCGAGAGAATACATTTTGTCCGCCTGAATCAATTGCTGCTGTTGCTGTTTTGCTTTGCTTTCGGCCTCTATTCTTCCGGTAACGTCAACAGCGGCTTCCGCCACCATGGTAATTTTCCCGTGACGATCTTTTACCGGATAGGTCCATACTTCATAAATTTTTCCATTTGAAGCATTAACAATTCTTTTATCCGTTTCCCCTGCCCTTTTAAACGCTTTTTTGATATAAAATTCATTTTCGGGAATTGCCATATCGCCAAACCATATTTCCTGCCACTTACTGCCGATAAATTTTCTGCCGTCAGGCGCAAACATCTTCCTGGCGGCGCGATTACCCCATTGCAGATTTAAATTAACATCGAAGCACATGATAATTTCCTGCATGGCGTTGAAAGTCATATTTAACAGTTGAGTGGTCTTGCGCAGTTTGATTTCGGCTTTTTTGATATCGGTTATGTCAGACACCGCGCCAATAACATACTGCGGTTTACTGTCATATCCCACCAGAACTGACTTATGTTCAATCAAGAGGCGCTCTTCATTGTTGGCGCCATTGAATTTAATCGTTGTGGCTTGACTGCCGCCGCTTAAAATCAATTTTTTCTCTTTTTGATTAAGTATCTGAGCCACTTTCAGATTATTTTTTGCATGGAATACATCGAATACAGTCTGCCCGATCAGCGGGCAAACTATATATTTTTCCGCAAACGTTTTAAACGCCATGTTATGACCAATATACCTGCCGTCCAGATCCTTGTAAAATATCGGAACCGGAATGGTATTAATCATGCGCTCAAGCAATTCCAGTTGATCTTTCATTTTGTCAAACCGCATGCTGTCGGTCAAGTCCTCGACACAACCGATAACCCGAACCGGGTCTCCCGACATATTCTTAATCAGCACTGCCCTATAGAGCGCCCAGACAAATTCGCCATTTCTGCGTTTTAACCGGAAAGAATTATTGAAACAGGCGGTTGTTTCGGACAGCAGCTTGTAAAATTCAGACCGAACCCTGGTTCTGTCTTCAAAATGGATGTTTTCAAAAACTTCCTGTTCATCAAAAACCGTTTCGTCCCTGGAATAGCCATAAAATAAAGACAGTGATTCGGAAGTGGCAAAGCGTCTGCCGACAGGATCATATTCCCACTGCCCGACACTGATAGCTTCAAGTATTGAACGCAAATTCTGTTCGCTGTACCGGATATTTTCCTCGATCAGCCGTTTTTCAGTTACATCCTGATTGATTCCGACAACCTTAACCGGTTTGCCTGCCTTATCCAAAAATACCTTTCCAGTGCAATGAATATAACTTAATCCTCCGCGCAGGCGCATTATCCGGAAATCCAGGGAAAATTCATTATTTTCATCGACATAATGATAGATGTTACGAATTTTTTCCCGGTCTTCCGGATGCAGAGCATTAAAAAATGCATCCATCGAAAGCGTTTCGCCTTTCGCGTCATCAATGCCAAGGATTTTTAGAACCTGATCGGAATGCTTGCATTCGCCGGTAATCAGATTATGATGCCAGGTACTCAATTTTGCAATTGACTGAGCGTTGCGCAATTCATTGCTCTGCTGCTGCAATTTCTGTTCAAAAGCCCGTTGTTCGCGAATATCTCTGAGTACGGTTACAACATAGCGTTTATCGCCAAAGGAAAATGGCTTGGAACGCATCTCACACAAAATCACTTTGCCGCTTTTTGCAACTATTTCCGCCTCATATATGGCGTCTTTGCCTTGCATCAGTTTTTCTTTGACCAGAGTTGCGTCAAAACCGGGCGCGAATGCGGCCGCGACGGGAAGAGAGCGCATTTCAGCCGTACCGTACTCGAACAATTCCATTGCGGCGGCATTGGCTTCCACGGCATTGCCCCAGTTTTGATTTTTCTCATCAATATTGCTGATTATCAGACCATCACATACGGCGTTAAAAACTGCTTCAAACTTTTGCGCGGAACTGCGCATGAAGAGTTCTGCGGCTTTGCGTTCGGCGAGTTCTCTTAGAAGTTTTTCCCGGAGTTCATCAAATTCAACGGAAGAGTTCCTGAATTCATCCATCAAATCGTGAAATTCTTTTTTCAGCCCGGCATTACGGGAAATCCTGGAGATCAGCTCCTCGAACTTGTTGAATAAATCAACACTGTTATCAGGTTTAGTTTTCTTTGCCGACATCGCTTTAACCTCATTTTCCGGGTAATAATGACAGACATATTTAATATAACGTGAATAATCAAGAATAACAAGGTAAATAATTTTTCCGTAAAATTTTTTGCCAATTCGATATTTCCCTTGAAAATGACGAAAATAAATTTATCTTCAATAAAAGAGGATTTATTGATTTTTCCTATATATTAAAGTATCTAAATATAAAGGCGGCATAAAAATGGTTACGGTTCCCGGCGCAAATTCATTCAAAAGTTATCTGCCGCATTTTTACCACGGAGGGGATATGAAGGCAATAAGCATTGGCGGAGCGTTATTTTTCACGATGTTGATTTTTTCAGGCTGTAAAGAACCGCCGCCCCCGCCGCAGATAATTCCAGCGGTGGTGGCAGCTCCGGCAGTCATGGGCTC
This sequence comes from uncultured Lentisphaeria bacterium, assembly GCA_903831825.1. Classification (GTDB taxonomy): domain Bacteria; phylum Verrucomicrobiota; class Lentisphaeria; order Victivallales; family Victivallaceae; genus CAIPAT01. The sequence continues at coordinate 17,314 of CAIKZE010000241.1, read as the reverse complement.
AATTTCTCCACATTCCACGGAAGTCGGACAGGTTCTCGCCTATGACAATGTAAAGCTGATGGCCAGGGTGAGCGGTTTTCTGGTGAAAAAGAATTTCCAGGAAGGACAGACGGTAAAGGAAGGCGATCTGCTTTATATGATTGAACAGGGCCAGTATATCGCCGAAGTGAACGCGGCGAAGGCGGAACTGATGATGGCCCAGGCCAACCAGAAAAACTCTGACATAAACTATTATCGTCAGAAGGAATTGTACCAGAAAGACGCAGTTTCACAGAAAGTATATGATGATGCGACAGCTAAAAAGATGGAAACTGACGCCAGCGTTCTCGGAGCCCAGGCCAAACTGGACCAGGCCAATCTTAATTTGAGTTATACTGAAATCAAAGCGCCGTTTGACGGCAGAATCGGCCTGGCTACCCACAGCGTCGGGAATCTGGTCGGTCCGGACAGCGGCATGCTGGCGGACATCGCCAGACTTGATCCGGTCCGCGTTCAATACAACCTCAGTGAAGTCGAGTTGCTCGATTTTTTGCGCAATAAAGATGTTGATGCCCGCGGGTTTCTTATCATAAAACTGTTCTTTCAGGATGGCAAACAGTATGACCAGCCTGGAGAAATAACCTTTTGGAACAATCAGGTCAATCCTTCCACCGGAACCCTGCTGATGCAGGCGACATTCCCGAACCCCAAATCGATTTTAATCCCTGGAATGTATGTCAAGGTCAAGATAGAGACCAAAGAAGTAAACAAGGCGGTAATGATTCCCCGGAATGCCGTCATTGAAGACCAAACCGGTAAATATGTGCTGATTGTAAATAAATCAGATATAGTGGAGAGACGCCAAATCGTTCCCGCCGCCGACCAGAACCAGCAGGATATGGATATCGGGCTGAAATCCGGGGTGCAGCCGGGGGAAATGGTCATCGTGGACGGCATTCAGAAAGTTCGACCGGGAATGAAAGTCAAAGCCGAAGTCATGGCTGCCGCAAACCCGCTTGACGCAAACGGATCATCGGCCTCCGCGGGGAACAGTACGGTTCCAGCCGTCAGTCCCGCGTTATTAACGAAATCTTCAAATAACGCGCCGCCGAAGCTGGAATTGCCCAAGACGGAACCGAAAACAGAACATAAATCAACCAGACGCTAAAAAGAGGCTAACATGATCAGCCGTTTTTTTATTGAATGCCCGAAATTCTCATTTGTAGTCTCAATTATCATTACCCTGGCCGGGTTTATTGCGATGCTGGCGCTGCCGGTGACTCAGTATCCGGACATTGTGCCGTCGCAGGTGCAGGTTACCGCGACGTACCCCGGCGCTGATGCCATGACCGTGCAGCAGACGGTGGTCGAACCGATTGAAGCCCAGGTCAACGGCGTCAAGGATATGCTCTATATGTCTTCGACCAGTTCAGATTCCGGCGCGGCGGTCACCACGGTGACTTTCGCGCCGAAGACCAGCGGCGACATGAATACCGTCAATGTTCAGAACCGCGTGAACTGGGCCAGCGCCAATCTGCCGGACGAAGTTCGCCGCCAGGGGGTGATTGTAAAAGAAAAATCCAGCAACATGCTGCTGGTAATTTGCATTTACTCTCCGAAGGGAACTTATGATTCGCTGTTTCTCAGTAATTATGCTTCAATCAATATTCAGGATGAAATCAGCCGCATTCCCGGAATCAGCGATGTCAACATGCTTGGTGAAATGAAATATTCCATGCGCATCTGGCTGGATCCGGATAAAATGGCCAGTCTTAAAATGACTACTGAAGACATCAGCAATGCCATAAAATCTCAAAATATCCAGGTTTCCGCGGGCGCCATCGGCGATCCCCCGTGCAGCGACAAGCAGCTTTTGCGGCTCACGGTTCAAACTCAGGGGAGATTGAAAGATGTCGAGGAATTCAAGAATATCGTCATCCGGCAAACCCCGGACGGCGCCAGTGTCAGGATTAAAGATGTTGCGAAAGTGGACCTCGGCGCGGAAAATTACAACTCCACCGGCTGGCTGAACGGGAAACCGTCGTCCCTGCTGGCGGTATATCAGTTCAATGACGCCAACGGCCTGAACATTGCCAAAGATTGCATAGCCAAACTGGAGGAGCTTAAAAAACGTTTCCCCAATGATCTTGACTATGGAATCAAATACGATACCACCAAATTTATCAAGACCTCCATTGATGAAATGGTTAAAACACTTTTTGAAGCAGTCTTCCTGGTTATTCTGATTACTTTCATCTTCCTGCAGGATTGGCGCGCCACGCTGATTCCAACCGCGGCCATCCCGGTTTCGCTGATCGGCACTTTCGCGGTGTTGCTGGTCTTCGGCTATACCATCAATCTGATTACCCTGTTTGGCCTGATTCTGGCTATCGGGATTGTGGTTGACGACGCGATTGTGGTCATTGAAAACGTCAACCGGCTGATGACCGAGGAAAAACTGCCGCCGAAAGAGGCCGCCATTAAAACCATGGAGCAGGTTACCGGCCCGGTTGTGGCGACAACTCTGGTGCTGCTGGCAATGTTCATTCCAATTTGTTTTTTGCCTGGAATCACCGGGGAAATGTACCGTCAGTTCGGCGTCACTATTTCCGTCGCGGTGGTGATTTCCTCGATCAACGCGCTGTCTCTGAGTCCGGCGCTCAGCGCGCTTATTCTGCGCCCGCCCGGCGAGATGCCGAAAAAGAAGTTCTTCTTTTTTCGCTGGTTCGATTTTGTTTTCGGCAAAATCTCCGGAAGTTTTTCAACAATCGTCAGTACGCTGGTGAGAAAGTCAGTATTGATATTACTAATGTATATGGTGATGATGTTTGTTTCTTTCAAGTTGTACGGACTGTTGCCGACCGGATTTATCCCGGAAGAGGACCAGGGAGCGTTCTTTATCAACGTTCAACTGCCTGACGGCTCGGCTCTGCCGCGCACCCAGAAAGTTGTGGATAAAGTAACCGAAATGGCTAGAAACACGCCTGGCATCAGCGACGTGATCGTCACTACCGGATACAGTATTTTGAACGGCACTGCCGCTTCAAACAACGCGATGGTGATCGTTATCCTTGATGACTGGGGCAAGCGTAAAACGCCGGCATTGCAGCAGAATGCGATTATTGAGAAGCTGCGCGGGGAGCTTTATCAGATTCCGGAGGCCATGGTCATGCCTTTCACTGTTCCGGCGATTCCCGGACTGGGCAGCACCGGCGGTTTTTCTTTCGTCATCGAAGACACTACCGGAACCAATCCGCAGCGGCTGGCCGGCGCGGCCAACGATCTGATTGTCAAGGCGAATGAGAATCCGGACATGGACGGCGTTTTCTCCACCTTCAGAGCGAGCATTCCGCAGATATATATCAAAGTTGACCGCGAAAAGGCCTTGAAAATGGGCGTCGAAATTCAGGACATCAATGATGCGTTCCAGGGGCTGCTCGGATATTCCTACATCAACGATTTCAATAAATTCGGCAAAGTTTATAAAGTCGAGATTCAGGCGCAATCTCAATTCCGCTCTGACATTACCGGACTGTCTTCAATTAAACTCCGCAACCAGAACGGAGAAATGGTGCCGTTAAATACGCTGATCGAAGTTGAAACCAGGTTCGGACCGCAATTCCTTACCCGCTACAATATGTATTCTTCGTTGACAGTAAACGGTTCCGCCCCTGCCGGACGCAGTTCCGGACAGGCGATGAAAGCGATGGAGAAACTGGCGGATAAAACCCTGCCGTCAGGCATGAAGTACGAATGGACCGACATGTCGTATCAGGAAAAACTGGCCGGCGGAAAAGTTATCTTCGTTTTTATTCTGGCATTGATTTTCATTTACCTGTTCCTGGTGGCGCAGTACGAAAGCTGGATGATCCCGATTGCGGTTATGCTTTCGGTGCCGATTGCTTTCCTCGGCGCGCTCGGAGCCCTCTTCATGCGGGGTATTGACAACAATATCTACACTCAGGTGGGATTCGTCCTGCTTTTCGGGCTGGCGGCAAAGACCGCCATCCTGATTGTCGAGTTCGCCAAGGAATTGTGCGATAAAGATGAAAATCTGTCCCCCGCGGATGCCGCGATTCACGCCGCCAAACTGCGTTTCCGCGCGGTCGTAATGACCGCTATTTCATTTGTCCTGGGAGTGCTGCCGCTACTTACCGCTTCCGGCGCCGGAGCCTTGAGCCGCCGCGCCCTGGGAACCACGGTTTTCGGCGGAATGGCGGTCTCGTGCGTATTGGGAACCATCCTGATTCCGTCATTTTTCGTCGTAATCATGCTGGTAATCGGCAAAAAGAAGCGTAATAATAAAGAAACTGTAAAGACGATTTCCGAACAACTGAATTAAACGGTAACTGGAGGTAAAAATGAGACTTTTCCTGATTGCATCTGTGATTCTGGCCGCCTCTTTCGCAATACAGGCGGCGGATACCGGCGACGCTGCAAAACCGGAAGCGCAGCCGCTGGATAAATCAACTCCTATTCAGGTCTCTTTCTGGTTTGACACTCCGGAATGCACCAGGACTTCCAATGTCTACGGATTCAAAACCGGCCAGATTGTCAGTTCCGGCATTGGCCGCGTGTATGGGCTGGAAGCCTCATGGCTCATTTCCGCCACAGAAAACATCGGCGGCGTCCAGACTGCCGGCATTGGCTGTTCCAGCAAAAAACTGGACGGGATTCAAGCTGCAATTCCATATTGCATAAATAATGAAGAGCTCAACGGGCTTCAGGCCAGTCTGGTCAATTTTGCTTGCAGTCTTAACGGCTTCCAGCCGGGCGCGGTCAACATGGCCGACAATATTAACGGACTTCAACTGGCGGTGCTCTCCAATGTTTCCCAGGATGTTTTCGGCATGCAGTGCGGCGTCGCAAATTATGCCAAAGACCTGACCGGGGTTCAACTCAGCGTGGTCAATATTTCCGGCGGCGGAGACGGTATGCAGATCGGGCTGGTCAATGTCGGGTTCCGGCGCGGCATTCAGTTCGGGCTGGTAAACTATATCCGGGACGGCTGGTTTCCATTCTGTCCGTTTGTAAATTATTCCTGGAAAATAGTCAGGCATCTGGATTGATTTTATAAGCGGGTTCGTGCCGTATAAAGATGAAATTCGCAATCTTACTTACTTTAAAGGTTGAGAATCATTAATTATTACCTCATTTCCCCCTTGATAAAGTATGATGACAAGTTTGTATTCGGCCACGCTCAAGTCTATATTGATACAAACAGGATAATTTGTCCATGGATAAAACTAAAATTATATCTGCAATAATATCCGCGCGAGCTGCTAAATTTTTTGCCGCATTAGTAATTGTTGCCTGCCTGGTTGTTTTCGCCGGCTGGATAAACGACTGGATGTTTCTTACCAGGATTACTGATACCGAAGTTCCCATGGCGCCGAGTACCGTTTTTACATTTATCATTTTAAGCTCCGGATTGTGGTTCTACATTCGATCTGAAACATTACCAACCAGCCGGTACCTCGCGCTCTCCGCCGCAATAACAGTTATTGTCCTGTCAGTATCTATCCTCTTGATGAGGCTATTTGGCTACACCCCCGAATGGGAACACCTTTTTATCAAAACTCCGGAAACCAGACTCGGGTTTCAGCTAGCGCATATGTCAATAGTTACCGCGGCGTCATTTTCAATCAGCGGTTTTGCAATGTTATTTTTGCAAAGCGGTCGAAAATCATTTAAGAATCTTGGCTTTATTTTCACGCTTGTTATTCTGGTTTTCAGCTTGTTGATTCTGCTGGCTTATGGCTTCAACGCCCCATTCTTTTACAAGGAAGGCATGATTCCCCCGGCGTCTTTAACGGCTTTCTCATTCCTGCTTGTATCATCAGGCTTTTTGTCCGCCTCTGATAAGAATATTTTTCTCATTAAGAAAATAATGGGGCCCTCAACAAGTGCAAAATTATTAAGGATATTTCTTCCGATCACCATCGCGCTGACCGTTATTGAAAGTTTAATAACAGTCCGGATTCTTCCGCTGGTTAATATTCACCCCGCAATTGGAGTATTATTGGTAACCTTGATTTTTGTAATCGCAGTTGGCGTTATTGTTCCGGTAATTGCAAGGAAGATCGGCAAAGCGCTTGATGCCGCAACCGAGAATTTACGCATAAGTGAAGAAAAATTTTCGAAAGCATTCCAGAACGCGCCGTTAATGCTGTCTTTAATTTCCGTCGAAGATGGAACCCTGTTTGAAGTCAATGAACAATTTTCAGCTTTAACCGGCCATGCCCGAAAGGAAGTTATAGGCAGGAAAATCACCGATCTGGGCGTGTTAATGCCGGAAGACCGGATACAATTGTTCGACGAGTTAAAACAAAAAGGGAAAATATATAATTGTGATATTGCGGTACATTCTAACGATAAAAAAATTCACCATTGCCTGTTTAATGGTGAATTGATAAAAATAGACGGGCGTGATTTTCTTCTTGCGCTGGCATTGGATATCACCGATCGCAAGCAGGCGGAAGAAGAACTCGCGTTCAGAAATATTCTCCTCTCCACCCAGCAGGAGACATCACTCGACGGCATTCTGGTGGTGAGCGAGAATAATATGATCATATCGTACAACCGCCGGTTTGTTGAAATAATGGGCATCCCGCGGGAATTGATCGAAAACAAATCCGATGAGCCGGTTTTACGGTTCGTAACGGAGCGGATGGCTGACCCTCAGCAATTTCTGCGGCGCGTACAGTACCTCTATGAACACAGGCATGAAACCAGCCATGAGGAACTGGTACTCAAGGATGGAAGGATTCTCGACCGCTATTCATCGCCGATGTTCGGGGCCGCTGAACGGCACTACGGACGAATCTGGTATTTTCGCGACATCACCGAGCGCAAACAGGCGGACGAAGAACTGCGCGCATCAAAGCAGATCATCGCTGGAATTATCAATGCGATTCCGGTAAGTGTATTCTGGAAGGACAGGAATCTCGTTTATCTGGGGTGTAACGCGATATTCGCACACGATGCGGGTTTTGCCGACCCGAAGGACATTATCGGAAAAGATGATTATCAGATGAAATGGCGAGATCAGGCGGAATTGTATCGGAATGATGACCGTCAGGTCATCGAGAGCGGCCTGCCCAAACTTCTCATTGAAGAACCCATGACGACCCCGGAAGGGAACATCATCACTTTGCTCACTAACAAAATTCCCTTGCTCAATTATGATGGAAAAATCAACGGTGTGCTTGGAACATATATTGACATCACCGAACGCAAGCAGGCGGAAGAAAAACTTAAAAGGAACTATGATACCCAGAAAACCCTTAACATGATTCTTGCTTTGTCGCTGGAAAATGTAACCTTGGACGAACTCCTGCTTCATACGCTTGATTTACTGCTCGCGCTTACCAGTTTCTCCTTTGAGAAAAAAGGCGCGATCTTCCTTGTCGGAGATACTCCCGGGTCCCTCGTAATGAAGGTACAGAGAGGACTCCCTGCCGTTTTACAAAAAATATGCTCACAAGTCGAATTCGGCAAATGCCTCTGCGGCAAGGCCGCATCAACAAAGAGAATTGTTTTTGCCTCCGGCATTGATGAACAACACGAAACTCATTTTGAAGGGATGACGCCACACGGGCATTATTGCGTGCCTATTCTGTCATCAGAACAGGTACTTGGCGTAATCAATGTTTATGTAAAAGACGGCTACAAAAGCAATAAGGAAGACGAAGATTTCCTGACCGCAATTGCCAACACGCTGGCGGGAGTTATTGAACGCAAGCAGACAGAAGATGCGCTGCGGGAAAGTGAATTCTTTTTCAAAGAATCGCAACGCGCGGCGTTTATCGGTTCCTACGAAACCGATTTTGTCTCCGGATACTGGGAATCATCCGAAGTGCTCGATCAGATTTTCGGCATTGACAAGAACTATGACAGGAGCGTCCAAGGGTGGCTGAATATCGTACATCCGGATGACAGAGAGGCGCTGGATCTGATCTTCAAGGAAGGAATTATGTCCAGGCGCACACAGTTTAATGACGAATACAGGATTATTCGCAAGTCCGATGGTGCGGTCAGATGGGTAAACGATTTGGGTAAAGCCGGCTTCGACGCCGAAGGGAATATTCTTTCGATGATCGGAACTGTTCTGGACATTACCGAGCGCAAAGAGGCGGAAGCGAAAATCTTGCAAGCCAATCGTGTCTATGCGGTTATCAGTCAGATTAATCAGACTATTGTTCGCTTGAGAGATAGAGATGAACTGTTTAGAGAAGTCTGCCGCATCGCAGTCGAATTCGGGAAACTGCGCATGGCCTGGGTAGGGTTGATTGATAAAGAAACATCGCTGGTCAAACCGGTTGCCTTTGCAGGATTTGAAGAGGGATTTCTATCTGCGATTAAAGGTATTTCTATAAATGATACTCCGGAAGGACGCGGCCCGACCGGTATGGCAGTCAGGACTGGCAGGTATTTTTCCTGCGAAGATATGGAAAGCGATCCGCGAATGGCGTTATGGAAAGATGAGGCATTAAAGCGCGGCTACCGTTCTTCGATTTCGCTGCCGCTAAAACTATTTGGAAAATGCATTGGCAATTTCACATTATATTCTGAGCTTCCCCATTTCTTTGATCAGGAAGAAATTGAACTGCTCGATGAAGTCGCCAATGATATCAGCTTTGCTCTTGAAGCAATTGAAACCGGAAAAAAACACCAGCAGGCGGCGGATTCCCTCCGGGAGGTTACGGAAAGATTACGTTTCGCGCTGGACGGCACCAATGACGGCGTCTGGGATGTGCAAATGGAAACCGGCGAAATGTACTTAAGTCCGCGCGGCAAGAAAATACTGGGGTATGACCCGGACGAGACTCTTACGGTGAATACTTGGAGTGAGTTGGTTTATCCGGATGATTTGCAACAGACTCAAGCTGACTTGTCCGCATATTTAAAAGGACGCACCCCGCTTTTTTATACCGAGCAAAGACTGAAAACAAAAGATGGAGGATGGAAGTGGATTCTTACAAGAGGCAAAGCCGTTGCCTGGAACTCCGCGGGCAAACCATTGCGCATGACAGGTACGCACACTGACATCACTGAACGAAAACTAGGGGAAGAGGAACTGGTCAGGGCAAAAGAAAAAGCCGAAGAAAACAACCGTCTGAAGTCGGCATTTCTGCGCAACATGTCACATGAACTGAGAACGCCGATGAACGCCATTATGGGCTTCTCCGGCTTAATGCAGGATGCGGCAGCGGATGAAAAAAATTACTTTGCCGGCATTATAGAGAAAAGTTCAGAGCAATTGCTCATGGTGATAGATGATGTGATACTTCTGTCGCGGCTGCAAGGCGAAAAACTGCCGGTAAACAACTCTGAATTCAGCCCTGCCGGACTGCTTGCAGATGTTTACCGGATGTTCAACCTGCCTGATTTAAAAAAGAGGCTTGACTTGACGATAAATATCCCGGAACAGCATAAGAACCTGATTATCCGGTCCGATGCCGATAAAATAAGGCAGATTCTTGCAAAACTGGCATCTAACGCCGTGAAATACACGTTGGAAGGCAGCGTGGAGCTTGGATTTGATATGCAAAACGGGAATATTGAATTCTATGTAAAAGATACTGGCATCGGCATCCCGGAACAAGAGCAAAAACAAATCTTTGAGAATTTCTACCGGGGGGAAAAAGCAATATCTGCCGCAATAGGCGGAACCGGATTAGGCTTGAGCATTGCCAAAGAGTTAGTCGATTTGCTGGACGGCAAGATTGGCCTGAATTCGGTCCCCGACCAGGGTTCGCGCTTTTATTTCACCATTCCTGTTGAACAATCCGATAAGGCGCATAGTGAAAAAACTTTACTTGAACCCGTTCACAAAGACTGGAAGAATTTTACCATTCTGATTGCCGAAGACGAACTCGACAATTATCTGTATCTCGAATTTCTGCTGAAAGATAAAGTGAAAAGAATTGACCACGCCATAAATGGAATAAAAGCGATTGAATTGTCTTCAAAAAACAGATACGATCTAGTTTTAATGGATCTGAAAATGCCGGTGATGGACGGCATCAAAGCCGCGGAAAAACTTAAACAGCAATTCCCCGATATTCCGATTATTGCCCAATCCGCGTATGCGACGCCGGAAGAAAGAGCGCAAGCGTTGCAGGCAGGTTGTGATGATTACATCTCCAAGCCGACTAAGAAAGCGGATTTAATGGAGATAATTAATAAGGTCCTTTCTTAAGGACTGTAAATAGACTTGACAAGTTTTGCGAAATATCCAGAAGTGATTTTGGGGCTGCTAAAGAGTACTGCAAGCATCCTGCTTGCTTATCAAGCTGGAAGGTTACCCGCCCCGCAGGCGACCAAAGCTTGAGTTATTTTGAGTACCGGCGAGCACAAAGGTTTTCGGGAGAATCACGAAGATGGTAGTGTCAAATTTGGCATGAAAGAAATGAAATAAGATGTGGATAGATAAAAAGGTGATGGAACTACATTAGAACCTGTCGCCGTCAACGTCAAAATCGGCATAAAGCCGCGTCCTGCGTCCCGCCCTGTGCAGAAATAGGATTTCGCATGTGACGGGCCAAATGAGGGATAGATTGAACGCAGGTTTAAAGTTTTTATGATTGAAAATAATCTTTAAATCAGGCATTTTACGGTTCAGAAGAATGAATCATTGGTAAAAAAGACCATAATTCGAGTTGTTTGACAAGATCAGAACCTCCGGCTGATTCCCGGTTGCGGCTTGAGGGTTGCGTGCAGAAGATTAAGCGGCGGTGCGGTAATAATATTTGAGGAGTCCGCCGAGGCGTTCTTTGCATTTGATTTTGCCGTTGGAACAGCCGATAGTTGCCTCTGGAAAGGGGATATGGTTGTCCAAGCCTTGATGATTGCGTTGCGTCTGATAATATGCGACGTATTCAGTTACAACATGGCGCAAAGATTTTTCGCCGATAAAAATCATCTGGTTGAGACATTCGGATTTTATTTTTCCTACAAAGTTTTCAGCGTAGGCATTTAAATTGGGCGAGAACGGCGGCAGCCGGATTGGCTTTATCCCGGAGCTTTTCATGATTGCGTCGAATTGCGCGGTGTATTTAGCGTCGCGATCATGGATGACATATCGCGCGTGTTCAAGCGCGCCATCCCATCCGGTTAAGTTTTTGGCGGCCTGCGCCATCCATGCGCCGTCCGGATGCGCGGTAATGCCGCCGATGACAACCTTGCGTGTGCCGATGTGAATGAAAAACAGCACATAATAAGTGATGAGCCCGAGTTTAGTCCAGACTTCTGCGGTAAAAAAGTCAGTGGCCCATAGCACATCTTTGTGGGAACTGATGAACTCGGCCCAAGACATGCCGCCGTGTTTGCGGTCTCCTGAAGGGTTGACGCCGTTGCGCCGCAGGATTGTCGCGATAGTGGAGCTTGCTATTTTAATACCAAGGTTTTGAACGGCGCCGGCGATACGGAGATAGCCCCAGGACGGATTGTTGTGCGCCATTTGCAGAATGAGTTGTTCAGTGTCTCCCGGAGTTTCGGGCCTGCCGACTTTGCGTTCAGGCGACTGCGAGGAATCAAATTTTCTGGCGACCAGTTCCCGGTGCCAGCGCAGGATCGTCGCGGGGCTGACAATGGAAGCCAGATCATGAAGGCGTTTCCCGATGCGCTTGCCAGTTTCGGCAAGAAGGCGACGCTGTTCGTCAGTAAAGCGCAAACGTCTTTTTCCGGCGGTCAGTTGAGCTTTGAGAACCTGATTCTCGGCGCGTAGATATTCATTCTCCCGAACCAGTTGTTCGTTGACCTCGACGGCAGTAAGTTGCCGCAATAAATTAAAAGCGGCTTTCCGGAAAGGACGTTTCATGCAGTTTCCTTTTTTGTAAATTATAAATTTCAGCATGAAAACTATCTCCGATTCGCAGAATTTTAAGCGAAAAATCAGAAATGAACATGAAAAATCTTACTATATCAAATTTATCCTGATAGCATTTACGGTTGCTCCGCGTATATTAAAAGCCGCTTTGGAAAATTATGTTATCAATCAAAACCATGAGGACGATTTTATGCGTTTTATTCAGTTGACGTTGTTGGTTAGTTTGCTGGTGTTTGGCGGATATTCAGGCCTGTCACAGGATGTTGCCAAAAGCGAAAAATCCGCCATTCCGGCTGCTGCTGTTGACTGCAAGGTTATCCTGGAAAAGTTCGCACACGCGTATTCGGCGCTGGATGATAAGGCGTTGACCGTACTGGCGGACAAGCCGGAAACCATATCCGCAACGCTCAAGGAGATGCAGGAGTTCAAGCAGGCTGTGATGACTCCGGTATTGACGATTACACCGGTGCAAATGCGTTCGGAGAAAGAGATCACGGCGATTGATGCTCTGGTGTCGCTGTCAGTCAAGGACAAGTATCTTTACCGCAACGGCCCCGCGTTGTATATGTTCAAGGACGGCAAACTGGCCGGAATCAAGAAAAACTTCAATCCCGCTTTTGTCAGCTCGTTCTGGCAAGCAGTATTACAGGCCGACAAGATCGGCGTTCTTGAATCCGCCGACCGCGCGAAAGAACTCAAGCTATCCTCGCTGCTGCCGGATGAAAAGCTTGACGGCAAAGTCACTTATCCGGACTGGCTGATTTATCAGGTCAGGTCTCCCGGCAAGTATCTAATTCCTTTGAAGAAAAGCCCGGACGGGTATGCCGTCATGGGGCAGTATTATTTGATTCCGGCGTTGGGCAGTACCGATCCGCAGAAACTGGCTGATGCCTTCAAACGTTACCGGGAGCTTAAACCGGAAGCGGAACGTGCCTTCCTGAAAGAGCTATTGACAGACGACCCGTTGCATCCGGGTTTTGTTATGCTGGCCCAGCCATGCATCGGCAACCTGGCCGCAATGGGTGAATTCAGGAGCCCGCTGGAACCGCAGGAGTTGAAGTACTGGCAGGACATTTACGCCCGGAAGACGATGCCGACAATCGCCAGACGGCATCTGCTGCTGGTGCTGTCCGGCAGCAACTTCCTGCAAAGCAAAGCAACTTTCACCAATGCGTTGCAAGACCCGGAGTTGAGTGAATTTGCCGGGGCCATCTGGTCCCGCAAAGACAAAAACACCTTTGAGGAATTGATGATAAAGTGGCTTGACGATCCGAAGCTACGGCAGTATGCTTTGCAGAACTCGGCCATGTTATCCGGCAATCCCAAATATGTCACTGCCGCCATGAAAGTATTCGACCCCAAGAGCAAAGATAAAACCAGCCTGAAGTATTTCATGCCGGTGCTTTGCGCGTCCGATAACAGCAAAGGCGAGAAGTTCGTCAAGACCTTTCTGACCGAAGCCGCCAATCCGGACGATGTAGTGCTTTACCAGAAGACATTCGAAGCAATCTGCCAATACAACCCGACCGGATATTCCGATGAGATCAAGAAATTTCTGAACAACCATAAAAAGAATGACCTATTGCTGAAAAGCACGGTATATCCGATGGCGTTGTTCTGCCTGTGCAAATCCAATGATTCCGTCGGCTACAAGGCCGCGCTGGATCATATCACCAAAATCCAGACTGACGCCAAGGAAAAACATGACCTTAACCCGGAAAGAATGTTCATGATGGTTTTCTTCCAGTACGCGCCGCGATATAAGAAGCTGGACCAGTTCAAGCAGGATTTCCAGGAAAAGCTGACAGCCCTGGAGAAAGCCAAGGCAACAGTCAAGACGGATGAGACAAAGAAGTAAATACATTATTTAACAGGGATAGACAGGATGGACAGGATTTTCATACAAAGGGAGAGGGTTCCTTTTTGCAGGGGAAACCCGGACAGTTCCGGGTTCCCCCTCGCGACCCTCCTCCGGAACTTGATAGAATGCCCACCGTTCCGCCGGTGGATCACGTCTCCGTTCGACGGAGGGCGATGGTTGCTTGGGGAGCTTTTTAACAGGGATAGACAGGATGGACAGGATAAGAAAAACCGTTTCACCATGAAGGGCATGAAGAAATTGAAGTTTAAAACAATACCGTTTTTTCGTCGTAGGCCTTCATTACCTTCATGCTCTTCATGGTGAAAAGTATTTGTATTTTTTCGTGCCTTTCGTGGTAAAAGATGGATTTCTCTGTGTCTTCGTGTCTCTGTGGTTATTTAAAGCCCCGGCGCTGCCGGTTAAGTTCTCCTGTTATATAAATTATCCTGTCCATCCTGTTCATCCCTGTTAAAAATAGCACTCTTTGCCGGGGTTGATTTCAGATTCAACCGCCTGACTTCTAATTTTGGATTACCGAAATTAATTAACAATCCGGTTTCCATCCCGGTAGCCCTGAGATAATTTATTACCTGAGCCTGATGTTCAGGCAACAATGCTCTTACGGCTTTAAGTTCGACTATGATCTTTCCCTCTACCAAAATATCGGCATAAAACTCGCCGGCCTTTTCATCTCTGAAAAATACATCAATCGGATATTGATTTTTGACATTCAAAGACTTTTGCTTTAATGCAATAATCATAGCTTTTTCATATACCGATTCTAAAAATCCAGTGCCCAGCTCATTAATCACTTCAAAAGCACAACCGATGATCTTTTCTGTGATATCTCCATGTATCATGCTTTAGGCCTGTATTTTATATATTAAAATCCTGTCTATCCTGTACATCCCTGTTAAAACTGGATTCTGACGATGACAATATCCTGTCTATCCTGTTAATCCCTGTTAAAACTGGATTCTGACGATGTCCAGCTTACGCTTCTTTTCTTTCCGCCACATCAACAGCGTAAAGACCAGCAGTGAAGCCGGGATGACCGCAAAGTTGCCGACATATTTGGAATATTTCAGCAGCGAGATCGTATTGTAGCCAAGATTTTCTCCGATAAGAACCAGTAGAGCACCCAGCATAAACCCGATGCCAAACGCCAGCAGCACAAACCGCCAGAAATATCCCCACCAAGTCAACAATGCCCTGCCGAAACTGATTTTATGCTCGGTAATTTCCGGTTCGTTTCTCTTCAGAATGGCAGGAACAACGACCAGCCCGGACTTGCCGACTTTACGACCAAGGATAAACTTCAACACGAAAAATGAAACGATGGCGTTTAATACCAAACCGAAAGAAAGCGACGCCAGGAAAAAGACTTTCGGCTGGTAACAAATCCCGCTGAGCAAGTTAATCAGAAACCCGCCCAGCAACAGCAGTGTCGCCAGTATTAAAGCATATCGCCAGAAAAATCTCCACCAAATCAGCACTACTTCTTTAAAACGCGGCGCAGCATTGGACTCCGTCATATCAATCCCCTTCATTTCAGCTTCATTCCTGTCTAAACACAATCTCTTTAAGGTATCACGTCAGACCATAAAATCAAGCATTCCGTACTGAATTTTCATGTTTGATAACGAGTATGTCAGTAGTTTTTTTGTTAAGAATATGATATGAATAACTACCGCTTGCATTTCACTCATCGCATATTATTTTATTTTCTTACTCAAGCAAAAATAATTGGAGGAAATATCAAATGAAAAGAATTATAACCTTAGTGTGCTGTTTTGCCGTTTGCCTTTTCCTGATGGCAGGATGTATCTGCATCGCAACAGGCTCCAGGCAGCCGGACAGGCAGACCCCAACCGGGAACATTAATTTGCTGGTCAAAATAGATGTTGAAAAGAACGGGGCTCCGCTGGACAGCCTCTCCTCGATTGCAGCCAAAGACAAAGTTGCTATTTCTAATTCCTGCCAGGAAAAGCAGGGAGATTATATAACCGTACAATTCTGCGGAAGCAATATAAAGAAGTTTTCAGCGGACAGCTATTCCATGGATTATAGAATTAACCTGACAGTGCCAACCGTAACTATCAGCGGAAGGGATATCAAAAATACGAATTATACAACGCTGGGCAGCGATTCCTCGATAAATATGAAATCAGGTCAGCCGGCATGTATTTTCGAAAGCAATATCTACAAAGTTAAGATGACTGTCATTAAGCAATAATACATCATCGCCGGCCGGTAATGAATAATAATAATTGGAGAAAATATCAAATGAGAAGAATCATAACCCTGGTTTGCTGTTTTGCCGTTTGTTTTTTCCTCGCGGCAGGCTGTATCGGCGTAATAGGCAGCGTGGAAGAGTCAGATCAACAATTCCAGACAGGAGACATTAATTTACTGGTCAAAATAGACGTCGAAAAGAACGGAACGCCGCTTGATTATGTCTCCTCTATTGCGTCTCGGGATAAAATTATTATTTTTCATAAACTCCAGGGAAAGCAGGAAAACGGCAATCCTGTATCATTAGAATTCTGCGGAAATAATATAAAGAATTTTTCAGAAGATTGCTATTCAATGGATTATAATATTTCTTTGAGTGTCCCCGCCATCGACAATAACAATAACGTACAATATAGAAAATTAGGCTGTAACTCCTCGATAAATATAAAATCAGGTCAGCCGGTATGCATCTTCGAAAATAATACCTACAAGGTAAAACTGACAATCACTAAAAAATAACATCCCCGAAGATTAGGCTTAAACATTCCAGCTTGCGGCTTTTCTCATTTGAACCGATCAAGCTGGAATTCTCCGCGTGAAACCATCTGCTTTTATTTTAGCGTAAAAACGCATATATTTATTTGGATGACAACCACTTGCATCATTATTCATTGACAAAACTACTATATGTGTAGGAACAATTGAAATTTGAAAATTATGAAAACGATATGTGCAATGGGTCTATAAATCCTCGAAAATGGGGCTAGAGAGGCGTCAAAGGTCAGGAGTATGCCAGTTTTGCCAAAACTGGCTGGTGGAAGATTTTTGGGCAAAAACGCCATATCACGGTTGTAGGAACAATTGAAAATTGAAAATTGAAAATTATGAAAACGATATGTACAATGGGCCTATAAATCCTCGGAAATGTGGTTTTGGTGTAGTGCCGTCCGTCCCGGACGGTCTTACACTGGGGATGTCCAGAATGTCCAAAATGGGTGAGGAAACGAATAGCCGTTCTGTTCAACGAGACTCCAAAGTCTCGGAGTCATGTGTCCAAAATGGGTTTTGTTGTAGTGCCGTCCGTATCGGACGGGGTTTTAAATCCTCCCTCTCAGAGAGCGGGCACTACACCGGAACAGATGTCCAAAATGGTTTTTGGTGTAGTGCCGTCCGTATCGGACGGGGTTTTAAATCCTCCCTCGCCGAGAGAGGGCACTACACCGGAACAGATGTCCAAAATGGGTTTTGGTGTAGTGCCGTCCGTCTCAGACGGGGTTTTAAATCCTCCCTCTCAGAGAGAGGGCACTACACCGGAACAGATGTCCAAAATGGGTGAGGAAACGAATAACCGTTATGTTCAACGAGACTCCAAAGTCTCGGAGTTGTTTAAAAAAATGATAGCCGTT
>CAIKZE010000240.1 GCA_903831825.1 uncultured Lentisphaeria bacterium | reverse complement strand
TTTTCTCGACCAGGCTGGCGGCAATGACACAACGTTCAATGGGGAAAAAATTGAATTCAGGCTCGGTCGGCAAATAAAAGGAGGGATTTATACTTGCGATTGCACCAAGACATTCTCTCCCTCAAAGTAACGAGTGCTGATTTAAAGCGGCTGATGATGACGGTTATGTCATAGGCGTTTCCGGCAATCCGGAACTATTCTCCTCAGTTGCGTCTTCCGCCCGGCAAGAAAGCATGAAAACGCTTAACCGCCAGGGTGTATGCAGCGCCTTATGGCTTGACGGGAAACCCCGCCTGCTGATAAAGCTTACCGCCAGCGGCGCATTTGCCGCCGACTGGATTGACGGCCGCAGCAGCGCCAGAAGAATCTATATTTGTGATCCGGGCGACATCTTCGTTCCGCTGACGTTTATTAACAACGGCAGCGAGTTTTATGCTCTGAGCAATCGCCATGCAGAGTTCGTGCGGCTGGTTGCCATTCGCTGCATCGACGGCCGTGAACTGGTAATCCATAGCGACCCGGAAAAGAAAGTTGATATGGCAGGAGTGCTGTCCTCCGGGAAGACAACCGTAAAGCTCCACGGCGTATATTATGTTGACGACCACATCAGGTACTATTTTTTCGACGATGAGTTCGCCGCTATGCACAAACTCGTAAGAGAAAAATTACCGGGCGGCGACATCCTGTGGGATTCCGGTTCCGATAATGGTCGTCAATGGATTATCAAGCTATTGCGCGATACTACGCCGGCGACTTATTACTACTTTAACTTTGATACCAGAGAACTTAAACGACTGCCCGGCAAAGACTCTGCAATCATCCGCACCGGGCAAACTGCCGAGGTCTATCCTATACACTACAAATCCCGTGACGGAACCACGCTGCATGGTTATCTTACCGTCCCGCCGGGCAGCAACGGCAAACACCTGCCGGTCGTCGTGTTCGTTCATGGCGGGCCAGCCAGCCGGGTGTTCCGCTGGTTCGATCCGCGGGTACAGGCGCTGGCCGCTGGCGGATATGCCGTGTTTCAGCCGAACTACCGGGGCTCGCGCGGCTTCGGCAAACGCTATATGACCGCAGGGTGGAAAAGCTGGGGAACCGGAACATTGCAGAATGATATAACTGACGGGGTGCGGCATCTGATAAATGAAGGCATTGCCCAGCCGGGCAGGATCGCGATTATGGGCGGATCGTTCGGCGGGTACTGCACGCTGGCCGGGCTGGCCTTTACGCCGGAGCTTTATGCCTGCGGCATCGACATCTTCGGCATGTCCGATCTTGTCAGCTATCTGCGGGAGGTGCAGGACGAACAGCAGCCGTTGCAGCCGCTCGACCGGGTCATGTGCGGCGACATCAATGATTCGGCCGACCTGCCCAGGCTGCAATCGCAAAGCCCAGTCAACTTCACGGATAAAATTCGAGCGCCCCTGTTCATCTATCACGGCACAAAGGATCCCTTGATAAATTACAGCCACTCTGACCGGATAGTTCAGTTGCTGCGAAGCCGTAACGCGGAGGTGGAGTACTATCTGAGTCCGGCAGGGGAACATGGGTTCAGCACCATAGATGCGGAAGCGGCAGTCTATCATGACATATTACGATTTCTGGACAAGTATATCGGCAGTAAGCCATCACGTTGAGTTCCTAATATCAATCTGAAGCGCTATGCTGTTGTCAAAATTTAGGTGATATGGGTAAAGAGACGTAGCAATTTCATTTGCAAATGCTTTTCCCCGCTTTATAATATGAGAACTACTTATCAGGAGGGAAGAATCCAGAATAGCTGAAAATTACAATTAAAATATAATAGAAGTCATTTATTGACTTTCGACATTCGTTTTGTATCTAAAACCACCAATTTTAAGTCGGGAAACAATGTTGAAAGGACGCTCCATTTTGGGCGTTCTTTCACATTCTCGACTGGGTGCTTGGTGGTACCTTGATACAGGTGTGATTGAGCGCCCTTTTATTTTATACTGGCGCGTCCCGCACAGATGTTTTCATAAGAAAAAAGCATATTTTTTTAATTTTCCATGTAAGATTGCCGCGTTATTTGCGAATTAGTTGATAATAATAAGTAACTATGACTCAAACGATGGGAGCAAGCGATGATAAAATGGTAACAACATATGACACCGGGCTATTGACTTCTAATTTCATACCGCTAATTTATATTTGTAATTCAAACCATTTATCATTTGCGCAACAAGATCAAAGGAGAAACGTTCAACGGAAACAAACTGAAAGGTCTTATTTTTTTAAAATTATTTGCACATGGGCAGGCGATCACTCTCTGAAACTAGCACTTTCGAAATCGGCTGAAGGCAATCCCAAATCAGAACACAGACTGTTTGTGTACGACCCTCTTATGAGTGTCGTCCCGATGGCGTTTTCTGATAAGGAGTGCTAGCCTTGGAGAGTGGCGTCAAAAGGACGGCACTCTTTTTTTTGAAAGTAATTCAGGAACGCCTGTTCATGTGCTCTTCAAGGAAAAGAAACGTGATCCAGGAAACAGGCAATATAGTCAACAAAAGTAATGCAATGAAAGGGGAAAAATGAACAAGTCATCAATTATCGGGCTTTATGTCGTCGGCGGGATAATAGTCATACTGCTGGCAACGGTTATATTAATTGGTAGTTGCCATAAGTCCAAGGATGGTGGAGATAACCCGCCGCCGAAATTTGAAACGTCCGGGGATAGTGTTAAAACATCTGAACCTGTTACGAATAATAATAAAAGACCGCCGAAGGTTGAAACATTAAATTCAGGAGAGACGCGGACTTCAACGGAGCTTAAGGGAAAAAAATTATCTGTCAATGTCCCTTCCAGGGAAGCTGATAACGCCAGAATACAAGCAACTTACATTCCCGGAAAGACATACATTAATTTATTGAAAGGTTCGATGACTTCGAGAAGCTCCTACAAAGATTGGGGCGTGGTTACGGTATCTACTTTCAACTATGGTCTTGAGTATCAAATAAGTCGATATATTGTTTCGAATAACGGCAAGGAACTCGAAGCAATAATTCAGGTTGACCGGGCACAGGCCATCTCAGTATTTACTAAAATCGAAGATATGCATCTTGAGCTTGGTTTGCAATTTCAGAGTTTACTAGAGCTTGGTGGATATCTTTTGGGTTCAGACCTATGGACTCGAGTTCCAATAGAAAGTGGTAACCAGATACTTAATAATGACTTTACAAAAGCCTATTTTGACCGACTGGTCAGTGATGAAAGCGCTAAATTATTTTCATATGTTGATTCTTTGCGTGGGAAAAAGGCTAGAGTGGTATTTGAAAACGGAAAAGGAATAAAAACTATAACACCTATTGATTGTACTTTAAGTCAAGATGAGCAGCTGTTTTTTGCAAATATCTCAATACTTGCAGATATATTCATGATGGAAAAATTGGAATGTAAACCCGGAGATCGCTGGGAAATTCGCGGCGAGGACTTGGTCCCAATAATTGATCCTTCATTACGGGGCAAATGCGGTGGTTCAGTATCTGTAGTTCGAGGCAAAGACATTGATGGGGTCTCTGGTAAAGAAGCGTTGCTGGAAATAAAGGGTGGAACATTAACTATGGACGATTACGATCAGGAACAGAATAAATCTTTAGGTCGCTGGTCGCCTGCCGGGCAGATGGTTTTTTCTTTTGATGAGAAAATTATTACCGAAGCCGATTTATCCGGCAATATTTCATATGAAACAAAATCTACTAACCATATCCTTTTTGAAATGCATAATGTAGTAACACCGAAATATACAATCAAGTACTCTGCTTGGCTTGCTGACGGGGACAAATTGAAAGAAACACCTAAATTAACCAGGCCGGTACAAGAAGGCACCCTTGATGCTTTAAAGAAAAAACTATCAAGATAAGAGTTTTAAGATGGAATGGCCGATTATTGATTTAAGGTATTTAACTGTTGAAAAGCCGTTGTTGCTTGGGCGAAGCGACGAATGTGATTTAATATTAGCGCACAAGTCGGTTTCGCGCCAGCATGTAAAATTCAGTATTGACCGACTGAGCAATATTATAACAGTCGAAGACCTGGGCAGTTCGTTCGGAACCTTTATTAATGGCAGAAAGATTATTAAGGGGAAATTAACTCAGAATGACTCTATCATCTTTGGCAATAGTCCTCCGTACGCTTATAAGGATGGTAAATTATTTCCTGGGCAGCCCGGCTATGCGGTTAGCTTCAAGGACGTTTACTTCAGCATAAACGGCAAAAGTATCTTGCAGAAAATTAGTTTCGATATTAATCCTAACACCTTTACCGCTGTAATCGGTCAAAGCGGATGCGGCAAGAGTACTTTGCTTGCCTGTCTATCTGGCGTTTATGAAATTGTCTCCGGGGAAATTATACTTAACGACGATAACGCGTTGAAAAATTATCGGGAGGATTTTCAGCAGCATCTGGGAATTGTTCCGCAAAAAGATTTAGTTTATGATGAACTTACCGTAGAAGAAAATTTATGGTATTCTGCGAAAATACGCTTTCCTGAATTGGAAAATCTGGAGTGTGAAGAACGCATACAAAATGCGTTGAAAGCAGTGGAACTTGACGCGTATCGAAATGCAACTGTCAAAGTTCTTTCAGGAGGGCAAAAAAAGCGGGTTAATGTAGCACTGGAACTGTTAAACCATCCGAGAATGCTGTTGCTTGATGAACCTACCAGCGGTCTTGACCCAGGAATGGAATATGAGTTGACGGATCTTCTCAAGCTTTTGTCAAGAAAGGGGGTTACTATTGTTTGCGTCACTCACTCACTTGATTTTATCAACTTTTTTGATAATGTGGTAGTGTTGCAGAGTTGCCATGACGAAGAGACTTCATCTTTAGTTTATTACGGCACCCCTTACAACTTACTGGATACATTTAAGGTAAAGTCCTTCCTCGATCTGTTTGACATCATGAAAGAGCCGGAGTTATTGTCTAAGACACAATACGGGCTCGACAAATCGGAATTGGACGAAATAACCCCACGGCGAAAGTTGACTCTTGAGGTCAAGCGTCCCAAAATAGATAAACTATATTTCCTCAACCAGATGTATACTATATTTAAAAGGACATTGTGTTGTTCATCTCGAGATATTTTGTCTGTCGTGCTAACATTCGCATTGCCGGTTATTTTTTCTATTGCAATTGTTTTATCACAAAAAGAACGCGAAAGTATTGGTTATTATTGTTTTTTCCTGAACATTGCTGGGTTCTGGCTGGGAATGAGTGCCGGTATCAGAGAAATTGTGAAAGAAGTTAAATTATACACCAGAGACCGGTTGTCTGGAATGTTGCCGCTGGCATACTTAAATGGTAAGTTGGCATATCTTACGCTAACTGTTTTCATTCAGTCCGCACTATTGCTGATTACTGCGTTGATATCCATGAAATTGATGGCGTTATGCAGCGAAGCAGGGTCGCAAATTTTAAACGTTATGAGCTATGTTTCTTATGATACTGCTTGTCTGTCACTATTGCCATTATTCATCTGTTCTTTAGGAGGAGCAATAATAGGACTGGGAATATCGGCATGTGTACAAAGTGAAAATGCCGCTGTTGCCACTATGCCGTTGATCCTGTTGCCGCAAATTCTTTTCAGCCGGATTGCGTTTGGTCATGGCAGTGAAACCCTCAACACTCCGCCTTTTGGCTATATTATTGCGTTGCCATCAACACTGCTGGACTGGCTATTGTTCGTTGTTTCCAGCTTATTTATAAGCCGTCCTGCAGCCATAACAATGCAAATGCTTTTCAAGAAAGGTGATTTGCTTGCAAAATCTGTTGAATGGAGCTATCTCTTTGCCTTGATAGCTATATATTTATTAATCCTTGAAATATTATTTATTGAACGGGAAAAACAGTTTAGAGATTGGCGCTAAGAAAGGTTAAACATGACAAATTCCAGTTTAAACCGGAGCGGCAGCAGCTTGGGCAATATGCTGATATTGTCCTCGCCGGATATTGATGTCGATTTAGTAGTACAAAAAGGCGTTACCATCGGCAGGGCTGAATCCGCATCTATTACTTTGCCGTCACCAAATGTTGCCCCACAGCAGGCCTATATTGTCGGAAATCCTGCGACAGGGTATGTGTTGAAGGCGGAAAGCGGACGGACAATTTATAATGCATCTGGTGATCCAGTCGAAGAACTGAAGCTTGAACATGGCACGCAATTCAGTATTGAAAACTACAAATTCAATTGTTTTGAGCGTGGCCTTGCTGCTGGCGCAGATGGACTGTGGGAATCATGCTGTCCTTACTGCAATGCCGAATTTGAGAAGGGTACAGACGAAGGGAAATATAAATGTGGAGGGTGTACACGACATGTTTTATATAAAAAGGCTACTTTGTACAGCGGGTTTCTCCCCTACAATACAGGCGACTATCAAATCCGTCGCTTCGTGGCGAGAGGCGGTCAGGGAGTGGTATTATATGCCCTTGACCAGCAGGACAGTCCGGCGGCGATTAAAATATTGATCGCGAAAAATGAAGATGCCGCGATGCGATTCACCAGTGAGCAAAATACATTAAAGGAAATGACCCACCCCAATCTTTCTAAATTTATCACGTCTGGAACTGAAGGCAGCCTGAACTGGCTGGCAATGGGCTGGATAAACGGGACATCGCTGGCGCAGCATCTTGCTGGTTTCCCTGATGGGCTGACGACAGATAGCGTTAAACTAATCATGCAGCAATTATTAAGCGGAATTGACTACCTGCATGAACGCGGAATTATTCATCGCGACCTGAAACCCGGCAATATCATGATCAGCGACGACAACGCAGTTAAAATCACTGATTTCGGCATAGCAAAGCAGCTAAACGTTGACCAATCAATGACGATGGCAACAATGACTGGTGCGGTAGTCGGAACCGCATGTTATATGTCCCCTGAACAACTCGAAGGCGAGACCATTACTGAAAAATCAGATATTTTTGCACTTGGTATTATATGGCAGCAAATGCTTACAGGCGGCGATCCGGCCAAAGGCATATTAAAACAAACAGAGAGCAGGATGGATTGCCCGCAAGCATGGCAACGCTCTATTGAATTATGCCTGAACAGAAAACCTGATCATCGTCCGACAATACGTGAAATCAAAAACGCGCTTGATGGCAATCCTGTTCAATCTACTATCACGCAAAAAATAAATGTACAAGCGATACCGCTAGTTGTTGAAAAGGACACTCCGTCTCAACCTTCTAACCGTGGAACGGTAGAAAGGAAGACAGAAAAAACTATTAAGAAAGAAGATGTTATTCATAAGATTGCTGTCAATGGAACAAGCATGATACTCAGAAGAAACCTGCTCATCTTCGGTGCTATTATTTTACTGTCATCCGTTTTTAGCAGCATTCTATTCTATGGATGTAATAAAAGCGTAAAAGGCCAGGGAGATTCGGAATCACAGTTTAATCATGGACAGAGTTCTGAAAAAGGGGATGGCGTTGCCAAAGACCCGATCGAAGCAGTTAAATGGTACCGTAAAGCAGCAGAACAGGGAAATGCTGATGCTCAGTACGAACTCGGGAAATGTTATTACAGCGGCGAAGGCGTTGCCAAAGACCCGATCGAAGCGGTTAAATGGTATCGTAAAGCAGCAGAACAGGGAAATGCGAGTGGACAGCTTGGTATCGGGTCGTGTTATGACTTAGGCAACGGTGTTGAAGAAGACCCGGTCGAAGCGGTTAGATGGTATCGCAAATCCGCTGCGCAGGAAAATGCTGACGCGCAGTATGAACTCGGTAAATGTTATTACAACGGCGAAGGCGTTGCCAAAGATGAAGCCGAAGCGGTAGAATGGTATAGTAAGGCTGCTAAGCAAGGCCATATACAAGCTAAAGCGACGCTTGAAGTATTGAAGACTGCTAAAAATTCTATTGTCCTGCCTACGAATACGCCAACCGTGAATACGTCAACGGCCCCCCCGTCAGCGAGAGAAAAGGCGAAAAGAATTTCATGTGCTTCAAATCTTAAACAAATAGGCTTAGCGCTTAAACAGTACGCCATGGACTACAAAGATAACTTTCCGCAAGGTGATAATGCGGCTGGCCTGAATGAACTTATAAAACTGGATTACCTGACTGATCGAAGCGTTTATGTCTGTCCAAGCACTAACGTTAATAAGGCGAAAGATGGAACAGATATGACAGATACTAACTGCTCATACATATATATGGGAGGATTTAGCGAAAGAGATAAGGATGATAACATCCCTCTGGCTTTTGATAAACCCGGCAATCACTCAGGCTTGGTGAATGTGCTTTTTAAAGACGGGCGTGTATGCGGCTATACCTATCCTGCTAATAATTGTGTTGCAGTGATTCAGTTCCTTAACAGTGAGTATCGTTATGCTCAGGACGTTTACGACAAATTGCTTGAAAAAGCCACGCGGTTTGATCGACAAAATCAAAACTAAATTATTAATCAAGCCGCTGATCAAGGATATGCACGGGTCCAAGAAACACTAAAAACGTTAGGAAAGTAAGCTTGATTACATCTTCTGACGGTAGCGGATATTTACAACAATTTTAATAAGGAGAAAGTAGAATGATTGTAATTGTGGTGGTGATTGTAGTGTTGTATGTTTCGATTTATAGTTATCAATGCTATTATTATAGCACTGATAGACAACTAAATAAATACCGCAAATCGGCTGAGCAGGGTGATGCGGATGCGCAGAATAATCTTGGTGAGTGTTACGCCTATGCCAAAAACCCTTTAAAAGCCGCCGAATGGTATCATAAAGCCGCTGCACAGGGGAATGCGAAGGCGCAAAATAATCTGGGAAATCTGTATGAATCTTATATAAATGACTTCCCTGGAGATTTAGCCGAATCAGCTAAATGGTACCGTAAGGCTGCTGAACAGGGCGATTCGTATGGGCAGTTTTGTCTTGGCTTGTGTTATGCCAACGGCAAAGGCGTCGCCAAGGACCCGGTTGAAGCAGCAAAATGGTTCCGCAAGGTTGCTGAGCGGGGAGGTGTCTGTGCACAGGGGAAACTTGGACTTTGCTATAAAAATGGTGAAGGCGTAGATAAAGATATTTATGAAGCGGTAAAATGGTTCCGTAAAGCTGCCGAGCAGGGAGATAGCACTTCGCAAAATCAACTTGGAGCGTGCTATTTCAAAGGGGAAGGCGTTACTAAAGATGTTTACGGAGCAGTAAAATGGTTTCGCAAAGCTGTCGAAGCTGTCGAATCAGAAAGTTTTGATATAACGTATGGGGATGCAATGTATAATCTTGGATTGTGCTATGATAGCGGCACCGGAATAGGCAAAGATGTGATAAGAGCGTTTAAATTGTACAGCAAAGCAGCAAAAGCTAATCATACGGCTGCAAAGTGCAAGCTCGGAGAGTGTTACCAAAAAGGTAATGGCGTTGCCAAGGATATGACAAAAGCCATTGAATGTTACAACGATGCTGCAAGTCAGGGCTGTAAAGAGGCGCGAGAAGCGCTCAAATCGTTACAAGCTGCATGCCCTCCGATAAATGGGGGGGAATGGCCATCTTTAGAGATGCGAACAGATATTATGAATTCAAGAAAAGCAGAAGCAGAAGCAATAAGGCGCATTGAATCAGACTTAAAGCGGATCAAAGCAGAAGCAGATAAATTGATAATTAATGCCGCCGAACAGGGAGATGCTCAAGCGCAGAATAATCTTGGACTTTGCTATCAGTACGGCGAAGGCGTTACCAAGGATATGACAAAAGCAGCAGAATGGTTCCGCAAAGCGTCCGAGCATGGCTATGCTCAGTCACAGAATAATCTTGGTCGTTGCTATCAATTTGGCAAAGGCATTGCCGAAGACAAAGCCGAAGCGGTTAAATGGTATCGCAAGGCCGCGGAGCAGGGAGATGCGGAAGGACAGAATGAACTTGGCCGTTGCTATCAGTATGGCGAAGGTGTTGCCCAAGATGCTGTCGAAGCTGTTGAATGGTACCGCAAAGCGGCGGAACAGGGATATGTAAGTGCACAGTGGAATCTTGGCCGTTGCTATCAATTTGGCGACGGTGTAGATAAGGATATGACGAAAGCTGTAGAATTGTATCGCAAAGCGGCGGATCAGGGCGAAGCCTGGGCTCAATGTAAACTTGGCTTGTTCTATTACGGCAGTGAAGGTATTGCCGAAGACAAATCCGAAGCGGTTAAATGGTACCGCAAAGCCGCTGAGCAGGCCTATGCGCAGGGACAGCTTCATCTTGGATTGTGTTATGCTAACGGGATTGGCGTTGCCGAAGATAAAGCCGAAGCCGCCGAATGGTGGCGCAAAGCCGCCGAACAGGGGTATGATATGGACAAATACGGTATTTTCATTTACCATCTCACAAAAAATGATGAAGAAGCTGTAAATATATATCGCAAACTGTCCGATCTGGGATGTGCTAAGTCGCAAGTGAATCTTGGCCGTTGCTATCAATCTGGCAGAGGCGTTGCCGAAGACAAATCCGAAGCGGTAAAATGGTTCCATAAAGCTGCTGAACAGGGCGATGTGCAGGGACAGCTTCATCTTGGCTTGTCTTATGCTAATGGCGAAGGCATTGATAAAGATGCTGTCGAAACGGTAAAATGGTTCCGTAAAGCTGCTGATCAGGGAGATGCGGTCGCTGAATCCTATCTTGCTGATCACTTTTACCTTAGCAAGGATTACGCCGAGGCAGTCAAATGGTATCGAAAAACCGTATGTACATATTCCCAAGAAATAAGACTTGAAATTTGCAACTTAATTATTAGCGGTGTTGTCGAAGACAACGCCGAAGCGGTTAAATGGTATCGCAAAGCCGCTGAGCAGGCCTATGCTCAAGCGCAGAATAATCTTGGCCGTTGCTATCAGTATGGTGAAGGTGTTGTCGAAGACAAAGCCGAAGCGGTTAAATGGTATCGCAAGGCCGCGGAGCAGGGAGATGCGGAAGCGCAGAACAATCTCGGAAATTGTTATGCAAATGGCGTTGGCGTTTCCGAAGACCAGGGTAAAGCCGTTGAATGGTATCGCAAAGCTGCGGACCAGGGATTTGCTCAAGCGCAGAATAATCTTGGTTATTGCTATCAATCTGGCTGGTGTGTTGCTGAAGATAAAGCCGAATCAGCGAAATGGTATCGTAAAGCTGCTGAACAGGGCGATGTGGAGGGGCAGAGGAAGCTTGGTCAGTACTATTACAGCGGCGAAGGCGTAACTAAAGATATTTACGAAGCAGCAAAATGGTTCCGCAAAGCCGCCGAGCAGGGAGATGCTGACGCGCAGTCTACCCTTGGAGTGTGTTATTACAACGGCACTGGCGTTGGCAAAGATACGGGAAAGGCGATAGAATTGTGGCGCAAAGCTGCCGAACAGGGAGATGCTGACGCGCAGAATAGTCTAAGCAATTGTTTTGACAATGGCGAAGAAGCTTGCAATCACGCAGAAGCTATAAAATGGCTTCGCAAAGTAGCTAAACAGTAAGATGCGATACCCGGTATAGTTCTTGTAAAAATTGTGAACGATTGATTTAATAGACACAAGCCGGGTGTGCCAGATAATGGTTTACTTCACCAACGGTATCTGAGTCCAGTCCGTCGTATAGTTCGGCGACAGGTGATCGCGCTTCATCGTCCATGGCCGCTGGATGCCTTCGGCTAGGTGGAAGACGGTCTTCTTGCCGAATTGCCGATTGATCTTGTCCACGGTCTCATACAGCTTGTCGCGCCGGGATGATTCAGCATAATTGAAGATATCCGGCTGCGCACTTGATGCGCTTTCCAGCCCGAAGAAGATCACCCCGGCCTTCTTGTACCGGTGGCCCTCAATGAAGATGCCGGGCAGGACGACGGCTATTTTTTTCAGCATGGTACTGGTGTCGCCGGTCGGGAAGTCGAAGACGACAGTACTTCCGGTGATCCCGCCATCCTGTGCCACGCTGCCATATTCCGGATAATACTGGAAGTAGACATTGGCCCCGGCGGCTTTCTGGTTCTCCTTGCGCAGTTTAGTCGCGGCGGTAGAAGTGTAGACCGCAACGGCTTCCGACAGATCGCGCAGGTCGATAACCGGATGGCCGAAGGAACGGGAGCAGCTGATGCTCTGGCTGGGCTCTGCGATATTGTCCATCTCCAGTGCTGGAGTGCCGTTCAGTTCTATCGCGGTCCTCGCCACACAGACGCTGAACTGCTTGCGGATGAAAGCATCATCCTGCAACCGGAGCTGCTCAGCGGTGCGGATGCCCAGATGGTTCAGCTTCTCGGACAGGCGGCTGCCGATGCCCCAGACTTCCTCCACCGGCAGTTGCGACAGGATGGCGGACTGGTTATCCGGCATGACGAATACGCCTTCAGGAGATTTCTTGCCGATATGGTTGGCGATCTTCGCCAGCGTCCGGGTTCGAGCAATGCCCACTCCGACCGGAATGCCGACCCACTTCAATATTTTCTTCCGTATCTGCTGCCCGTAGGCGAAGTAATCGGAGCCTTCCGGCAGTGATAATAGCAGGAACGCCTCGTCAATGGAATAAGGTTCGACATCGGGAGAGAAGTCGCCCAGGACAGTCATTACCCGCTTCGACAGGTCGCCGTACAGTTCATAGTTGCTGGACCGGATCACGATGCCATGACGGGCAATCAGCGGCTTTAACTGGAAGAACGGTACGCCCATTTTTATGCCCAAAGCCTTGATTTCGTTAGACCTAGAGATAACGCAGCCGTCATTGTTCGAGAGAATGGCGACAGGCTTATTGAGGAGCGACAGGTCGAAGACCCGTTCACAGGAAACATAAAAGTTATTGCAGTCCACCAGGGCGAACATGATGTCACTTTCCCGGTTTAACGAATTGGTGGATGGCGGCGGTAACCACGCCAAAGAGTTGCAGTTCGCTCTCCCCGGCAAAGGTAATTGGCTTGTAGGCCGCGTTGGCCGCGACCAGTTGCAGCACATTGTCTTTGTTCCGCAGATACTTTACCGTGAACTCCCCGTCCACGGCGGCAATGACTATATTCCCGTCCACTGCATCAAGGGAACGGTCAACTACCAGAATATCGCCGGGCATGATCCCGGCCTGTATCATCGAATCCCCGGCGGCGCGGACAAAGAACGTTCCAGCCGGATGCTTGACCAGCAGTTCGTTCAGGTACAATGCCTGCTCGACATACTGTTCAGCCGGAGACGGGAACCCGGCCATCACACAGTCCCCCATCAGCGGCGGCTTCTCTGCCGGTTGCTTGTCTTTGCCTTTTGTCATTTTTCCATAACGTTCCTGTTAATACTGCTGAGCTAATTACAAAACCCTGAAATATTCATAGTTAGAGCCTGATAAAATCGTTCTTTTTCATTAAAAAGCAAGGGCCGGATAATTCATTTTTATGCTTTGAGCTTGCATTCAAGGGTTTTACGACTACTTTTATTCAGTCAGCCTAGTCGATTCCGGGCGGGCAACAACAACCAACTCAGGAGAATGGTCAAATGAAGCATTCATTTTATGACGTCAAGGCGAAAACAAAAGTTCAAGTCGAAGTAACCAAGAAAGTCACCTATGGCGCCAAAGGCAATGAACGTTATGCCTTCAAGGCTGTGACCAAAGACGGCCGCAATCTGACCGCGTTCGTCAGCAAGGCCGATTGGACTGCCGCCAAGATCTGACGATCCGGCACAGTACTACTAAACTCCAGCTTTCACAGAGATTTGTGGTCGCTGGAGTTTTTTTATGTATCAGGCAAATCTGCGCAATTTCCTTCAGGTTATAAGGTGTGTTTGTATTGCGTTTGTTTTTCAGTTACTTTTTATTCAGATCGCCTGGCTTTGCAAGGCCTGCATACATGCGCCGTCAGATGCCAAAGGTCCGGGAATTGACAGAACTCAACACAAAGGAAATGAACATGTTTAAATTCAAAGTATCGGTCATCGAGCTGATAGACTACGGGTTCCACATGGTACCGGTGTCAGCCGTGACGCCAAAGGCAGCCGCTCAAGCGATCCTTACCGACATAGGCAAGAAGGAACCTAAATGGAACGGCAGAGAGTACGAGATACACGTTCATGACGACAAGAATCGTAAACACAAATATACCGGATCCCTGCATACGGAGTATTACACCAAGTTGCGTTACAACAAAAAGCAAAAAACGGCGTAGTGAGAATATAGTCTTCGCTATGTCGCATGTTAAGCTCAAACTTGAGCTTAGGGTAGAAATTCGAATGTAAATTAAGAAGGTATCAAAAAGTCCGGTTAACCGGATGAGGATGGTCAGAGACAGGATTCAGGCATTCATTGTCCCGTGAAAATAAAGGAAAATCCCGCCGGCAACTTTCGACATCACCGGCGGGGGTAGGCTGAGGTCTGCTCTACATGTCAATGCTCGGCTGGTTAATTCCGTCCTCCT
>CAIKZE010000239.1 GCA_903831825.1 uncultured Lentisphaeria bacterium | reverse complement strand
GTTGCCAGCTTTCCCGTCCCGCAACTTTATCCTCACGCGTTAGCCAGTGGCTAGTGATTAGGCTACATACCTGAAATGGACAATTGGTATGGACGAAACATTTCATTCGTCTAGTTTAGTGATACCTTACCTGGACACACGCTCGATGAGCGTAAAATACGAGTTTCTGCCTGACCCCGGGCGATGCCGCCTGGGACATAAGGTGCGATGGAGACCGGCGCCTGCAAAAAACGATGACCACTTTTCCATGATTGCAACTCCTTTTGTTTTGAGTTTAGTTTAAGTGCTTTTACGAAGAACTAATTCAACAGGGCAAATGACATGTTCGACATTGCGGTTTTCAGGTTCACTTATTTTGGAAGTGATGAGTCTTACCGCCTGCTTCGCCAGGGACTCAAAGTCAATCCTGACCGTTGTAAGCTCAATACCCCATTGTGCCGCGAGTTCGATATCATCAAACCCGCATATTCCCAAGTCTTCAGGCGTGGAAATTCCTTTTTCCTTTAACCCGCGCATCAAGCCGATAGCACAGGAATCGCCTATTGAAAAAACCGCTGTTTGAGGTTCCAGCAATGGAATAATATCCTTTGCCGCATTATAACCGTCATTGAAAAAACCGTTCAGGGGGTCATTTCCGTCAATATTAATAACCAGATCGTCCTTAAAAGGAATATTATTGTCATGAAGGGCTTTTTTATAACCTTCATATCTGTCTATTATATCCTGACGTTGAAAAATATCTTTTACCGACAAGAAAATAATTTTGCGATAGCCTTTACCGACAAGATGCTGGGTCATTAAATAACCGCCCTGAAAGTAATTGGGCACCACCGAACTGACATTTGAGATTTTATTGCCGGTGGGGGCATGGCACATTAAAACCGTCGGGAAATTCTGATTTATAAGATGTTGGATCTCAGGACAAAGCGCATCATCATTTTCAAGTACCGGCGCTATCACAAAACCGTCAACGCCTTCTTTCAGCTTCCTGACGCATAAATTCTCGGTTTTGGGATTCCCTTCGGTATTCACCAGAATTGCATGAAAGCCGGCGAGATCCAATTCCTGTTGTATTCTTTTTATTATTTTACTGTAGAACGGGTTATCGCAATGATATACGATCAAACCTATTTTTTTGTGAACAGACAATTTCTTTTCCGCCACATAAGTGCCTGAACCTCTCAACTGATAAAGCAAGCCTTCCTGAACCAGGGTTCGGATTGCTTTCCCGACCGTTATACGGGAAATATTGTAGTGTTCGGCAAGCTGACGCTCAGATAAAAACTTCTGTCTGCCATGGCAATTGCGCATTATATGATCGCGCAAACGTTCGATGACAGCAGTTGTCAAAGAGTTCTCGCTACCTTTAGTTATTTCCGGTAACTTATTCATATTCTTAAAGTGTCCTTGCCAAATGATAAAGTGGTAATACCACTATTATATATCGAACTTTAAAATTTGTCAATATCCTTTCAGAAAAAATGTTTTGAAAATAATTTTAAAGGTTTAGCCGTGCAGAGTATAGATTGCAAAACAGATGCCGCAGGTTATTTTATGTTAATTATTCAGGAGAAATACGTTCTATGAACGACAGAAAAAAGATTGAATGGCTGCTCGGAGAACTGCCTGCTCTTAAAGAAAAAGGCATACTGAACGACGAAAGCGCGGATGCGCTCCATAAATATTATCAGTCAATTATGCCGCCGAAAACCAATTTTCACCAACTGGTAATTATGTTTTTCGGCATTCTGAGCGCGACGCTGATCGGCGCCGGCATTATCCTGATAATCGCCTGTAATTGGGACGATATTCCACGACATATCAGAGCCGGCATGGCATTCATTCCGTTGATCATCGCGGCAGGATTCGGCGGTTATACGCTGTGGAACGGCAAAAGCGCAGCCTGGCGGGAAAGCGCCGCCATTCTCACCGCGCTGGCTTCCGCCGCGGCAATCGCCCTGATTTCCCAGACTTACCAGCTTGGCGGCACACTCAAGGACTTTCTATTCGTCTGGATGCTGCTCTTTTTCCTGCTGATTTACATTTTCAACAGCGCCGGAACTTTCCTGATCTATGCCGTGGCGCTGACGGTCTGGAGTTTCAACCAGTGGGATATGTTTGGTTATCATACGTTCTATAGCGATATTTACTTCTTCGCCTTATTCATAATGTTACCGTTATGGTGGCTGATTGTTAATTTCCGGGAAAAGCCATACGGCTTAAAAAGCTCTTTCTTATGCTGGATCATCACGATTTTCGCCTTATTGAACAGCATCCCGCTGATGTCGGCGGGCAATGAGTTTCAGGACAAGATCTACTGGGCATTGATCATTGCCGTGTTATTTCTGGCCGGCGCACTGCGACGTTCCGGCGGCGCGGGGTTCTGGGGTAATCCGCTGCTGCCGGCCGGGGCTGTCTGCATCACGATTTACTCGTCCATCGCCTCCTTTTCCAGCTTCTGGGACCATAATCACGCCTATTCTCCTCCGGGAAATACCATGTATAAAGAATGTTGCATCTGGGTAATCATTGCCATTGCGGCAGCGGCCTGGCTGTTGCTGTTATTAAAGCGGCGGCGTCATGAAGCTGAACTCATTCCGGGGCTGCTGCCGGTGTTGTTGATAATCCCCATGATTGCAATTCCGGCAGCGGGTGCGTTTGTGTTCAACCTTTATTTGCTGCTTGCCGGCATCACCTTCATGTGTTGCGGATTCAAAAAATGCGAGTTGTTCAAAATCAACGCCGGAATGTTTCTGCTTTCACTACTGCTGATCCTGCGCTTCCTGGATTCTGATCTGGATATCCTGCTGCGCGGCTGCCTTTTCATCCTGCTGGGAATAATGTTCATGACCGTTAACATCATTGCCGCGAAAAAATTCCGGAAAGCTGGAAATGCACGGAAGGAGAACGGAATATGAATCTCAAAATCCTGAAAATGATTTTCTTTGCCATCGTGATTATTGCAATGTTTGCAGTGCCTGCATTAATGATCCGCAAGGGAGAGGAAGTATTGGATAAAGGCAGCATCTATATCTTCAAAGCCGCGCCGGCAGACCCCTATGACTATTTCCGGGGCAGATATGTGAACATCCGGATTGAAAAGAACTATGTGACGGTTCCCCCGGACGCAACGTTGGATTTTGAACCAAATGAACCGGTATATGCCGGAATTAAAACCGGCAATGACGGGTTCGCTTATTTTGACAGCCTCAGCAAAACTGTTCCGGAAAACGGCGACTATGTTAAAGTCCATTTCTCATACCGTGACAAAGATAAAGTTTACCTGCTGATACCGTTCAATCAGTTCTTCATGAACGAAAAGCTGGCGCCGGAGGCGGAACGGGTTGTCCGGGAGGCGTTGATGAAACGCAAAGATTCCTGCGTAATAAAATTGCGGGTTCACAATGATACCGCCGTGATTGAAGAACTTCTGATTAACAATATCCCGATCAAGGAATACATTCTTTCACTGCAAAAAAGCGGGCAGAAAAAATAGCGGCGGCCGCAGCCTGATTATCAGCCGCAATTATGGGCGCTGTTTTTCCGGGTGCATTTGTCGCGGCAGTCGCAAATCTGACAAGCCTCAAAATGGTCTTGAATATTTACCACCACGCCGCAAAGCGATTTGTTCGGTTTCATGAAGCAATATTCGGAAAGCTCCAGTCCGATTTCGCCGGTGCCCTGTCCTAAAACCGAGAAAACATGCTTCAATTCGTGAAGCGGCCAGGAACCGGCGTCCGACGGACACAGCGAAACGCTTCTGGTGTAATTATAAACTTCTTTGGTGTGTTTCTGGATATGTGAAAAAGCCCGCGTCATGCATTCTTCCTTGATTACGTCAAGCCAGTAGGAGGCAAGAAAGTCATCTTCGCCAATTTTGATCCGGTCGAACTCCTGGCCGCAGGTGGCCGCGAAAAACAGGACATAATCGGAACCGGCGCTTTTGCTGCTCAATATCCGGCTGTTCAGTTCCACTCCGCCGGCGCAGATCGATTCTTCCGTGCGGGCGGTTACCGGAGTTTTTTTCAGCAGCGCTTTCGGCGCGGCTACCGCCGCCGCCTGCGCAAACAGTGCGGAAAATTCCTCGTATTCAGGCGAATCCGGCTGAATTTTCAACTGGTCAAGGAGCTTTTCGAAATCAAGTTCCGCTATTATGTCGCTAAATATTCTAACCATTTTTACCTGTTATTGTTTCTATTACCTTAATGCTTGACTTATGATTATTCCTTTCCTATTTTAATCTCTTTTTGCTGTATATTAACATTTGCATACTAAGCGCAGACCCTTTTTCAGTTGTATTTCCCGTGAAACCGGCTAGATTTTATGCAAATATCCTGTATGGGGAGGGTTTACGGCATGTCCCAATATATAGATTATCTCGAAAGTTATCCGGATACTAATATCGTGTTCGGGGAGAACGGTCTCATTGAATTTGAGAATTTAATGCGTCATAGCGGCGCTTCAAAAATAGTCGTTTTCACCGGAAAATCATCAGTTGAAGCCAACGGCGCCTGGAACCGCTTTTTAAGGGCCGCCGCCCTGCTGGACGTCGCGGTGGTCAGATATTCCAAAATCGAGCCGGAGCCATGCATAGAAACCATCGAGGCCATGATTGACCTGCTTGAAAATGAAGAGCCGGGCCAGGTGGTGGCCATCGGCGGCGGCAGCATAATGGATGCCGCCAAGGCTGCGTTTCTGACCTACCAGGGGGGCGGCAAAGTCAACCATTATTTCGGGATGAACATCTTTTCCCAAAACAATCCTGGCGTAAAACTGCGGAAAGTCATCTGTTTCCCGACTACCTCCGGAACGGGTTCGGAAGTGACGCCGTATGCTAATATCGTGGATAAAAATGCCGGGGTGAAAAAACTGATTGTCGAGACGGAAATCATCCCGACTTATTCGTTTGTCTGTCCCTCTTTCGCCAACTCGATGCCGCCGCATGTGACCCTGGCCACCGGCTGCGACGCGCTGGCGCACTCGCTTGAAGGGTTCCTGAATGTCGGCATGGATTCCAGTCATCCCGACGTCAATCACTGGGCCCGCGAAAGCATCCGGCTGATTGTGCATAATCTGCCGGCTGCGCTGAAAAACTGTCACTGTCATGAGGCCCGCACCGCGCTGGCGGCGGCGGCAACCCTCGGCGGCATGGTCATCCGCTACAAACCCACCGGCCTGCCCCATTTGTGCAGTTTCTCCTGGTTCGGAAAAATCGAACACGGTCTCGCGGTGGCAATGCTGCTGCCGCACGCCTGGAATTACTACATTGCCAGCAAAGAAATCCAGGATAGAACCATGCGCCTGAAAGAGATTTTTCCGGGCGAGACTCCGGCGGAAGTAATCCAAAGCTACCGGAAATTCCTGGATTCCATCGGCGTTCCCCAATCTTTAAAAGAGTTTCCGGGAATCACGCCGGAACTGCTGGAGCATACCGCCGCGGATGCCGGACAGAATAAAATGAAACTGGAACTCGCCCCGCGCCCCGTTCCGCTGGACCGGAGTCAAGCCATCCTGGGCGAAATCCTGCGGCAGGCCTGGCAGGGTTGAAACCGCTCGCCAACCCTGAAAAGGATGCTTCGCACAAACAACCGAATGTCAATCAAAAAAACTCTCTTCAGATACTGATAACTTGATTCTTCTCACTTGAAGCGCGAACTGCGTCAATTACCCTGGTGAGTTCGAGAGCGCTGCCGGTACTGGCCGGATAGGCGATTTCGCCCCTGACCGCCCTGGCAATTTCAGGATAAATCGCGAAAGCATCGCCATAACGGCTGTTCGTGGCCGCACCGCCCGGCAGCTCTTCACTGGTTACCGTGATTTCAGGTGTATTGCTGTATTCGGCGGGATTGATATTGTCCGGAAACTTAACCTGGTGGATTTCCACAGACTTGTCTTTGACAAAGATCGTGCCGCGGTCGCCCTGGATTACCCAGTTCGGAAGTTTATTGATGGCGACAGCGAACTCGCAAGTGAGAATTATGCCGGATTCGGTGGTCAGGACGGCATGAAAAAGGTCCTCGACATCGCCGGGATTGATAACCTGCCGCAGTTGGCCGTAAGCGGTTGCAACCTTTTCGCCGGCAAGCTGCATGGCTTGATAGATGATATGCGGACCCCAGTTCAGCAGATAACCGCCGCCATGTTTCTTCCAGATTTGCCAGTCGGCGCGGGTGCCGAAACTGCTGAATTCGCGGCGGCGTATCATGAATACTTTGCCGATAATGCCGGAACCGAGCAGTTCTTTAAGCCGCACAAGGTCGCACCCCCAGCGGGCCGGCAGCCACGGCAACAGCATTTTACCGCGTTCATCGGCGGCGGCGATCATTTGCTCCGCTTCGGCGACATTGAGCGCCCACGGTTTGGTAACCAGCACGTTAACCCCGCCGCGCAGACAGTCACAGGTCATTTTGCAATGCTGTTCACTGCGGGTAACAATCACCACCAAATCAAGCTCTTCCTGTTTAAGCATTTCCTTATAGTCATCATAGACCGTGCAGTTGAAACGGGATTTTGCGTTTTTCCTTGCTTCCGGATCGATATCGCATACCGCCGTTACCGTAAAATCATCGCTCCATTTTTCCAGGGGGCCCGCATGCAAGGTGCTGCCGCTTCGTCCGTATCCCAGAATTGCTGTTTTGATGGTCATTTCAATACCTTTTTTTAGTTTAATATTTCCAGAATTTATGGAAATTGCCGTTTACTATAGTCAATGTTTCATCTAATATCAAACGGACAGAACGGACACAACGGACTATTCTTTTTTGAGGGTTGCATAATATTTTCTGTCCGGTTATATTTAAACCGTCAACAGCATAGAGGACAGTGAAAATTTGGAAGAACAAGAGAAAAATCGGCAGGCGTTGCGTTCTGAAGCGGCGGGGCGGGTATATGGCGCTCACGGCGGCTTTCGCAAACTGAAAGCGTATCAAGTGGCGGAGTTGTGTTATGACTATACTTGCCGCTTTTGTGAACGTTATGTCCCTGTAAAGGATCGCCACTTCGACCAGATGGTGCAAGCGGCGCGCGGCGGGTACCAGAATATTGGCGAGGGCAGCGAAGACAGCGCCACAAGCAAAAAACTGGAGATGAATCTGACGAATGTGGCAAGGAGCAGCCTCGGCGAACTGGAACGGGATTACCTGAAGCACCTGAAGCGTCGCAATTTGCGTTGATGGGATAAGGGAGACCCGGCCTTTGAAGAAGCGCGGGCGTTGCGGCCGGAAACATTGGAACAGGCCGCCGCATGGGTGAATGCGCCGGGAGCGAAGCAATCCGCCGAGGAGCGCGCCGCCAATCTCGGCGCAATTCTTGCCGTGCAGGGCACTGGCTGACTGAGCGCCTGCTGGATCGCCAGGCACAGGACTTTGAAGAGCATGGCGGGTTTTCAGAGCGGCTTTACAAGGCGCGAGGGAAATAGGCAAACGGACAGAACGGACTAAACGGACGAACTGGAACAGCCCAGGCAAATTCGCTTCTCCTCGTATTTTCGTCCGTTTCGTCCGTTTCGTCCGTTTCGTCCGTTTAGTCCGTTTCGTCCGTTTAGTCCGTTCTGTCCGTTGTGCCTGCTTGTAAAATTCCTGAAATATTTAACGGTCAGGACTTTAAAAATACAGTAAAAAGTGTATTTTATTCTTTTTCGTACCGTTGAAGAAATTACTAAGTTCTCAGGAGAACAGAAAATGGGAATGACAATAACTGAAAAGATTCTGGCTAACGCCTCAGGACATGAGCATGTCAGCCCCGGAGAAAATATCTGGGTCAGCGCTGACATCCTGATGACGCATGACGTATGCGGACCAGGGACGATTGGCGTGTTTAAACGTGAATTCGGCGAAAAAGCCAAAGTGTGGGACCCGGAAGGCGTCGTGATTATTCCGGATCACTATATTTTCACCGCCGATGAAAAATGCCACCGCAACGTTGACGCGCTGCGGGCATTCGTAAAAGAGCAGAAACTGCCTTATTTTTATGATCCGGGCACTCCGAGCTATTCCGGCGTATGTCATGTGACGCTGCCGGAAAAAGGGCATTGCCGCCCCGGCGAAGTGCTGTTCGGCACCGACTCCCATACCTGCACGCACGGCGCGCTCGGCGAGTTCGCCACCGGCATCGGCAACACCGACGCCGGGTTTGTGATGGGCACCGGCAAGCTGCTGATCAAAGTTCCGCCGACCATTAAATTCGTCATTGACGGCAAACTGCCGAAAGGCGTCACCGCCAAAGATATCATTCTGCGCATTATCGGTGATATCGGGGTTGACGGCGCGACTTATTGCGCGATGGAATTTGCCGGAACGACGATTGAAGGACTCAGCGTCGAAGAACGCATGACCATCTGCAATATGGCAATCGAAGCCGGCGGCAAAAACGGCATTATCGCGCCGGACGAAAAGACCATCGAATACGTCAAATCCAAAACCTCGAAGCCGTTCAAATGTTTCCACAGCGATCCGGACGCGCAATATCTGACGGTTCGCCGTTACCGCGGTGAAGAGTTCGTGCCGGTAGTGGCCCTGCCCTTCTCGCCGGACAACGTG
Organism: uncultured Lentisphaeria bacterium; assembly: GCA_903831825.1. GTDB lineage: Bacteria > Verrucomicrobiota > Lentisphaeria > Victivallales > Victivallaceae > CAIPAT01. Next base: position 6,861 of record CAIKZE010000239.1, on the reverse strand, counting down.
AAGAGCGCCAAAGACGCTTCGAAAGTCAAGATTGACCGTTCATACATCGGCAGTTGCACCGGCGGCAAGATCACCGACTTTATTTTTGCGGCCGAACTGCTGAAAGGTCACAAAGTCTCGGTGGACACGTTCCTGGTGCCTTCAACCGTTGAAGTCGAACAAGCCTTGAAGAAGATCAAGATTGACGGTAAAACGCTGGTCAAGATATTTGCCGAAGCCGGCTGCATCGAGCCGGCTCCGCCGTCTTGCGCGGCATGTCTGGGCGGACCGGTTGACACGTTCGGGCGCTGCAACGACGGCGAAGTCTGTGTCAGCACCACCAACCGCAACTTCCCGGGCAGGATGGGTTCGAAGGACTCGCAGACGATATTGGCCTCGCCATATACCGCCGCGGCTTCAGCGATCACCGGACACATCACCGACCCGCGTGAATTTCTGAAATAAGGAGACAGACCATGGCCGATAACATCATCAGAGGCAAGGTCTTCATCACTGGAGACAATATCGATACTGACCAGATCATTCCGGCACAGTATCTGAATCTGGTACCGACGATCAAAGAGGAATATGAAAAGCTCGGCAGCTATGCGCTGTGCGGGCTGCCCGACGAATACAAGACCCGCTATATGGCGGAAGGCAAGACCAAAACGGAATATCCGATCATCATCGGCGGTTCCAACTTCGGTTGCGGTTCCAGCCGGGAACACGCCCCGATCAGTCTCGGCGCCGCCGGCTGCAAAGCCGTGATTGCCAAGTCATTCGCCAGGATATTTTTCAGGAACTGCATCGCCACCGGCGAAGTCTATCCGGTGGAAACACCCGAGGATCTGAACAAGATGCTCAAGACCGGCGACGAAGTGGAGATAAACTTTGACGCCAGAACGGTTAAAGTGCTCAGTTCCGGCAAAGTTTACAACACCAATGATCTGGGTGCGGTTAAAGAAGTTATTGATGCCGGCGGCATCTTCAGCTTCGCCCGCAAATCAAAGATGATCAAGTAATCTTCCGCCAAGTCGTAAGATCATCAAGGAGGCCTTCCCGGCCTCCTTTTTTTGCGGGTTCGACGGGAACGGACAAAACGGACAAGATGAACTGGATGGACTGGGTTTATTTCCCGGCGATTACCGTGACGGCGGGGGCGTTGGAAAGATATTGGGCGGTAATGCGGTTGACTTCGGACAGACGCAGCGAATTATAAATTTTTACTTGACTCCACGGCAACTCAAAACCGCTGCCGTAATATTCCGCCAGGACGCTGTTCATAATCAGATATTCCATTTTTTCCATATTCTGAGCACAGTCAAACACGGCGGATTCCCTGGCTGCATTGAATTCCTCTTCCGTAATCCCTTCTTCAGCAAGTCTGGTCCGTTCGGCGCGAAGCATTTCCGCCGCTCTGGCGGCAGAAACCATTTCAGTGCCGGCATGGAAAGCGATTATGCCCCGGTGAATGCCGCGGGAAAAACTCACGCCGGTACTGTAGGCCAGCGCGGCTTCTTCCCTGACTTTTTTGAACAGATTGGATGAAAGGCCGTTCAATGCGAATTGCAGAATATCAAACGCAAAACGGTCTTCCGAAATATTATCGCATCCCGGCAGCGCGTAAATAACGGCGGTCTGCTCCCGCGGCAGTTCGATTTTATCCGACAGGTCTTTATCCGGAAATACCGGAGGCTCGACCTCCGGTTCCATACCGTCCCGATTCCACGGAATCGCGGCGGCGAGCTTTTTAAACGCTTTGCCGGCAGCAGTCCGGTCATAATCGCCGGCAATGCCGAAAACGACGCGGCCGGGAATCAGGCAGCGGCGGTAGAATGCCTTCAGTTGAGCCCCGGTAATCGAATTGACGCTGTCAATCGAACCGGAACGAGGCAATCCGTAAGGATGTTTTCCGAAAAGCAGTTCCAGCGCGCGGTCTTCCGCGGCATGGCGCGCCGACATCATCCTGCTTTTCAGCGACTCGACAATATTGCTTTTTTCCCTGGCCAGTTCTTTGCCGCCAAAACGCGGTTCCGCCATGACGGATTGCAGTATTTCCATTGCCTGCCCGAATCTGTCACTCCGGCAGTTGAACCGGAAAAGCAGCGAATTAGCCCCGGCGGAAATGCTCAAATCGATTGCGTTTTCATCTATTTTTCTGGACAGTTCATCTTCCGTCCAGCGCGCGTTACCGGTATTCAACATGGCGCTCAGCAGTTTGGAGATGCCGGCATTGTCACGGTTTTCCATGAACGTTCCGCCGGGCAGCACCGCACAGACATCAATCAGCGGCAGACTGGAATCGGGATATTCGACAAGACGCAGCCCGCGACTGAGAGTTTTCATTTCGGGTTTGGCGGCGGAACCGGCTTTTATCTTTTTTACTCCGGCGACGACAGTATGCTCATCCGGCAGCAGTCTCACAAGGGTCTGCCGTTCGACCGGCAGACAACGCCGCGCAACGTCTTTCACTTGATCCAGCGTCACGCTGGAAAGGATGTCGAAATAGCGGTTGGCCGCCTCCGGATAACCGAACGTCAATACGGTGTTGCCGATGACCGACGCCATGCCGTCATTGGTCTGGAGGCAGCGGATATAGTCCGTTGCCTGCTGGAGCTGTTCGCGCCGCACTTCCTCTTCGGAGAGTTCGCCGCCGATAATCAGTCCCAGTTCGGCTTGCAGTTCCGTTTCCAGCGCGGAAACTTTGTCCGGGGTGCAGACGGCGGAAATCCCCATCATGCCGCAAAAAGACGGCGTATAATTAAACGAACTGATGCCGATGGCAAGTTCCTTTTCGGTTTTGAGCCGCTGAATCAGCCGGGAACTCCGGCTTTGCCCCATAATGCCGCAGAGGATGTCCAGCGCGGGTATTTCCTGGCTGGACGCATCGGGCAGTTTGTATCCCGCCGCAATTCTCGCCAGCGGATCTTTGAACACATAGTCGCATCTGCGAAAGCAGTTCTGTTCCGGCTCCGCCGGCAGAAACGGTTCGGCGATATTTCCGCGCCGCCATTTGCCCAGCTTCTTTTCCAGAACTTTCGCAATCCGACCGGCATCGACATCGCCGGAAATCATGAAGAAACAGCGTTCAGGAGAATAGCGCAGTTCATAATAGTCCGCCATCATTTCCCGGGTGACCGCCTTGATCCGGTCGCGGTACCCGATAATCGGATGTCTTACCGGGTGAACCAGAAAAACATCTTTCCAGAGTTTCTCGCCCAGCACCCGGTCGGGGCGGTCAAAAACCATATCGCGTTCGTGCAGGATAACTTTAGATTCAAGCTTGAATTTGTCCGCCGGAAACGCCGGAGTGCTGACCATGGCGGTCAATACGTCCACGCCTTTCAGGTAATGCCGCGACGGCAAATCCAGGTGATAAACCGTGTTGCCGAATGAAGTATAGGCGTTGACTTCGCCGCCCAGCGAATTAACCAGTTCGGCGGCGGACTGTGCCGGATAGCCTTTGCAGCCCTGAAACAGCATGTGTTCCAGAAAATGCGACAGGCCGCAGCCAAGATAATCGCCCTCATGAATGCTGCCGGTCTTGATCCAGGCCTGAATCGTGACGGACGGAGTATCATGCTTTTCGTTGACAAACACATGCAGGCCATTGTCGAAAGCAAAGCTTCTGACATCGGCGAAATAATCCTTTTTCAGCAGTTGGCGCGAGCTGGAATCAGACAATTTTAGGCACCTTTATATCGTTGGGGTTTATTCTGCAACCGGCCTCGCAGGGAGACTTGAAAAGATCAAAATCCACATTAAAATCCTCCGGCGAATCTTTTTCGCTGGCAAAAAGCGCTTTCTCGTCAATCAGCATAAACACAATCTTCCCGATATCGGAAGCGGTATTCACTCCCCAGCTTTTAAGCACCTCCATGGCAAACGGACCGTACTGGCGGAACGCGAATTCGCGGATTCCTCCCAGCAGTTCCAGCGCGGCGATATGCTTCTTTTCATCAGAATTCTCCAATGTCGCCGCATAATTAACCGCGGCATTGACAAACTCGTAAGCATCCGCTTTATAGCGCGTTTCCCGCTGGAGCAAACGCTTGATTCTATCTGCTAAATCATTATTCTTCATAACCGTGAATAAACCTTATAAAAATTTTGCAGGCAGGTTTTTTCGCGCCAACCCTGCATTTTACATACAGTAGCACAAAAAAATCAAGAGGCAAGACGGATAGAGTATTTCAACCGGCGGCAGCGCCGGTATATTCATCAGTGCGAATCGCGCATTTTGTTCATTTTCACGGAAAAAACGGCGAGTCCGCTGGAAAGGCTTTCATTGTGGCAGACTACATCCGGCGGGGTTTTCAGTTTGACCATGGAAAAATTCCAGATGCCCCAGATGCCGGCCTCGACCAGAACGTCAGCCACATGCTGGGCTTCCTGCCAGGGAACGGTAATGATGCCGACGCGAACCCCCATGCGTTTAACCATTTCGGACAGCTTGGAAAGATGGAAAATCTTTTTACCGTGAATTACGGCGCCGACTTTTTTGGGATCAATATCGAATCCGGCAATTATTTTAAGGCCGTTTTCCTCAAAAGGTTTGTGACCGAGCAATGCATGTCCGAGCGAACCCACGCCGACCAGGAATGCCTCGTCGGTATTGTTCCAGCCGAGATAACTTTCAATCGCCGCGATCATATCCTTCAGCGCATAGCCCATGCGCGGTTTGCCGGGAATACCCATGAACACCAGGTCTTTCCGCACAAGAATCGGTTTAAAATCCAGTTCGTTGATCAGCGCGGTGGTGGAAACATATTCATGGCCTTCCTGTTCGAGCCGCTTGAGAATATGCAAATATGTCGGCAAACGTTTGACCGTCGGCAGTCTCAATATCTTCATATTACCGTTTGATGCAATTTCATTCATATAACTTACATTCCGCTGGAAACTTCCAATCCATGATAATGTTGCCGAATAATAAATGTGTACTTGAAATAATAACCTCTTTTCGTATGCGATTCAAGCCTGCCTTAAAAAACTTTTGCCTTAACCGGCATCGTTTTTTTCGACATTCATCTCTACTCCGCACGGCTGAAAATTAAAAAATGGACGAGCGCAAGACGGTCGTCCATTTTTAAATTTTCAGCCATGCAAAGTATAGATGCCGGAACACCGTCAGGACTTGAGAAAGGCCAGCAGATCGGCATTAAGTTCATCTTTGTGCGTGTCGGCAAGACCGTGCGGAGCTCCCGGATAGATCTTCAGAATCGCGTTCCTGACGAGTTTGGCCGAGGCGTGAGCCGAAGCGTCAATCGGCACAATCTGGTCGTCGCCGCCGTGAATGATCAGGGTTGGCATATCGAACTTCTTAAGGTCCCCGGTGAAGTCCGTTTCGGAAAACGCCTTGATGGAGTCGAGTTCGTTTTTGAGGCCTCCCTGCATGCCTTGAAACCAGAACGCGTCGCGGATACCCTGACTTACCTTCGCGCCTGGCCGGTTGGCGCCGTAGAACGGCGTCGTGAGATCCTTGAAGAATTGCGAACGGTCAGCGGCAACCCCGGCACGAATATCGTCGAACACTTTAATCGGCAGGCCGCCTGGATTGGCATCCGTCTTGAGCATCAGCGGCGTAACCGCGCCCACCAGCACGACCCCGGCGACACGCCTGGCGCCGTGGCGTCCAATGTAGCGGGCAACCTCTCCGCCGCCGGTCGAGTGGCCGACCAGGGTAATGCCGTGCAGATCGAGCATTTCGATAAGCTCCGACAGATCGGCGGCATAAGTGTCCATATCATTGCCGGTCCAGGGCTGGCTGGAACGGCCGTGGCCGCGACGGTCATGGGCGATGCAGCGATAGCCGTTGGACGCCAGGCAGACCATCTGGCTTTCCCAGGCATCGGCGCTGAGCGGCCAGCCGTGACTGAAAACAACAGGTTGTCCCGAACCCCAGTCCTTGTAGTAGATTTTGGTGCCGTCATTGGTGATAATCGTGTTCATGCCGGAATTCCTCTCAATAAATTTTCTTGTTCCAGTTTTTTATTAATCTAAGAAGCCGTTCAAAAACAGCCTTTACAGCTTCGCAATTTATTTCTTCTTTCCCGCATTCCGCGGGGCCGCCCCATATAAGTATCTTATTTCAATAAAGCAACAACTTCCGATGACTGATGTCTGGCGCGATGTACGTTGGTTTCGATGGATTTGTCACCGTGCAGAATGTCACGCGCCTGACTGATTTCGCCTGTGGTTCCGTGTACAATGACCAGAAATTTGTTCAATTTGAGAGAGTTTTCGTATTTGAGAATACTGTCTTTCGGGATGCCGATGCTGTAAAGCGCGGCGCCCACGACGCTTATCCCGCCAACCAACGCAGCTCCCTCAAGCGCGCTGATGATCCACCCCACGACAGGACCGCCGACAACAATCGGGCCGATGCCGGGCACCACAAAAAACGCCGAGCCGAACAGCAACCCCCAGAAGCCGCCCCAGAATGCGCCCAGCTTGCCCCAGTATCCCATCCGGTCGCCGGTGTTGTAGTACCCCACGACGTGTTCCTCGGCGTGACAGTCCTTGCCGATGATGGAGAGTTTCGTCATGTCGAAACCCGCTTTCTGTAAATTTTTCACGGCTTCTTCCGCTTCCGTGTGCGCATTGAAAATCGCGACCACGGAATGTCCGTTCTGCACGGGGTGGTGGTTGACTTGGGATGTGTTGTTGTCTGACATAATTTTCCTCTATCTTTAGTTTTTTGTGATATATACTCTATAAGGTTGAAAATTTAAAATAGATTGCGAAGATTTTGAGAATTGGTTCGTATTCTGAGAGGCGGCCGATACCGGGGTATCGAAGGCCTCGAAGAGTGCGAATCCAAATTCAAAAGATCGCAATCCCGCGTCCGCGGGACGAGTGTTTTGCGGCTGTATTTTTCCG
>CAIKZE010000238.1 GCA_903831825.1 uncultured Lentisphaeria bacterium | reverse complement strand
GCATACGTTTTAAGAAAAGGTACATCCCTTTTTTCCACTGTCAAAATACAAAGATTATGTAAAAGCAGAGATTAAGCGATTGCAGGCAAGCTATTTGTGCATAATCAGCAGAAAGAGCGGATCAGGAAGTCTGAATTTTAGATTTTTTACCACTATGCTTCCGTAACAAAATTATGCGTTGACGCTTGCAAAGTTTGGAAATAACAGGCAAGATTAATCTCAAGAAAATACAGTGCTCAGCCACAGTTTCTTACAAACTGTCTGCCGGATGTTTTTTCAGTAAGGTTCTGCTGGTGCGCTTGATGAGTATAGCGCCCAGTGGTGAGGTAAGAATGATGCTGAGCACCGCGATTGCCAGAATTGTCTCTCCGGATTTCACTCCGTAAGCCAGCGGGATGGCGCCGATTGCCGCCTGAACAGTGGCTTTGGGAAAGTAGGCCAGCACACAGAAAAGTTTTTCATGCGAGTTGAGTTTTGAGCGGAAAAGAGCCAGCCACACTCCGATACTTCTGCCGGCAAGGCCGATTACAATAATCAATCCGCCGATGAGCCCGGCATTCAGCGCGACACTGACGTTCACCTGGGCTCCAATCAGTACGAACAGCAGAATTTCGGCAAATACCCAGACTTTGCCGAATTTTGACGCCAGACGGTTGGCAGTCTCATTATTTCTCTCAAGGAGGACAAAACCCATTGCCATGACGCCAAGCAGGCTGGCTACCGGCAGAATGTTTTTGATGTTTTTAAAACCTTCCAGACTGTTCAACAGAATAGCCGCCACCAGAAAGACAATCACTTTCTTGGTGTCGCGCATTTCAAATTTCTTAAACAAACCGGAAAGGAGGTAACCGGCCAGCAAGCCTAACGCGAGTCCGGCGATTATTCCAAGCGGAAGCCTCACGACAATACTCATAATGCTCTGTCCGGTGTTGCTGAACAAGCTCAGGAAAACCCCGAAAATAGTGATGGCAAAAATATTGTCCAGCGATGCTCCGGCCAGCAGCAGCGTAGGGACTTCGCGGTTCTGTCCGAACCCGTGTTTTTTAAGTTCAAGCATTTGCGGAACTACAACCGCAGGGGAAACCGCCGCGATGATAAAGCCCATCATCCCGGCTTCCAGCCACGGCAGCGACAGCAGATGATGCGCTGCCAGCATGACGGTCAAGCCTTCCAGGATACCGGGAATGCAGCTCATCTTCAAAGCGGGAACCCCTATTTTATTGAGGGTTTCGCGGTTGATGCCCAGTCCAGCCCGGATCAGGATTACAATCAGCGCGGCAGTGCGCAGTTCGGCGGAAATATTCAGCAGCAGCGGAGATATGAAGTTCAGGCAGTAAGGTCCGAGAATAATCCCGGTCAGGATCATGCCCAGCAACCCGGGAATTTTGATAAATTCAAAAATCCGGTTCATCAGTAATGCGGCAACAGTTATAATTGCCAAATTGAACAACATCTGTCAACCTCTTTTGCTATAAAAAAACAGCCCGAAAGGTTATTTCGGGCTATGTAATTGCAAATTATTCATTATGGAATCAGGACATGGTTCTGGTCATGTTGTCCATTTCCTGGAGCATGATGCCGGTGCCTTTTACCACAGCCTTCAACGGATCTTCGGCAACAAATACCGGCAATCCGGTTTCTTCAACAATCAGACGGTCAAGACCGGTCAGGAGAGCGCCGCCGCCGGCAAGCATAATGCCGCGGTCAATCAAGTCGGCAGCCAGTTCCGGGGGACAACGTTCGAGAGTGGTTCTTACCGCTTCAATGATGCTGGTAATCGGTTCCTGCAGCGCCATTCTGATTTCGCCGGCGGTGATACGGATAGTTTTCGGAAGTCCGGAAACCAGGTCGCGGCCTTTTACTTCCATGCTGGCGTCATCATTGGTCGGATAAGCGCTGCCGATATCCATCTTGATTTTTTCGGAGGTGCGTTCACCGATCATCAAGTTATAAACACGTTTCATGTGCTGACAGATCGCGGCGTCAAGTTCATCGCCGCCGACGCGCACGCTTCTTGCCCAGACGATACCGGAAAGCGAGATAACCGCGACTTCGGTGGTGCCGCCGCCGATATCAACAATCATACTGCCTGACGGCTCACTGACCGGAAGTCCCACGCCGATAGCCGCCGCCATCGGTTCTTCGACAAGAACGACATCGCCGGCGCCGGCGCGTTTGGCGCTGTCTTTGACTGCGCGGTTTTCCACTTCAGTAATGCCGGACGGAACCGCAACCAGCACTCTTGGCTGGAGGAGGCGCTGCCGCCACGGGACATGGGTCATGGCTTTCTGTATGAAATAGCGCAGCATATGCTCGGTAATTTCGAAATCAGCGATAACGCCGTCTTTCATCGGCCTGACGGCGCGGATATTGCCAGGAGTTCTGCCAAGCATTTTTTTGGCGTCGGTGCCGACCGCGAGCACTTCCTTGGTGTTTTCAGTAATTGCAACAACAGAAGGTTCCTGTAGAACTATTCCTTTGTCTTTTACGAAAACAAGACAGTTTGCAGTACCTAAGTCGATACCGATATCACTTCTAAAAAACCTGGATAACTTCTGATAATTAAACATTACTCTAAAACCCCATCTGTTATATTTACCGTCGCCTCAAGATGCCGACAGAGTTAATCTACGATTTAAAAGTAAATATTCAAAATATTTTTTCAAAAAAAGTCAAATACTGACAGGAAAAAGGGCTCCGGAAGTGTTTTTCCCGGAACCCAAGGGTGTTTTTCACTAATTCCAGTGCGGATTTTCCGGCAATGACTTGTCAAATTCTGCCATCAGGCGGTCCTGATACTGGCCGGCAAAGGTGCCGGCAAAGAAACGGTCAAGCCCTTCTTCGTTGAGTTTTGCCCAATACAGTTCTTCATGGCCCGGGATAATCGGGAAGAACAGTACGCCATTCTTTTGCGCTGCTTTCAAGTCGCCGGGAGCATCACCGATCATCAATACTTTCTCGGGCGAATATTTGCCGCTGGTTACATATTTCAGATGCTCGGTCTTAGTGCCGTGTTCCTGTCCGCAGATCATGCCGAGATAATGATCTATTTTGTTTTCTTCCCACTCTCTGGTAAGCGCCTCCAGCGGCGTCTGGGAAACGACGATCATGTCGGCTTTGGGGTGTCCCTTGGCCAGGACTTCTTTTACGCCGGGAAACGGCGGAATGCCATGAACCATTTCTGCAATGTCTTCGTTTACTTCGAGACTCCAATCGAGAATCATGCCGAGTTCTTTGCTGTTAGTGGCCGCAACTTTGGCTTTGAGCGTAGGATTGCCAAGTTTGCTTTCTTCTTTAAGCCATGCGTCAAGTTCGCTCAATACCGGCACGGCAATGCCTCTTGCCGTAAATTCTTTGCGTTCGCGAATCAGTTCAATCGCGCGCTGAACCGCCAGGAAGCGGTTACAGCCGCGGGTCTTGCTGTAAAGATTGACAAATTCCCATACTTCACGCGCATATTTGCTGGCGGCCTGCATCCCGAAGTGCTTGATAAAATTCGGGCAGAAACATTCTTTCTGCTTGATTTCCATGGTGTCGAAAATACAACCGTCACTGTCGAATCCGATGAAAAATTCATGTTTCTTCGGCAGATTCTGCATTTGTGCAATATAATCCATTAGTTTGCTCCATTTTTTTTATGGTTATTAACGTTTATGCTATCGTTGGCGTACTTTGTTAAATCATTAAACTAACTCATTTTTGCAAAATCGCAATCACTGAAATAAAAAAATCCGCTATGGATTTAGAGTGTTTCGTCGTTTGAACATCAATCTCCGGTATCTTCCATGTAATAATATCACTAAAATAAAAAAGGCCGGAGAATATTCCCCGGCCCTTAATATTTTCAGAATCAGGCTGCCTTTTGAGCCACTGCGATTATTTTGCCTGAATACTTGATATAATCATAAAGAATATTTATTGATTCATCAATCAGGAAATCAGTTTCTTCCTGCTTTTCTTTCTTAGAATCGCTTTTCTCTTCCTGAGGAAGCAACTTTTCCTGCTCTTCTAAAACGCTCTTTTCCTTCAAATATTCCGCCCAGCGTTTTTCTTCATTGAGGGAGACAGTTGTGCGGTCTTTATATTTATTGAAAAGATCAATATTTTCTTTAAGCTGTTTGTATTTGACATCGTTTTTGATTCTGACGGCAGAATTTTTCTTCAAGTCCGGCAGTTCTTTTTCCAGGTTTTTATCATAGACATCATGGGGCAATTCTTTAATGGCATCCCATGGCAGGTGATTTTCATTAAAAAGCTCCCCGACTTTCATGTATTCCGTGATTGACGGGAAAATAATGTCGGGAGTAACTCCGAGCTGCTGAGTGGATGAGCCGTTTATCCGGTAAAATACCGCGCTTTCATATTTTAGTGAACCTGCCGGAAAATCCTGATTCACATAATTCAACAGCTTCTTGAGCGCGACTACATCCAACACGGTTCCCTTGCCGTAGGTCCTGGAATCTCCGATGATTATGGCGCGTTTGTAATCTTTCATTGCCCCGGCAAAGATTTCAGCCGCTGAAGAGGTCAGCTTATTGACCAGAACAATCATCGGGCCCCTGTAGTGAATTTCCGGATCCGTGTCATATTTGACCGATACGTCAATGCGGTTGCTCTGGCGAACCTGAACAATCGGGCCTTTTTCGATGAACAAACCTGAGAGCGAAATTGCTTCGGCCAGACTGCCGCCGCCGTTTGAACGCACATCCACAATCAGTCCGTCAATATCTTCTTTATTAAATCCATCCAGGATTTTACTGACGTCACGGGTTGAACTCCTGTAGTTGGCTTCTCCGTTCTGAGCACCCTCAAAGTCCATGTAAAAACTGGGAAGCGTAACGATTCCGACTTTACCGGCAGTTCCGTCACTGTGCTTTACAGCTTTAATGAATCCGCTGGCCTCGCCGCTTTTCAATTCAACTATATCCCGCATCAGGATAATATTCTGGGGAATGGAGCTGCCCCCTTTCTTGCCTGAAAGTACGGTCAGAGTTACTTTGCTGTTCTGCGGGCCGCGAATGATTTTAACTACATTGCTTAGCGACATGTCAATAATATCCACCGGGTCGGCGCCTTCCTGGGCGACGGCAATGATTTTATCTTCTTCATTGAGTCTGCCGTCTTTGGCCGCCGGGCCGCCGGGAACGATTTTGACGATTTTAGTATAGCCGTCGTCACTGGTCAATACCGCGCCGATACCGCAAAGCGAAAGTTTCATGTGGATATTGAAATCTTCCTCGTCTCTGGGTGAAAAATAACTCGAATGCGGTCCGTAAGTCTGTGCCAGGCAGGTCAGAAAAATACCCAGAATATCGTTTTTGTCTTTCTGCTCCACTTCATTGGCGATATCCCGCAGGCGACGTTTAATCTTCTCTTCCGGACTGTGGGTATCCAGGTTCTTTGCAGTATCTTTGATCTCTTTCTTAGCGTCTTTGCCGGCTTTGCTTTCTTCGGCCATTGACCGTTTCATCAGACGGAAATAAAGCAGGTCATTCTTAAGTTTCTTGTTCCATACCTCATGAAGTTCCTGGATATTGGCCGGACGCGGAACTTTCGTGCGGTCAATCATAAAAGAATCATCCTGAGTAAAATCAAAACCTTCGGCAAGCTTCTTTTCGCAGTACTGACGATACATGGAAAGCCGCTTTACATACAATTCATAGACATTGAACGCAAATTCGTTATTGCCGGCCTGTACCAGATCATCAAGATAAAACCGGTACTTTTCAAAACTTTTGATATCTTCCTGGGTAAAGTACATTTTGGCAGGATCCAGAAATTTGAAGTATTCATCAAAAATCTGTGAAGAAATCTGGTTGTCGAGGGGGTGCTGCCGGTAATGATTATGGGATATTATGTTCGCCGTCAGCCGTGTGATTAAAGAGAGTTTTTCATCCTCGCTAAGTTCTTTAGCCTGGCTTAATGCCGGCAAAACTGCAATCGTCAGGGAAAAAATTAAAATCAGCAAATTCATCAATCTATTTTTTTTCATCGGCATTTTGTTCCATCTCTAAAATTTTTGGTGACTTCCAGCATAAACGGTTTTTTTCGTGAAAGCTAATTGCTTACAAACTTTTAATATTGCATGGATTTGTTTTAAATCCAAATGTTATTCCTTTCTCATAGACCCATTTTTTTGTAATTTGTTCCTGTTGATTCATCGAAGTCATCATTATTAAATGCTTTTGGGATGGTTTTGTCATTGGTGCGGAAAGAATCTTAATTCTTCTTAAAAACGGCATACGGCGAAAGTATTTGAAAAAAATGGTGAAATTATTACAAATCCGGTTTGAAATATCGGAAAAGAAAAGTATTTTTAAAGCTCACCATTTAAAACTGGTGGGTTGATAGCTCAGTCGGTAGAGCATCGCCCTTTTAAGGCGGTGGTCCGGGGTTCGAATCCCCGTCAACCCACCACTATTTTTAATATGTAGTTTAAACTTTTAACATATTCAGCCGGACCGAAGCTCAAAGAAAGGCCGGCAGTTGGAGATCGAGAAAATGAGTAATGTATGTCAAATGTGCGGCAAGAAGAAAGTCAGCGGCGGAAACATCACCCGTAAGGGTCTTGCAATCAAAGCCGGCGGTATCGGTATGCATGTTGTTAAAAACAACAAACGTACTTTCTATCCCAACATTCAGGAAATCCGCGTTAAGACTGAACAGGGCAACAAGCGGATGAAAGTTTGTACTTCCTGTATCAGGACTGGAAATTTCGAAAAAGCCTGATTGCTTTCGACTGTTTTATTCAAGCCGGACCTTATGGTTCGGCTTTTTTGTTTTCATGCCATTGTTTTTATTTCCGGATAAGTTATTAGTATGATGCATGAGGAGTTGTTAAGAAATAAACTTGACAAGTTCCGCGAAATATCCCGAAGTGATTTTGTATTTGCCGGAGAGGAGCATACCTGAAGGTATGTAACGAACCGGCAAACACAAAGGCATTCGGGAGAAGCGCGAAGATGTAAAGGTTATTTTTGAACGGCTCCGTAACAAGATAAGGATAACAATTTATGGCTTATATTCAATATAAAGCAGGTTCCGCCAGGAAATTTTACAAACTTCCTGACCGGATGGTTATTTTCGGACGAGTGGAACATTGCGACTTTCAGCTTCTGGACAAAGAAATCAGCCGGGAACATTTTGCGATTCAACGCGAAGATGACGGCGATTATGCCGTTATTGACCTGGGTTCCAGAAACGGCACCTTCCACAATGAACGCAAACTGCTTAATGAACTTAGCATTCTCAAAGACGGCGACAGCATTTTTGCCGGCGGCCACCGTTTTATATTCCTGACCAAACTGCCGGCAAAAACCACTCAGGACATTGTTGATGAAGTGCTGGATACCGTTCAGGATGAAGGCAAGAGTTTCCGTACCGCCATGGTCGAAATCGTCTCCCTGGCTTCCGGCAACAAACCATCCTGAATTTTACGGCACAGTATTTTTTTCCGCGGCATCGTGATTATTCTGGTCTGTTTTCATGAATTGATTGATTACATCTTGCATTGCGGCATCCGTGGTCATCGTCAGCGCGGATTCTCCGGCAAAGTTTTTCAGCTCAGGTTTTGCGCCGTTTTTGAGCAGCAACTTGACGGTGTCCAGGCGTCCGCGGGCGGATGCCCACATCAGCGCGGTACAGTTTAACGAATCTCTGGCATTAATGTCCGCTTGGGAATCAATCAATAATTTCACCAGCCGGGAATTGCCCTTTTGCGCAGCCAGGATTATTGCCGGGGTTCCTTTATTATTGACGGAATCCGGGCTGGTTCCGCTTTTCAATGTATCCGCGGCTGCATTATAGTCGCCTTTCTTTACCGCCTCGATCAGCTTCAAACTATCCGGTTTCTCAGGCGGGGCGACCGGCTGCGGCGCAACGTTTTCAGCGTTTTCAGTTATTGGTTTATTACTGTTATCCGTCACGGTCTTTGGGGTTTCGGTTTGTCCGGCGGGCGGCGCGGGGGGGCGATGCGCATTTCGCGCTTCCGGTTGCGGTTTTTCCGCGACTGGCGGGTTCGCGGCGGGCTCCGCCGGCGAGCTGCTCAATGACGTACTGTAAACCACGATGCAAACGCCGATGAATACGCAGGCCAGCAAGCCGACAAGCGCCAGTCTGCCTCGCCGCACACCTTTTGTCGGTTCCTCGCCGGACCGCAAAAGATTATTCGCAATACCGTTCGCCGGTATCTGGAATAGAATGAATCCGGCAGTAATCCACATCCAGCGACAGGCCTCGGAATCGCAGACGAAAAGCCCGAACAACGCCAAGCCGAACGAAAACGCGGAAATGCAGATGATCAAGGTCCAATGAGTGCGACCCATGCCGCGCCGGGGTCTCTCCTTTATTGGCGATTTCGGGTTTGCATCAGATGGCCCGGACGATGTTTCCTCAACATCAAACTTACCGCCCTGGATATCTTTGATAAGCCACGTGGCATCGCAATTCCCGCACCTGATTGAACCGGACAGGACAGAATAAGGCATGGTCTGCCAGTAATCGGTTTTCGAGAAAACCGCCTTGCAATGCGGACATTGCCAATACGCTGCCATTTTCGACCCTCCTCTATCCGGTACAGTTTATCCGTCTCTGGATGTTATACTCTAATAAGGTCGCTGAAAATTGCCTGGTATAATCTAACAGCGGCGCTCCGAAATTCAAGGATGCTAAAAAACTCTTCCAAATTAGCCAATTCGATAATTTAACGATTCTGATGAATAACAGTTTGCAGAATTTACGCGGAATGGTAAATTAACAAAATAGATTGTTAAATGATTTAACAAAGTTAACATAATCGTATAAACATTAAGGATATTGAAATGATTAAAGTACCGGGTTTTATAGATATTCAGGTCAACGGCTTTATGGGAATAGATTTTTCCAACACCGATTTGAATGAAAAGACGTTTATCAACGCCTGCACCATGCTTTTGGAACGCGGCACCGCCGGCTTTCTGGCAACCGTCATCACGTCCCCGGCGGAAACTTACCGGCAGAATCTGCGGATTGTAGCCCAGGCCATGCGGCTGCCGGAATTGAAAGGCAGACTGCTCGGCATTCACGCTGAAGGGCCGTTTCTCAGCTCCCAGCCCGGCGCGGTCGGCGCCCATAACCCGGCATGGGTAAAGAAACCTGACATTGATTTTTTCAAGCAAATGCAGGATTGGGCGGAAGGCAATATCAAACTGCTGACACTCGCCGCCGAAAATCCGGGTTCCGAAAAGCTTACTGAATACGCCTCCAAAAATGGAGTAACTGTTTCGCTTGGTCACCAACTGGCATTGTCTCCCGACCTCAAGAAATGTGCCGACGCCGGTGCCAAACTCCTCACGCATCTGGGTAACGGGCTGCCGAATGAAATCAACCGGCATCATAATCCGATCTTCTCCGGAATCGCGGAAGACCGGCTGACGGCAATGATTATCACCGACGGACATCATCTGCCCCCTGCCCTGATCAAAACTTTCATCCGCGCCAAAGGCACCGACAAAATCATTATCACCAGCGATGCGTCGCCGATCGCGGGAATGCCGCCCGGCACCTACAATGTGCTCGGAAATCTTGCCGTGCTGGAGGAATCCGGACTGTTGCACAACCCGGAAAAGAAGTGCCTGGTCGGCTCCTCCGCCACCATGCTTACCTGCGTCAATTATCTGGCGTCCTTGAATTTGCTTTCTCCTGAAGACCTGATTAAAGTTTCATTCACCAATCCGCTGAAGGCGATCAACCTGACTCCGGCGGCGATCCAATCAGACCGCGAATACACCTGGAACGCTGAACAGAATAAGTTTGTCCGCGTTTAAAATAGCATAGTGGGTTATGCTCCCTGGATGGTTGTCCTCCGTGACAACCGTTCCTCTTCCCGCAGCAGCGGGAAGACTCAAGGGAAACCATAAATCCGGTTATGACGGCGCATAACCCTCCAAACCGTAATACCTTAATACCGTAATACCGTAATACCGTAATACCGTAATACCGTAATACCGTAATACCGGTTATGACGGAACATAACCTAGCCTATTCTTCAAAAGACGCTGACGTTCCTTTCTCGACATTTTAGAGAGACTTTGAGCAAGTGTCCTCTTATGGGAAGACTGGGAGGCCTGGGAAGTATGGGAGGTCTGGGATAGGCCAGACAACTCCGAGACATTGGAGTCCAATTGAGCGGAACCATTCCGCTTTTCACTTTTCTCGCTTTTCTCGCTTTTCTCGCTTTGAACACTCCGAGACTTTAGAGCACCGTTGAGCAGACGCGTTGTCGTTTTTATCAGTCTTCTGCCCATAGGCCCCATAGGCCCCATAGGCCCCATAAGACCCATAGGCCCGCCCCATCGTTTTCCGCCGACTCCGAGATTTTGGAGTCTAGTTGAGTACAACGCTCTTTGAAAAATCTTTCCGATGTGCCCTCTCTCTGAGAGGGTGGTTCAGAATTATCCCGTCCGAGACGGACGGCGCTACAATAAAACCCCGACTCCGAGACTTTGGAGTCCCGTTGAGCAGAACGCTTTTTGAAAAATCTTTCCGATGTAGTGCCCTCTCTCTGAGAGGGTGGTTCCGAATTCTCCCGTCCGAGACGGACGGCGCTACAATAAAACCCCGACTCCGAGACTTT
>CAIKZE010000237.1 GCA_903831825.1 uncultured Lentisphaeria bacterium | reverse complement strand
TCTTTCGGCATGCAATCTGTCCTCGATCAGTACGCAAATCATGTTCCTCGCTTATGTCACCATCCTTTTGATGAGCCGTTTTTTCAAGCGTAAATGAACAGATTTATCCGATTTTCATCAAGTGGGGTTAACTTGACGGCTCCTGCGCATTACCAGCTTACAGTAATGCGTCAGTCCACTTTATTGAAGGATGTCGTTAGTCAGTAGCGGTTACGCCGCGTTTTCTTTTTTCTGTGCAGGAAAGAGCATCTGGAGGATGTCGTCGGGCTTATTTTCTGAGATCAGATTTAAAGCATTCTCCAGAAACTGAGCAGGATCTAGTCCGCGACATCGGGCGGTATGAAGTATGGTCATTAAAGTTTCTCTGGTCTTTAAACCTCTTTCGGCTTGTGAGCCGAAACTGATTTTTCTTGCAATTACAGTCGGTCGGAGTTCGCGTTCCGCGAAATTATTATCGGCCGGAATTTCAGGAGAATTCACCCACTGAAACATTTTATCGCGATTTTCTCTGAAGATATTCTGAATATGCTGTACTGCCGGATGCCGAGCTTGAGTATCGCAGATCGTTTCAATTTCCTGCTGTAACTGTCGGGCTTTTTGTCGGTAGTCTTCCAAAGATAAATTCCGGTTTCGGAGAGAAACGGCCTCGGCGAGTCTGGGGCTGAGTTCTGCCGCAAAAAGCTGTACTTCAGCTTCGTTCGGAAAATCCTGCTCCTCTTTTTTGAGATCGCGAAGCAGGTGGACGTAGCAGTATTGACGTGCCATCCGAAGTTCTACGGTATAACCGCTGTAGCGGTCTGTTATCAACACCAGATCAAGCGGTTTGCTACCCAGTACCGCCTTTGGCACCTCGCTGCTGCGGGTGTGTCTCAAGATAAAGATCTTAAAATCGTCATTACCGAAGAACCAGGCATAGCCCTTGGCTCCATCCATCGCCCACGGAGTTTCATCGGCATGAACCAGACGGCTGTCCTGACGAAAACGGAACAGGATATACTCGAAGCATTTTTCCAGTTGAGTTGCTGTCCGGTGGGCCAGCTGGAAAAGTGAACCGCGATTGATATTCCAGCGTTTTACCAGACTGCCAGCTGTCTGTCCGTGGCAGTAGTGTTCGGTCAGCAAATGAGCAATCATTGCATTTCCGTAGAGAGCTCCGCGTATGACTCCGGGAGTATGTCCCGATGCGTGGCGACCGCAAGAAGTGCAGACATATTCCAACTTGCGGTAGATGCATTTTTCTACTCGTGCCGGAATAAAACGATAAACTGAATGCGAAATTATCTGCTTAGGATTCCAGTTATTTTCACCGCACTCACAGCCGTCCGGCATGACGTCCAACGAGACTATCTTGTCAGCCTCCTCAGTCGGAAATTCCTTGCGTCCATGACCTTTGTGTCCCGGCCTTGCACCACCGCGTTTCCCTCGGTTTTCAGGTGTAGAATTAACCTTATTGATCCGTTTTGAAGATGGAGTTGCCAAGCCATAAGGCTCTTCCCTGCCTGAACGTTTGTTAAGCTGTTTTTCCAGTTCCTTAATTCTTCCGACCGCAATATTTAATGAATCCTGTAATTTTTCCTGATCTCGAATCTCTTTCCTTAACTGCCGATTTTCAAGATTCAGATTATCGGCTTTCTCACGAAGTTCCTGCACCTGCGATTCCGCAAAAAGACGTTTCCGTTCTTCCTGTTTAACGCGGTTGAATATTGCGCTGGTCTCTTCATTTGCAACTCTAAACCGCTCAAATAGAGCCTCATTCGAGTGCTCCAACTCCGCAATACGTTTAGTCTGCCAATCTTGAGGATTCTTCCAGGACATCGATTATTTCTCTTTACCGGATTTGATAAAATCCAGTCCAGTCTGAACCATCAACGCTTCAAGTTTACGACCATTTTCCAGTGCAGTTTTTACTGTTTCCAGCATCGGAATAGGAACATGTCGCGAACTCTGTTTTCCATCCTGATAAAAAGTCATCAGCCAAGCCGTGTGCTTCTCTCCGGCAGCACACGCCTTACAGCCTTTGCGATTACATTTTTTCTTCACTTCACGCACCGATCCTTTTGCTATCGGCCACAATTTCTCCACTTCTTCCAACCACTTCGCTCGAACTTCTTTTTCTCTCATCGGATTACCTCATTTTTTTGTTTCAGATATATTTTATCCCAATTGGGATAAAATAGCAAGCAAAAAAAGAACTTTTTTCAATGTTTTTTATGGTTTTTTTAATCAGGCTTAGCCAGCAATAAACCAAACTGACGCATTACACCGTCTGGAAAGTATTTTTATCGTTTGTCTATTGACAAATAAACCAGGGGATGGTATAATTGGCAATATAAACCAGTATATGTGGCGGTATAGTATAATGTTTGAGTTAAAAAAAGACACTCCTGAGGTAGCTCCCGTAGCGGAGTATATGAAGATAAGACAGTATGTCATCGGACTAGTTGTAAGTGCCGGAGGTGAATCTGTCAGGACGCCGTCACTACCCCAGCTTGGC
>CAIKZE010000236.1 GCA_903831825.1 uncultured Lentisphaeria bacterium | reverse complement strand
TTTTAAAACCGTTCTCGCACAAAGGCACGGAGACACGAAGAACAGCCTGTTTAACATCTGCGTTCATCGGTGTCACCTGTGGATTACTCCGAGACTTTAGATAGTCGTTGAACATAACCATTCCGTTTTTAACATCTGCGTCTATCTGTGTCATCTGTGGATCACTCCGAGACTTTGGAGTCCCGTTGAGCATAACCGTTTTTAACCACAGAGTGAAAACAGAACAAATACATCATACAAGACACAGAGACACAGAGACACAGAGAAAAACCTTCCCGCAGACGCGGTACCATGAAGGGCTTGAAGAAAATGAAGATTTCTGTTTTAGTTACATCCCCTTCAATAACTCCGCGAAACTATGCTGTAAAATGTTTGCATAGTTCCCTGTTTTTAAAACTCTTGTCTTTTTACTAATTAGAGGATTTGTCAACTGAAATTGTGAAACCATGCTCAAATAAGGCGGTAGAATGAATTTATTTATTTTCACTGAAAATTCGGATTGGGCTATTGACTTTTGCCATATAATACCGTATACTTATATAACAAAACCGTTTAGTAAAGGTATTATGCGTGAAAGCAAACATTGATATAGTTGCGAAAAAGTGCGGGGTGTCGAAAGGCACGGTGTCCAGGGTATTCACCGGACGGCCAGGCGTCAGCGAGGCCATGAAGGAAAAGATATATCAGGCGGCCAGGGAACTTAACTATTCGCCGCAACAGATGATTGCTCAGGAGAACATTGCCATCATCGTCAGTTCCAGCTATAAATCTGCTGGCCCGACCCAGTTTTATTCAATGTTATTGGGCGACTTGATTGCCGATATCACGCGTCTGGGCTATCTGGTAAAAATAGTCGGGATGGATGAACTTGGCTCACTGTTAAAATGCTACACCAAAGTTGCAGTTTTAATGATTTCCAACGAAGACATCACGCTGCACGAGTCAAGCCTGAAGGCTTTGGAAATTCCGTTGATAACCATCAATAAGATTCTGCCCTATGCGCATTCGCTCTGCATAGACCATTTCGACGAAATTCAGCAGGCGGTTAAATACTTGCTTGCCAATGGACACAGGAAGATTGCACTGGTACTGGATAATGCGATGGTCTGGGGAGGACAGGAAAGACTGAGAGGTTATAAAGATGCAATGAGCAGAAACGGATTAGCGCCTGCTCAATATCTGTCATATCAGGAAAGCAATTTTTCGATGCTTGAAATTATGGCCAGAGTCCGCCAGTCCGATGCCACCGGCGTGATTATCTGTGGTGAATCTCTGGTTCCTGAAGCCGTTTACGCCATCAACCTGCTTGGCATAAGTGTGCCGGATGAACTTTCAATTATCAGTTTCGAGCAGAAAGGCTTTTCAAAATGGCTCACTCCGCCTCACACCACCATTGATCAGGATATTGACGCGCTGTCCGGTGAAATCGCCAGTCTGATCGCCTGTTTGATAAAGAATCCGAAGTCCGGACGCATCGTCAAGCTGCTCAAGTCCCGGCTTGTAGTCAGGCAATCGGTCAAAGACATCAGCGAACAAAGCGAAAGTACGCTGGAACTGAGAATCTCCAACACATTGGAAACAAAATTTTCAGAAAGACAACAGTTATGATAAGTAAATTGCAGAAACCTGTTTTACAGGCCGACGACATTTCCTATCCGGCCGATCTGGTTTTCAACGCCGGAATCACCAAATATCAGGGGAAATATGTGATGGTATTCCGTAATGACGTGGGCTTTAAGCCGGACAGTACTTGTAAGAACTGCAACACTGTTTTAGGCGCTGCCACAAGTGACGACGGCATCAAATGGGATGTCGATTCCCGCCCATGGATCACTGGAGCCATATCTGGCGACAAAGATTCTGAGATTCAACGATTCTACGATCCGCGGCTGACAGTCATTGACGGCATCTGCTATATGTGCTTTGCCTGTGACACCAGGCACGGCGTTTGCGGCGGAATCCTGAAAACAGAGGATTTTGACAGCTATGAAATCCTGACCATGACCGCTCCGGACAACCGGAACATGGTTCTTTTTCCGGAAAAGACCGGCGGATGTTATCTCCGTCTGGAACGCCCATTCCCGGAGTACAGTCGCGGTTATCAGGAAAGATTTGACATCTGGAGTTCCGCATCGCCGGACTTGCGCTACTGGGGCGATACGAAGCTGGTGCTGGGAACTGAGCAGATTCCGTACGCCAACTCCAAGATTGGGCCCGCCGCTCCGCCGGTAAAGACATCAAAGGGCTGGCTGACCACGATTCACGCCGTTTACAAGCATAGGGACAAAATGCTTAATGCCTGGGCAGGACAGAAGTGGAACAAAGAATATTTCGGAGGATTGATGCTGCTCGATCTTGAAGATCCGACGAAGGTCATTGGTCTGTGTCCTGAACCGGTCATCAGGGCTGAACTGGCGCACGAACTCAATGGTTTTCGCGGCAGCGTGATTTTTCCCGGCGGCATGATTCTTGAGAATTCCGGCGAAGTTAAAATCTATTATGGCGCTGCTGACACCGTCGAATGTCTGGCGACCGCCCATGTGGATGACCTGTTAAAATTGTGTAAGACTCCCGTTGCAAAAAGCTTAACTTAACTGGTATAAATAGCTGAAAAATTCCGTATGACTAAAAAATAGAATTGGGGCAATCGACTCAACCACTAAATAAAGGATGTGTTGAAATGAAATGGAGAAATCTCAGTCAACAACAGGCAGCAAGAAACAGTGCAAGCTGTAAATTGCTTATTATCAACAATTTCACATTAGTTGAACTCCTTGTGGTGATTGCTATCATCACAATATTGATGGCGATGCTGATGCCAGCGATGGCGAGTGCTCGGAAGATGGCCTACCGGGCGGAGTGCAGCGGTAATCTAAAACAATTGGGAAGCGCCATCATTATGTATAGCGATGATTATCAGTGGACACCCTGTGCCTATAACAGCGCTTATCCGGTTTCCCCGAGAGATTTGCGTTGTTGGACCTCACAGTTGTTTTACGGCAAGTATATAAGCGGACGTCCAGATTATGGAAGTCCTTACAGCGGTACGGTCTTTGCCTGTCCGTCATTTGCCAGTACCTACGGCAATCAGATTTACGGGTTCAGAAGCCTGGATCAAGATCCAACTCGTAATTATCGCTTTGCAGGATCAGAGATGAAGTACAACAACGGAAAACTCGCCTTACCACGTCCGTCCATGTTCATTCTAGTGGCGGATTCGCTCCATCCATCCGGACCGCAACAGTGGTATCGTTTTGACGATAACAACACTAACGGCGGTCGTCCGCTTGTGCATGCCAGGCATTTTCAACGGGTGAACGGAGTTTGCGGCGACGGTCATGTCGATGCATTTACAGGGAAAGACCTGATTAGCGATTTTTCTGCCAAGGGATATCGCTTCAACGCTTATTTCAATGAAAACGGACTCGGAGTCGGATTAGGATTCTAATTTACTACAAATTATAAAAAATATTTAAAGCAAAGGAAAAATCATGAACAAGAAAATTGCAACTGCCGCCATCATCGCTCTTGTGAGTTGCGCAGCACTGACCTCATTGGGCAAATTGCCGCCGGAGAATGCGATAAAACTGGAGAAGACTCAGGCGCCGGCGGAATTGAAAAGCGGGCAACTGTTGCCAATCGTCATTCCTGGCAATACTACAGCCAATGCTAAAATCGGGGGATATCAGGTTTTCTGCTATGTCGACAAAGTTCCTCCGGCATGCAAATCATTGGATTGGAAGATGAAAAAAGCTGCCAAGGACCAATGGAACACTTATCAAATCCAACCACATCAATGGTTGAAATCAGGGTGCAGCGGCAACAATTTTCAGTTCAATTGCGAACTGGACACCACAAAATGGCCGGAAGGTGATTACAACCTGACCATTCTATTAACCGTGCTGGTTGACGGCAAGGATTATTATCTTCCGGTCGAAATCCTTTTCTGCATCACCAAATGAAGTTATTGGAGTTATTATGTCAGGAAATATTACAGATATAATTCAAAGTGCGAAATTTTTGTTTCTGTCTGCCATCCTGTTATGCGGAATTTTGTTACATGGCATAACATTGGAGCGGTTAAGTGAACCGCCGCAAATCGACGGACGGGGTGATGATATCTGCTGGCGGCAGATTCCATGGTGCTCAGATTTTTCCGTCATGGGCGACCCTGCTCATCCAGGAGAGGTAAAAACCAGATTCAAAGCCGGGCTGGATCTGTATAACCTGTATTTTCTCATTGAAGCCGAAGAACCGGAAGCCGCCAGAATGAAAGCCGTTTATCCATCGGAAGCAATCTGGAAAGACGAATGCCTGGAAATTTTTATCGCCACTCAGCCTGATTCTAATAGTTTTTTTCAAATCGTGGTCAATCCGTCCAATCATGTTTTTAAGGCGTTAATGGTGGATAACAACACTGGAAAAGGAGCTTTTGTCCGGAATCCGGATTGGAATATTCCGCTGCAAAGCGCAGTTTCCAAAGACAACCGTTGCTGGATGGTTGAAATCTCCATTCCTCTAGCCGGGTTGAACTTAACCGGAACAACCGGCCCAAACTGGCGATTCAATATTGCCAGGGAGCGATATTTATCAGGGAAACATGAAATATACACCTTCGCGCCAGTGAAAGGACATGAATTAACGACACCGCAGGTATTTACAGACGCGATACTCGCAGATTTCAATCCGCAGCATTTGCTATTCAAAATAGGTTCGCTATCCGGGAAAAGCGTTTTGCGTGACGGTAATCGTTACGGTGAAATCCAGGCCGATATCACAAATTGCACCGGAGCTTTCGCCATTATCAAAACCAAAGTCTCAATCAAGATTGCTGATAGAACTTATGACAGTCAAACTATGTCGGCGCCGTTGAAACACAATGAATGCCGGAAAACCAGTTTTTCCGTTCCTCTGATTCAAGATGGCAAAGCCGTAGTCAGCATGGAAGTATTCCGCGGTGCCGGGGACCGGTGCCAGCCGCTTCGCTACCTGACCAGGGAAATCGATATGATTTATAATCCGCTGAAAATAGAAGTTGTCCAGCCGCATTACCGCAACAATATCTATGCAACGCAACCGCTTACTAGCATCATTATCGCTATCAACGCCGATAGCGGGGTTCAAGCCGGGCCGATTACGGTAACCATGTCCGGAAATGGAGTTAACTGCAAACGCATACTGGATCTGTCCGAGAGCAATCAAGTTGAATTCGATGTCCGCGATTTGAAAGAAGGCGAATATCTAATTACTGCGGTAACCGGAGATAAAAAATTAACGACTTCCGCCACGATAAGGAAACTGCCATTCCAGCAGGAGGAAGTATGGTTAACCGCCGATGGAATCACTATGGTAAACGGGCATCCGATACTTCCTTTCGGCTGGTATGATGCGCCGCTGAATATCACCGACGGAACTAATGTTATAGTTACATATCAGGGATTTTTCTCTATAGAAGCGGCCGTAAAGTATCTCGATGATGCGTGGAAAAACCATAAGAAAGTAATCATGTATCCTTATCAGGAATATCAACCCGACTGGCAATTAAAACTCCTCAATCCAAAGACGGAGCGCCAGGGGGAATTATCAGAAGCACAGTCCCGGCAGATAAGCAATTTTGTAAATGCTGTAAAAAAACATCCTGCCATTCTGGCCTGGTATTTAGCTGATGAGCCGGAGAATGAACAGAATAATCCCGACTGGTACAACAACGTCTATCAACTGATGCGGCAACTGGATCCTTATCATCCGTGCATCATGACTAACTGGGGGGTGCCGGGGATTACACGTTATCACGAAAGCGCCGACATTCTTATGCCGGACTGTTATCCCAATTATACACGGGAAAGCGTTCCCTTCAGTCCGATGGGACAGGCTGCTGTTAGTGTGGCGGAAGCCTCTAAATATCATCCAGCCTGGCTGGTTCCGCAGGCTTTCTGCTGGGAGAAAGCAGACCGCCCTGATCTTATCTGTCGTCCGCCGATGCTGCTGGAACTCAGAAACCAGATTCATCAGGCATTCTGCCGCAATGCCAAAGGAATCGTAATGTTCTCATATCTTTATTGGAGCCGTCCTTATTATGTCTTACGGGAAGCACCGAAGTTCATCGCCGCCGAACTCCGGAATATCAGTGATGAGTTGCTGCAGCCCAGCCTTCCCGGACAACTCACAGCATCCGTCCACCCGGCAACGGCTGAAATCGTCATTGCCTTTAAACAAAATGACAAGGATTGCTGTATTATCGCGGCCAACACGTCCCCCGACACGGTAACTGTTGATTTTATGATTAAAGACCGCAGTATAAAAAAGTTGTATCAGCAGAGTACTGACCGGACCATTAACGTCTCCGAAGGTCAGTTCAGTGATATTTTCTCTCCGGCTGAATCAAAAGTATATCTCTCTTCGCAGAAAAAGGCCGTTGCTACCGATCTGAAGCAAATTCAAACTTTATTGGCAGAAAAAGAGAGAAAGCGTTACAAAACCGGAAATATGGCTGCCGTTGGTGAAAAAGAACTCAGCGAATATCGTCTTCTCCAACATCCTGAACTCAAAAAGCTTCCGGTCATAACCGCATCCTCAACCCAGCAAAATTATCACATCCGTCAGGCTCAAGCCAATCCGCTGTATTTTCTGCTTGACGGGATTACCGATTCTGATGAATGGATGAACTGGCGGCCAAAGTCTGAGGATGTCGCACCATGGATCAGAATTAAATTCAACACCAGGCGCAATATCGGCCGGGTAATTCTCTACACGGGGGAAAGCGGCGGTTCCTCCGCCATTGCTGCTGCAACAATCAAAACAAGATCGCCTGATGGAAAATGGGCCGACCATATCGGAATTTCCGATAATAAAAATAATGTAATCAATCTGCCATTTTCTCCAGTCAGTACAGATGAAGTTGAAATCTCTATTCCCAAAATCAACCGGAGCGCCGCCGCCGCCGGTATTTTATCGGAGATCGAAATTTATGAGAAATAAGTATTCTATTGCTTCGAAAGATAATCAACGATCTCTCTCTCATGCACAATTTCAAAAATGAATTATGACATATGATTTGTGTATGAAATTCTGGATAGAAAAGATAGGCTATAATGGTAGAATCAGGAAAATGGTTGATAGTTTTTAATCAAACAATCCTTATCTGGCTCTGTCCACTTTATTTAACTGATTTTGCGTTTTTTAGCATAAAATCATAATTTATAGCGATAATATATGCTTTAAAAAAAAGCAAGTATTGCCAGAAATGGTCAAAACTTTTCGATTAGAGGCCTATGTTAAATTTTCAGCTGTGCAGAGTATACTTTAAAAACGCTGATGGCGAAAACTTAAAATTCCTGTTTGTTTATTTCCAATCTAAACTGCTGGAATATATCGGCGGCCTTCAGTACCAAAGGTTCCAGACGATCAGGAAAGAGGTCCAGCGCGTATGCATGGCTGAAAAAATGGCGGAAAGCAAGAAAACGGCTAAGTTCAGCGATGAGGTTCTCTGAAAGGATGTTGGTTTGTCCGGCTGTCAGCAAGAGGTCACGATGCCAGGATGTACCGGAGGGAATTATTATACCTTTGGCCTTGAAAGCCTGTTTTAAAACATTTTCCATTCCATTATAGAAGTTATGCAACAGCGCAGCCACGCCGGCAAGTTCCAGTTCCGACAGTTCTGAGAGATTTTTTTGAGGCATGGCCGACAAAGTATGTTCGATGGCTTCATATTCGGCTTCGATTCGCATGAGGTAGTCAGGCATAGAGCGGGACGCCTTCCTTTAAAACCAAATCTATAAATCTGCTTTTTTTAGAAAGGTCAACAACATCAACCGGCTTGGACAATTTACACAGCAATTCTCCGTAGAAAGCGTAAAAGTCCTTGTCTGCAATGCCTTCGACCGCAATATCAATATCGCGCCCCTCCACTGTGTCGAAAAGCGCGGAGCCGAACAACAACACCCGCGACGCATGGTATTTATGCGCGATGTCCTGAATTGTTTTTTTGTCTTTTTCCGTAATCATAAATATTCAGCAATTCATGCTTGGCCATCTTATTGTTTATTGATCTTTACAATACATCGTAATCTTGTTGGATGCAAACAGAAACAGTCTATTGCAGGATAAGCAGATAAGCGTTTTACTTTTCAAAATGCTTAAGAAACAACTCCTCGGCCTTTATCCTGCCTTCAGGCGAAACTGCTATTGACTTTGCTTTTCCTTTGGGATCATGAATAAACCCTTTTTGGTAGAGGCGGTCCAAGGTATCCCAATCAAATCCCTTCCAGGCTCTGGTCATTGGCTGTTCATTCCACATAACCAGATAGAGCAGAGCAAGTGTCATTTCATCAACTTTATCTTTGTCATATTCCATTCCCCAATCCTCCTTTTTTATAAAAATTTAAACTGCAACGCAATAAAAGTCAAGATGATACAAATTCCAGTTTCGGTCAGATTGAATTATAGATCAGGCAGGAATTGCAGTCGGTGTGACATTTATCGCAGAACTCCTGGAAGAGATGAATTACCCCCTGCCTGACGGCGGCGCCGGCCAGAACCTGATCCGCGGCAGTCTTGTCCCGGAACCAGCGGGCGGCGGCCACGCGAGTGATGCGGTTATCCTGCGTGGACGGCAGAACATTCCAGACCGCGGCGGCGTAAGTTTCGTCCGCTCGTCCGTCTATTTTCGCCGCCGCCGCCATGCCCGGCAGCGCCACATTGACCACACATTCGAGGGCGCTGGCAGCGCCGAAGACCGCGCCGGGGCCGGGTTTTTTGGCCAGTTCAAATGAGGTGTATTTATCCCACAATGCATCATGCAACGTAAGCAGCTTGACCAGTTCCCGCCCTGTCTCTTCCGGATTGGCGATGCCGGCGATATGAGCGTGGAGTGTGCGCAGCGGAGTTTCGCCGAAGGTGCGGTACAAGCTGACCACCGCGGCAATGCGCCGTTCCGGACTGTTCACCGGACGGCCGCCGTCGCGCCGCCAGTCAATGCCGGGACGCGAGCCGATGCGGATTTTCCACCACTGCCGCCAGGTGTTTTCGGAGAAGCAGCGCATTTCTTCAGAAAGCACGGCCACGGCGGGATCGGGCAGCAAACCGGATTCGCCCCACAGGATCGCTTCAAAAAACTCTTTTCTGATATCGGCGGGATATTCGCGGAACCGGTTGAAAAGTTCCAGAAAGCATTCGCGGTTTCGCTTGTATCCGGCAGCCTCAAACATCAGCCGGAGGCAGGTATGTTCGGCGCCGGAAAGCAGCATCTGGCGCAGAATTTTGCCGCTTTTCAGGTAAAAGCGTTCCATTCCGGCGGCGGTGAGCATCGAACGTATTTGTTTTTCCTCCAGGCTGGAAAAATATCCGGCACAGCGTCCGGAATTGATCTTTTCGTCATCCGCATCGGCCCCGGCCGGCTTGATGAGCAATGCGGGCGGCAGCAGTTCTCTTTTGCCCGGCGGCAAATCTTCCTGCCCGACGACATGCAGAATTACGCTGTCATAGGCTGAATCCCGGTCGTGGCGGTGGTTGAACCAATCGGAAGAATTGCCATGCACTTCCACGTCGCCGGTCAGGATTTTACAGTCAATACTGATTTTGGCATTCGTGAAATCCGGCCCGGCTTCAACATTCCATGTCCCCGGCGAAAATATCCGCAGGTGCCTGCCGTCTTCGGTGAGATATTCGCCGGTAAGATCGATATTGTTCCACGCCTTTTGCAGGAGAATCTCACCCGCCGGACATTTTTCAGTAGTCATTCTTCCTCTTATCAGTTTGATTTTTACACACTGGAGGCTAGTTTAGGAAACGTTGCAAAATAAAGGTTATTCGGGGACGGTTCCTTTTTAGAATTATAATGTTACAATAAATATTCAGCAAAAAACCATGAAATCAAATTTTTTATTTAAAACAGCGATAATATTTTTGGCCGGCACAGCTTTTTTTCCGCCGGTGAATTATTATTGCGCCGCCGGCGACGACAGCGATTCCCGGCAGAGCAGAATTACGCCGACAGTGCAAGCCATCGCCAAAGTGCTGCCGTGCGTGGTCAACTTGAGCACGGAAAAAATCATTGACGCGGCTCCGCAGGGGCTGAACAATCCCGGCAGTATCTTCAACACCGCGCCGGAAGAGACATTGTTTGACAAACAGAAAGGATATTCCCTGGGCAGCGGCTGCATTATCGATCAATCCGGACTGGTGGTGACCAACGCGCATGTTGTTTACCGGGCAATCAAGATTAACATCACGCTGTACGACGGAAAAAGTTACCTCGCGGAGGTGCTGGCGGCGGACGACCTGAACGACATCGCATTGCTGAAAATCAACGGGGTCAGCGGCGAGCTGAAGCCGATTCCGCTGGCGGCCCCCGGCGACCTGCTGCTCGGGGAAACCGTGATTGTCGTGGGCAATCCGTTCGGGCTCGGCAGCACCATTTCGCAAGGCGTCCTGAGCGCAGTCGGACGCAAAGTTACCCACAATGAGCAGGTGGTTTTCTCGGACTTGCTGCAAACGGACGCCGCCGTGTATCCCGGCAGCAGCGGCGGACCGCTGATCAACATCACCGGTTCGATGATAGGAATAAATACCGCAATCCTGAGGGAAGCCCAGGCCATCGGGTTCGCCATTCCGCTGCAACGCGTCGAGAACGTGCTGGCGGCGTGGCTGATTCCGGAACGTTTCGCCAATGTGTCGTTAGGGATTATTCCGGCGGTGCAGCGGATGAAAGACGGCGACCTGGTTATCTTCCTGAAAGAAGTTATCAAAGATTCTCCCGCCTGGGAAGCGGGTCTTCGCACCGGCGACCGGATCACCAAAATCGACGATGTCGAACTGGATGACTTAATGGCGCTGTCCCGCAGATTATGGAAAATGCAGGCTGGAGAAAAAATTGCCGTCACCACCACCGACAACAAATCATTCAAACTGAAGGTTGAAAAAATGCTGCCTGCCGACGGCGGCAAACTGTGCGAGGTCAAACTTGGAATTACGGTTCAGCCGCTGACCAAAGACCTGTCGCAGGCGCTGCACTATCCGTTTGCCGGAGGCCTGGTCGTCAGCGGACTGCCGGAAAGCGGCATCAAGGACGTGGAACGTGGGGATGTTCTGCTGCGGCTCGGCGATATTGCGGTCAATAATACCAACGATATAACCCGGGCCATCAAAGACCGGCATTTCGGGGATACGATCCCGGCCTTGCTGGTATCCGTTCACAATGAATACGGACGCTATTTTCTGCAAAGAAAAATTGTCGAAATGCAGATAAAATAAACTCATTTAAAACTTGACCACAGAGGCACAGAGACACAGAGAAATCATTTTTTAATATTAAAACTTTTGGGTCTTCACTGGAATTCATGGGTTAAAAAACGGCAGGTTTCAAAAGGTAGTTGACACTTTTATGTCATAACGCTCTGATAAAATAAAACAGTCAAAACAAGCTCCGGTGGAGCGATACATATTGTAGCTCCGGTGGAGCGATACATATTGTAGCTCCGGTGGAGCGATATATATTGTAGCTCCGGTGGAGCGATACATATTGTAGCTCCGGTGGAGCGATACATATTGTAGCGCCGGTGGAGCGATACATATTGTAGCTCCGGTGGAGCGATACATATTGTAGCTCCGGTGGAGCGATACATATTGTAGCT
>CAIKZE010000235.1 GCA_903831825.1 uncultured Lentisphaeria bacterium | reverse complement strand
TTTTAAAACCGTTCTCGCACAAAGGCACGGAGACACGAAGAACAGCCTGTTTAACATCTGCGTTCATCGGTGTCACCTGTGGATTACTCCGAGACTTTAGATAGTCGTTGAACATAACCATTCCGTTTTTAACATCTGCGTTCATCTGTGTCATCTGTGGATCACTCCGAGACTTTGGAGTCCCGTTGAACAGAGCGTTTTCATTTTTCTCGTTTTATTCTATAATATTTTCACCCGTTCCTGGTTTTTCACCATTCACCATTCACCAGTCACTAATTGTCCCTACATATATAGTAATTTTGTCAACGGGAAACAGGTACTCAGGTTCAATAAACACGAAAAATGCGGTTTTGAAAATTGCAGTTCAATGGCATGGGAAATGGTATTCCGGCTTTCTTATTTAATTTTAACGCAAAGGCGCGAAGACGCGAAGAAGAGGATTTTTTAAGTTTGGCTGTGCCAAATTTTAAAAAGAATTTTTTCTGTTTTCCTTGGCGATTTTGCGCCTTTACGCTAAATTCTTAAGTTTTCGATGCTTGACAATATTATCTATCCGGCTATATCCAAACTGGAATATGCACAACAAGTAAAAATGAAGTGGACAGCCCCGATTGACCCGGATTGACTACGCAGGCCCCGATTGACCCTTCCTTTCCATTCGGGCAGATAGCGTTCCAGCAGTTGCCAGAATTCCTTGGAGTGGTCGTGCTATTAAAAAAGTTCCCTTTATGCAAAAAACTTCTTGAATGAAGTTCCGGATGTATCATATTATCCTCATTATATGGAAAACACATGAATCACAACGGTACTGATATAGAATCCCGTCTCCTGTACGTGGATGTGTCGAAACTGGATATCACCAGTATCGCGGAGGCTGTCAAAGCATGAAAATTGAAGAGCTGCTGATGCGACCGGAGGGTAAAACCCTTGAGTTCAAGCGGGATATGTCGTCGCCGAAGAACATTCTGAAGACGCTGACGGCGTTTGCCAACACGGCGGGCGGGGTATTGCTGATCGGGATTGAAGACAACAGTAAAGCGGTACTGGGCTTGGATAATCCGCTTGACGAGGAAGAGCGGCTGTGCAACCTGATTGCTGATTCGATTGAACCGCGCGTAGTACCAGGCGTGGAACTGGTCAACTGGAAAGGCCGCACCTTGCTGGCGGTGGAGGTATATCCCAGCGCCATGCGTCCGCATTGGCTGAAATCGCGGGGCATCGAAAGCGGCGTACTGGTGCGCGTTGGGTCTACAAACCGGCAGGCCGACCGACCATTGACTGCGGAAATGCGGCGTTCCGCGCTGAACCTTTCTTACGATGAGGAACCGATGCCGGACATCAACCCGGAAGCGCTGGACTTCCGGGTTGCTTCCGGGTTGTTTGCCGGATTGCGCGACTGGAATGAGAACTCGCTTGAGACTCTTCGTCTGGTCATCCGGCATCAAGGGCGGCTGGTGCCGACGGTCGGCGGCATTCTGCTTTTTGGTACCGTGCGAGAGCGCTATTTCCAGGATGCCTGGATTCAATGCGGGCGGTTCGGAGGAACGGACAAAGCCAATATTCTGGATCAACTGGAAATCAGAACCCATCTTCCCATTGCCCTGAACGATGCCTTCGAGTTCGTCAAGAAACATGCGTCGCGTTCGGCAGAGTTTGGAGAATTGCGCCGGAAGGATGTCTGGAGTGTGCCTCTGGAAGCTGTACGCGAAGCTTTGACTAATGCCATCGTCCATGCTGATTACTCACAGACAGGCGCTCCTATCCGGGTGGCGATCTTCGATAACCGGATTGAGATTGAAAACCCTGGATTGCTGACTGGCGGGCTGACTATCGGCGATGTTCGCGAAGGCGTGTCGAAGTTAAGGAACCGGGTGATAGGCAGGATTTTCAAGGAACTTAACCTGATCGAACAATGGGGCAGCGGTTTTCAACGGATGGCTGCCTCGTGTCGTGCAATTGACTTACCTGAACCATCGATGGAGGAAGTAGCTTTCCGTTTCCGGATCACCTTCAGCTTGAACCGTGTTGCAGTCCAACCGCAAGCAGATGATATCGAACAGCGGATCATGGCGTTGATTCGAGAAAACGGAGCCGGCGGCGGCGCATCCACCCAATATCTGAGCCAGACGGTGGGAATCAGCTCACGGGCCATGCGTGACCGGCTGGCACGCATGACCAAGACTGGACTTATTGTCGCGGTCGGCAGAAGCGCATATGATCCCCATAAACGGTATCTGCCGGCCAAAGAGTCCAAAGCATAAGTTTAAGCTTGGCAGGGAGTACCATCTTCCGAGGTTTTTTAAAGTTTGGCTGTGCCAAATTTTAAAAAGGATTTTTTCTGTTTCCCTTGGCGATTTCGCGCCTTTGCGTTAAATTCTCAAGTTTTTGATGCTTGCATAATATCACGCTTCGGCTATATTCAAACCGGAAAAGAAAGTGGGCGGGATTCAATGAATAAACCTTATTTCTAAATCCTGCGACTGAAAATATTAAAATAAGATGTATAAATAAACGCATTTTAAATGAATATATGCACAATAAATGACGATAAAGTGGACAGACCCCACTCCGTACTTCTCCGACATTTTGGAGTGTTGTTGAACACGACTTCTATCAGTTTTTCAAACAACTCCGAGACTTTAGATAGTCGTTGAACATAACCATTTTAAAACCGTTCTCGCACAAAGGCACGGAGACACGAAGAACAGCCTGTTTAACATCTGCGTTCATCTGTGTCATCTGTGAATCACTCCGAGACTTTAGATAGTCGCTGAACATAAGCATTTTAAAACCGTTCTCGCACAAAGGCACGGAGACACGAAGAACAGCCTGTTTAACATCTGCGTTCATCGGTGTCACCTGTGGATTACTCCGAGACTTTAGATAGTCGTTGAACATAACCATTCCGTTTTTAACATCTGCGT
>CAIKZE010000234.1 GCA_903831825.1 uncultured Lentisphaeria bacterium | reverse complement strand
GCCGATACCGGGGTATCGAAAGCCTCGAAGAGTGCGAATCCAAACTCAAAAGATCGCAACCGCTTTGCGGCGAGTGTCTTGCGGCCGTATTTTTCCGTTCCTCCTTCAGGCGATATTCATATCGCCAATCAGTCGGATCGAAAAAATCCAATCCACAATCAGACTCGTCTATGTTAAATTTTCAACCTAATAGAGTATAATTGCAAAAGTACTTTTTGAAAGAATTTTCAGGGATTTTCTCGATGATTTTGGTGTTTTTGTGAGTTCAGGCGTAGCAGCGCTACGTAAAAACGAGCAAAAGGCTCCAAAATACCGGGAAAAACCTTAAAATACCAAAATACTTTTGAAATTACCTCTTATATTTAATTTTTTTGACAAATTAAAAAGTACAACGTTTTGCGAAGTTAGCAAACTGCGCTATTGTGTAAAAATGAAATTTCTGAGTATCATTTAAAACTCTATAATATTTAAAGGTTCAAGGAAAAACTTTTCCTTATATATTAATTATGGCTGTAAAAGGGCTTTTTATCACATTTGAAGGACCGGAAGGCGCCGGCAAAACGACTCAACTGAAAATGCTCCGGGAGTATTTCGCCGGACTCGCCAGGGAATGCATCGTCACCCGCGAACCGGGCGGCACTCCGATTGCCGAACAACTCCGGCAACTGGTCAAACACCACTCCGGCGACGAACCGGTTTTCGCGGAAACCGAGCTTCTGCTGTTCGCGGCCAGCCGTGCTCAACACGTCCGTTTCCTGATCGAGCCGGCGGTGGCGCGCGGCGCGGTCGTGCTTTGCGACCGGTTTGCCGATTCGACTACCGCCTATCAGGGGTACGCCCGGAAACTGGATATGGATTTCATCCGGAGTTTAAATAGATATGCCGTGGGAAACTGTATCCCGGATATGACCATATTGCTGGATCTGCCGCCTGAGGAAGGTTTCAAACGCACCGCCAAACGCGCGGAAACCGCCGGACAGCATGACCGCATTGAAGCCGAGGCATTGACTTTTCATCACCGGGTCAGGCAGGGTTTTCTGGAAATCGCCAGGTCCGAGCCGCAAAGAGTGAAAGTTGTTTCCGCCCTCGCCGCCGCCGCCGACATTCACCACCAAATTGTGGAGCTCGTTAAGCAATGCTTTTGACCCGTTATGAACAGGAATTCCCCGAAGTTATCGCCTGCCTGAAACGCGCCCGCGTTTCCGGACGGATGGCCCACGCTTATCTGCTGCACGGCGATTCTCCGGAACTGCGGCGCAATTTTTCGCTGGTGCTCAGCCAGATTGCGATTTGTCCGAACAGTTCAGCCGACGGCACTCCGTGCGGAACCTGCCGCGTCTGCCGCCATATGGAAACCGGCATTTATGCGGAATTCTATGAACTGATGCCCACCGGCAAAACCTGGCAGATTCAGGTCGGCGAGCGCCGAAATCCCGAACCCAATACCGTCCGCTGGTTTGAAAGCCAGTTTTATCTGACCAGCACCTCGGAAGCCAGCAAAAAAGTCGGTGTGATCTATGACGCGGACCGGATGAACACCGAATCGCAGAACGCCTTCCTGAAAACGCTGGAGGAACCGCCGGCCGACTCGTTCTTCATTCTGGCCACCGGCAACCCTTCCGCCTTGCTGCCGACCACCCGTTCCCGCTGCCAAACCCTGATCCTGCTGGAAAACCGCTGCCTTTTTGAGTTTGAAAAAAGTAAAGAACTGTTCGCCGTACTTTACGATCTGCAATTTAAAGCCGCGAACAACATTACCGCCGCCGGCAGGTGCGCCGAAAATATCATCAATATTTCCCAGCATTTGCAGGACATCGCGGAAGCTACCGCGGAAAAACAGTGGAAAGAGCGCCTGACCCAAGCCGAAGAACTCGAAAGCCCGATAAAGAAACGCATCGAAAAGCAATTTGAGTCAGCCGTCGCCGGCGAATATATCAAGCTCAGGAACTACTTCACCGGTGCAATCCATACCTGGTTTGCCCAGGTGTATCAGTTGAGCTGCGGAGTCCCGTTTGACCGTCTCGCCAATCCGGAAATCTTCGAAGGCATGCAACTGCCCGAGAAAATCTCCGAAAAACGCGCCTGCCACGCCTTGACTGAAGCCGACCAACTGCTTTATAATCTGCTGTTTAACGTCAGTGAAGAACTGGCTTTCCGCTCTTTCTGCCTGAATGTGGCTGTAAAATAGTTCCTCCTATTTGAAACAATTATTTTTTACCACAGAGGCACAGAGACACAGAGACACAGAGACACAGAGACACAGAGACACAGAGACACAGAGACACAGAGACACAGAGACACAGAGACACAGAGAAATCCTTCTTCTATAACTTCCGCCCTTTAGAAGTCCTGCACTTTAGAACTTCCCCTTTGCCCCCTGCCCTCGCTTTTCGTAATCTGGGAAAGATTGGGATATTGCCGACCCACGCAACTACAGTAACCCATTTTGGACACCGCTTCCCCACATGTTCCGGTGTAGTGCCCTCTCTCTGAGAGGGTGGTTCCGGCTCCTCCGTCCGAGACGGACGGCACTACAACAAAACCACATTCCCGAGATTTTAGAGACATCTCCAGTATGGCGTTTTTGCCAAAAACGCCTTCCTTTGCCAGTTTTGGCAAAACTGGCATACTTTTTATCTTTCCAACATTTCCGAGAAGATAGAGTCCCGTTGAGCATAACCATTCCGTTTTTAACATCTGCTTTCATCTGTGTCATCTGTGGACCACTCCGACACTTTGGAGTGTTGTTGAACT
Source organism: uncultured Lentisphaeria bacterium (assembly GCA_903831825.1). GTDB lineage: Bacteria > Verrucomicrobiota > Lentisphaeria > Victivallales > Victivallaceae > CAIPAT01. Next base: position 3,814 of record CAIKZE010000234.1, on the reverse strand, counting down.
AAACTTCTATCAGTTTTTCAAAACCCCAGAGTACCTCAAGCTTCCAGCTTGAGTTAGAATCACAAGAGGGGTTTACCCCTAGTCCCGCCTTCGCGGGATCCCGCGGCTGCGGGAATGCTTGTGGTACTTTTTTCTAATCACTCCGACACTTTGGAGTGTTGTTGAACTAAACTTCTATCAGTTTTTAAAACAACTCCGAGTTTTAAAGAATCCTCGAACAGAACCTTGTTTAACAAAAAGACACGAAAGGAGAGAATTCAGCGAATTATTGCGTGTAACGCAAAAATCCGCTGACTCCTTTTTTTCGTTTTTTTTCGTGAGTTTCGTGTGGTTCGTGGTAAACCTCCCTATTGTCTTCATTTCCGAGTCGTTAGATAGTCGTTGAACACAACGTTTTTCAGCCTTTGATAAGATTTTCAAACAACTTCTCGACAACCGGTTAAGGTTTTCGTTAACTAAATACATTTTTGTGATTTCCGAGACTCTGGAGACCAGTTGAGTACAACACTTTTCGAAAAATCTTTCCAGTGGAGTACCCTCTCTCTGAGAGGGAGGGCGTCCGAGACGGACGGCACTACAACAAAACCATCCGCACCGGCAGAATCCCTCTGTGGTAAATCTGTTTTCATATTTCCCAAACTTTTTTCGTTTTTCTCACTTTCAACTCCCGAACTTTAAAACTTTAGAACTCTAGAACTTTCCCTCACGTGTCTTCTTTATACTGTTAGCGATTTTGTCAACTCAAACGGCGATAACAAGCTCGATCAATTGCTGAGTATGGCGGTTTTGCCAAAACCGCTTTGCTTGCCAGTTTCGGCGAAACTGGCATACTTTTCAAATCCTTGTTTATCCACAAAAAGGCACAAAAGATTTTTTAAAATTAAAACTGTTCTCTTTTTACTATTAGAGGATTTGTCAATTTGATATTGTGTTAATAGCTGTAAATAAGGAAGTTAAATGCAATTTTATGCTATTTCTTTTTTGCGATTGCGGAGCAATCTCTTGTCCGCCGCAGGAGGGAACAAATTCCGGCGAAGCCGGTTAAGTTTATTGATTCATGGACTTTGCGAGTTAAATTAGGAGCAGTTTAAAATTGTGTAAGTTGTAAGCGAGAGGAGATAATAAACGGATATGACAATATCTGAAATTATTTGTGAAATACTTTTTTACCTGATATTCATCGTGTTGCCATGTGCAGTTGTTATTTTGCACTGGATTCGTCCTGCTCTTTTTAATGGACTTTGGCGCAAAATTATCATTGGCGCTAGTTTCAGCGCATTGAGCTGGATTCTTGTGGCAATCGGTATGTTTGTCGGACCACCGCCGGAAAACGGTTTTGCCTATGCTTGTGCATTTTTTGCAGGCTGGCTGTATATCTGGTTTTTCATTATTCCGATTATTCTACTCTATATTTTGATTCGCTCGATAGTTTGGGGAAGCCAAAAGGTGGTAAATGTTATTCGGGATATGGCGAAAAAATAATGCTTCATTAAGTTCTAGATTTGCATTTCGCATGTACGCGAAAGATATTGAGGAGTGACTGGATTGTAAAAACATGGTCTAACTCATGCTCCCCCAATGGAGGAATTTATGAAACTCGGAAATGTTGCAATCTTAATAATAGGACTGTTTGTCGTCATGCGGTTTTCCATGCCGTTGTTTGCCGAGGATGATGCGGTTAAACAATACCGTAAAGCTGCCGAAAAAGGGGATGCTGAAGCACAGTATGAGCTCGGGCGGTGTTATCTTTTGAGTAAGGGCGTGGATCAGAATTTCACAGAAGCTGTAAAATGGTTCCGTAAAGCTGCCGAACAGGGTAATGTACAAGCACAGTATGACCTGGGGTATTGTTATTTTAGAGGTAAAGGCGTGCCAAAAGATAAAGCTGAAGCAGAAAAATGGTTTCGTAAAGCGGCAGAGGATGGCGATACAAAAGCACAGAGGAGGCTGGGACGACGTTATCTTGAGGGTAATGGTGTGCCGTTTGATAAGGTTGAAGCGGAAAAATGGTTTCGCAAAGCGGCGGAACAGTGGCGTAAAGCAGCGGAAAAAGGAGATGCGAAAGCACAGTTTGAGCTAGGACGATGTTATCTTTGGGGTGAAGGGATGCCGAAAGATGAAACCGAAGCGGAAAAATGGTTTCGCAAAGCGGCGGAACAGGGACATGAGAATGCTAAAAAGATGCTTGAAGGTTATAAGATATAAACCTTATAATTAATACAAATCCTTGTTTCTTTTTTAGGTAATTTTATTGAAATGCTAAAGCCAAAGTACCTCAAGCTTCCAGCTTGAGAAGCAGCAAGCAGGATGCTTGCAGTACTCTCCAGCTTGAGAAGCAAGCTGGGTTAAGCACCTGTTCCCGCAGTAGCGGAATCCCGCGACTGCGGGAATGCTTGCGGTACTCTTTAGCAGCCCCCAAAATCACTTCGGGATATTTTACCTCAACTTAAAAAATCGCTTAAAGATTGCACTTTAATGCCGTTTATGCCGTCACCGAAGGCGGGCGCCAGCGTGATAATGGTTTTGGGATGATTATCCGCTATTGCCAGCAGCGGCCTTGTTTCCCGTTCAACCACCGAACTGTCTGTCAACGCGACGGTAACCTGGAAATAATTTGGCGTCCCGTTTTTTACGGCAATAAAATCAACTTCAAAAGCATCCATCTGTCCGACATATATCTGATACCCTTTCCGGCACAGCTCCAGATATACCAGATTTTCAATAATCTGCCCTATATCCTGGCTTTTGAATCCGATCTGCGAATTTCGCAATCCCAGATCAACCGTATAGAACTTGTCATTTATTTCCAGTTGCCGCTTCCCTTTTATATCATACCTTGGAACCCGGTAAAATAACTGGGATTCGGTCAGATAATTTAAATAATTGACCGTAGTCTGCAAATTAATGCTCAGTTTTTGATTTTTCAGGTATTTGCTGATGCTGTTTGCCGACAGCAGATTTCCGATGTTGTCGTATGTGAAGCGGCAGATACTGTTCAGGACGCCGACATTCCGGATTTTATTGCGCTCCACGATATCCTTTAAAACAATGCTGCCGTGAACGGCGTCCAGATACGGCAGCGCTGTAATATCATTTATTTCACCTAAGCTGTGAAGTCCGGGAAGTCCGCCGTATTTCAGGTACAAATCAAAAATTTTCTCATTATTTGATTCCCGCAATGGAAACTGCTTGAATTCCCGCAATGACAACGGGTATATGGGGAACTCAATATATCTGCCGGTTAATTTAGTCGCCAGGGCGCCGGAAAATAAAGTGGAGTTTGAGCCTGTAATTGTCACATCAAAACGCTCAGGCCGCCCCGACCATGACGCGACCGCCCTTTCCCATTCCACAATATTTCGTGTCTCATCAATAAAAACATATACCTTGCCGGCCGCTTTTGCGGCAAGTTCCATTACATAAGCATTAAGATCATGATAAGTTTTAATCGAGTCGAATTCCAGTGACTCCATATCAACGTAAATAATATTTTTGGGGTTGACATTTTGCGCTTTAAGAGATTCCATGATTTGACGGACAAATACACTTTTCCCGACGCGCCGCAACCCGGTAATGGCCTTGACTATATTCCGGCCCATGAACGGTTTTATCTTTTCCAGATATTCTTCACGCGTTACCATGATTCACCTCAGCATTTTAAGAGTTTAGTATCTTTGAACTGAGCCGCATTTGCGGCGAGAAATACGGAAAAAACAGTAATTTTGCTGGCGTTTTGACAATAAAAAAGATACCGTTCTTTAAACACAAACCCGGGCAAGCAGCCCGAAAGGACGGTATCCATGTTAAAATTATC
>CAIKZE010000233.1 GCA_903831825.1 uncultured Lentisphaeria bacterium | reverse complement strand
CATAAGGTGGTTTGCGGAAAAGGTTGAAGATTGATGGCATTTCCAGTCCGGGCCGCTAAAGTGCCGGGTTTGCGAGCCATCGGCGAAAGTCAACTCCAGTACCATCAGGAAGCCGCTGCGGTTGTCGCCGCTGTTGAACGCTCGGCAGTAACAACCATGGTAATAAACGTGCGCTGCCAGGCTGTTGGGACCAAGCCGCAATTGCTCTGTGACCGGCAGTGTATAATAAGGATGCGCAAATGGATAGCCTGGCTCGGGCCCCTGTACGAAGAAATGTCCGTTAATATATAATTTGAATGTGTCATCGCCGGTAATGTGGAGTACTGCCCTTATCGGAAGCCGGTCAAGCACCACCTCCTTGCGGAAATAGGAGTGGACATTGTTCACCCCGATCAATGCTTGTGGCAGATCGTGAAATTTTTCGATGCAATCTCCAACTTGAGTATCCTTGAAACGCGGGTCCATTAGCCATGCGGCTGAAGCAATCAAGTCAGTATCCATCTGTTCGGCGTTTGCATTCATCCTGGTATTTCCTTGCATGTTCTATTGTTTCCATCTGTCGGGCCGGATTTATGTTGCGTGGTGCGAATTTTAAACGCAAAGTGTTTCATCATGATTAATTCTTAAAGTTCCAAATCTATATTTTAAAATAGCTACCACTGTATATAGGCTTTTGCTTGTTGTAACGCTGGCGGCAAGTCGGCGAAAACTTCGAACATCCTGTTAAAGTACGGCACTCTATTGGCCGAGAATTTGTTCATCGGATATGCCTCCAGCGCATCGGCGAAAAGTCTGCCGTCCTGTTGCGCTATCGCGTCAGCCAGCAAGGTTTGATGTTCAGATAGCGAGGTAATCAAGCCTTTGAACGGCGACGGGATATATTGATTTTCAACCGGAATGATATTTCTGCCGTGCAGGTCCATCGTATATTCAAGCGCGGCATTGTCCGGGAAATCCCGAACCGCGCCGCGATTCGGATGACTGGCCGTAATCCGCATGGTTTCCAGTCCGGCCAGCGCCCGGATGATCGGAACGGATATTTCGCTGAAATCAACGCCGAATCTTGGATTTTTAGCGATATCCGGACTCCAGTCCGGCTCGGCGGATGAAGATGCGACCGAAATGAATTCAGCGAATCTTTGCTCCATGCGGCGCAGGCTGTCGGCGGCAATTGTATCCGGGCTGAAATCCTTTAACCGCCGGAACAGTAACTGCTGTTGTTTTTCCAGTCCCCATGACCAGAGGATATGCGACATGCCGTCGCCTTCAGAAGAGAAAACCATCGTTCCAAACCGGCGGTAGATATCTACCAGTTTCTGCAATCCTTCGCGAATACGCTCACCGCAATCGTAAGAAGTAATCGGCATCGGCTGCCAGTCGGCGGTAAGTCGTTCGCACAATATTTCGTTCATATCCCGCCCCTGATATTCGCCGCGCAGAATGAACGAAAGGTGATTTACTCCGGCGGCAACCACGTTCCACTCACTTTCGTAACGGTCGCGGCCGCAAATGCGGGGCAAGTCCCAGCGATGATTGCCGAAACCGGCGCAAATTCCAAGCGCCTTGATTTTCGTGTAATTGGTCACGGCCGCGCTGAAAACCGGCACCGGGTTGGCGAAAATCAGCATCATGGCTTCAGGACAATACTTTTCCATTTTTCGGGCAAAGTTCATCACCATGTTGCCGCCACGGGCGGCCAGGAAAGAACCGTTGATCGAAAGCTGGTCGGAATGCAGATAGCCGTATTCGCACGAGGCCTGTAATGCCAGCGTATCGGAAGGTTCCCGTTCAATTGCGGTAGTCAGGTAAAACAAGTCAGCGCCATTCAGGGCGCGGTCGAGATCGCTCGTCCAGGCCACTTCGCAGTTGACATTTTTATATTCCGGACAACGCTTGATCAGCCTGCCGACCGCTTCCGCCCGTTCGAGTTTAAGGTCAACCAGTCTGATGCTGCCGCCGTCGAACACTTCCGGCGTCTGCAACAGCGCCCGTACAATCGGCAGTATTCGTAACGAACCGCCACCTAGAAATACTACATTCATTTTTGTTCTTTACTTTCATCTTTACTTATAAGTTTAAAAAGGAGAGGATTCATTGTATCCGCCCATATTTGATACCCTTTAGGGGTTATATGCAGGCCGTCACGGAATATTTCCTTGTTCATAGTGCCATCCTTTTCCAATAACTGCGGGCCGATGTCAAGAAAAAAGACGTGTTGATTGTCCGCACAGGCGGAAATCAAGTTATTAATTTCTTTAATCTTTGTCATAAAGGCTGCGCCGCCGCGCGGAAAAACTCCCAGCAACAGAATTTTACTTTCCGGCTGTTTTTGCCGTATAGTGTCGACAATCAACTTAATCCCTTCCGCAATCTGTACGGCAGATATCTCCACACGTCCGCCGCCTGTATGGGTATTGTTAACGCCGATCAAGAGGACAATCGCCTTGGGCGAAAAACCTTCAAGTTGCTTGCCCTCAGTAATTCGCCAGAGCAGATTCTCAATTTTGTCAGCGGTTAGACCAAAATTAACGGCTTTGAGCGGTTTGTAAGTTTTATCCCATATTTCGAGTCCACCCGGAGCGTTTTTTCTTGTTTCAGGAAACGCCCAGAAATGTGTTATTGAATCACCGAGAAATATAATATCTGTATTTGCCGCGTCTATTTGTCCGATGCGTACCGCGTTGCGCGTGCCAGCGCAATAAACAGCATCTTCTTTGCGCTCTTGTGGAACGCAGACCGGATTGACTGCTGTGTTCTCTGAGGCATCGTCAGCGGCATTGGCAGACCATTGACAGAATATAGAGAGGGTTCCCAACAACATTAATGACATTACTGATTTCATTTGCTTATTCCTTTTTTATACTTATTGTTTTTTTATGATACTAGTTAAAATTAAAGAGGATCGCTTTTACGGTGAAGCACCGGCAGGAACAATTCGTCTTCTGATGAAACAGGTTTCCCATCAGTTCCCAATTCGTATTCACAGATTACCATAGCCCAATATTGAAAATTTGGAACCTCGACATTAATTACCGGTTTGGCAGGATTCTCCACCTCGACAGGAGCAAGCTGTATTTTCCATTCCGGACTCAAAACATAGTATTTTGCCTTCTTGCTATTTACGCCCATCGGGGTGCGGACACTTACCACTGTTTTATCTGTGACCCAGGAAGGCGCGGACGTGTTATTTACATTAACCTGATCGCTGACAGGAGTGTTGATCAGATGGACTACCGTGATCAACTTTTTGTCCTGGAACAGGTCGTAGCAGAATTTATCATAGATGATCGGGAATGGCGCGGTGGTTGAAACGGAAATTCTTTGCAGCGGTTTGCTGACATTAAATCTGTAAAGCGCAGGGTTGAATAAATATTTGTTGAAGCGGAGTGCAAATCTGGTATACTCGCATGGAAACAGACCAACGGTAGGATTATTCGGCGATTTATACCATGGATTAACCGCGAACAGTCTGGCCCCAGCCGCAAAGTGAAAAGCAAATACTTGTTTAAGAAACGGTTCGCTGCGCCCCATGCCGAAATCCCCGCGATAGAGATAGCCGCCAAGTGTATGTATTAGATCGGAAGAATATACCAGATCATTGACGATTGAGCTCCATTTTTGATTATATGATATATAGGGCCGGCCATCTTTGTTTGTGTGGAAATGCCTTTCCTGAAGCAGTAAATTCCCCGTTGTTATTTCTTTGAACATGGAAGGGAATTGTGTGTTGAAGGTTAATTCCTCCGGAGTACCTGCGCATATATTATATCCGCATAACAAGTCTTTCTTTTCTTTGTCCATCCTCTGAGTGATGTATTTTACAATATTGGTATTGGCGTTGTCCGGCTCGGTTAATATGATCGGTTTGCCCTTACTGTCATACGGGTATGCGGCAGGTTGTCCGTTG
>CAIKZE010000232.1 GCA_903831825.1 uncultured Lentisphaeria bacterium | reverse complement strand
GTAAGCGTCCAGCCAGCCACATCTTGAAAGTGCCGGCTGTTATTTTATTTCCGGTTTCCAAAGATGCGGCAGCAGATTGTCGATTTCAGTGGCGGGAGTGGTGCTGATCCTGACAAGTACATCTTCCATCCATGTGCAGAAGTTGATGTTGTTCGCCTTGCAGGTAGCCGCCATGCTTTGCATGATCGCCAGATGCTGGCCGCCGGGTTCGCTGCCGGCGAACAGCCAGTTTTTGCGCCCGAGCGCGATGGGCCGAATTACATTCTCCGCCGGATTGTTGTCGATGTTCAATTTCGGATTTTTCAAAAACATAGAGAGCTGCTCTTCCAGCTTCAAGGCGTAATTTATCGCATTGTACAGCGGGGATGACGGAACTTCGTTTTCAATATGTTTCCGGCATATGTCAAAAAACTCTTTCACCAGCCTGGCGGAAACGCGGCGCGCGACTTTCCGTTCCTGAAAAAGCGCGGTTTCCGTGTTTTTCTTTTCCGCCCGCAGTTTGGCTTCGGCTTCAATCTGATAAAGATTGCGGATTAACTTGAGTTCCGGTTCCGCCTTGGCATATCCGGCGTTGAAAACATCAAGGAATTTGCGGCGCACATGCGCCCAGCATGCCGAGAAATCAGCTTCGAGAGTGTCGTAGCCTACATATGCGTCCCGGATGATTGTTCCGGAGTAACTGCCGAAAAGTTTTTCCGCGGTATCTTGTGATCGTGACAGGACGAAATGAAATACAACCAGCGGCGGACCAATTCCGCTCATTCCGCACCACAGATAGGCTTTTTTACATTTTCCTTTTCCGGGGTCAAGCATGTTTACCGGGGTTTCATCGGCGTGGATGATTTCCAGTTGCATCAGCAACTCGTTCATCCGTTCCCAAAGGACTTTAAGCTGCTGCGCCGCGCCGGCGAACAGGCTGCACAGGCTGGAACGATGGATTGGAAGCCATTCGCGTTTCATGATTTCAGACTGGCGATATAACGGCAGATGGTTTTCAACCTTGTCGGACACCACGCCGCTGATGAATGAAACGTCGAATTTAGTTTTGCCGCTAATTGAATCCAGAAAGTCTCCGGCGGCCGGTGCGGTGATCACGCCGCGGGTTGCATCTGCTTTGTCGGCATATTTCGCCCGCTTGATGACCTTGACAAAGAACCGGGTCTCGCGCCGGGCTACCCGTTCGCTGATTTCATAACCGATGAGTTCCATGCCGGCGCGATCCTCTTCCGGAACATCAATGACCACTTCTTCGCGCGGCAAATCCGCCGGAATTTCGTTCCAGCCGAATTTTTCGCGCGGCTTGCGCTCATGGGATTCGACATGCAGTACGACTTCTGCCGGCGCAGCTTCCGAGGCTGCTTCAAAACCGGGAAGCAACGCGGTGCCTTCCGGAACCGGCACGAACTTCTCGGATTTCGCGCCGAAAAGCTGGCGCTGAAACCAGGCGATTTGCGCGGTGAGTTTTTCCACTTGCCCGGAGAGGTTTTGATTTTGCGAAATGAGACCTTGAATTATGGCAGTAAATTGCGCGATAATTTCCGCCGGTTGCAGACCGGCCATCAACGCTTCATCGTATTCAATTGTTACATTGTTTACCATGTTTTTAATATAGCATGGCAACAGGATTTTTCACCTGAAAAATACATCTTTTTACAAAGAAAAACGCTTATAATAACGCTTCGGTTTGATACCGGATAAAATCGCATAAAGTTCACGACTGTCCAACTCGATTTTGCCGTCGGCGGACTGCGGAATATTGAAGCGTCCCTGCGACAGGCGTTTGCTCCAGATCGCATAGCCGTCACGATCCCAGTAAATAATTTTCACCAGATTGAAAGTGCGGTTGAAAAACACAAATAAATGACCCGAAAGCGGATCGCCGAGCAGATACTGCTGGACCGCTCCCGCCAGACCGTCGAACGACTTGTGCAGATTCACCGGCGTCCGGCAGTAATAGATTTTCACGGCTCCGGACAATGACAGCATCAGCGCACCTCCAGCACAGCCAGGACGCGCTGCAACGCTTCAACATTGAAATCCGTATCGAGACTGATGCCAATGCGACCAAGTTCAAGTTTGATACCGGAACTGCTGGCGCGATGTAGCTCCGGCGCTGGCGGCTGAGAGGATGGCATGGGCAGATGAACGATTTCAAGCGGGAATTCAGAGACGGAAAAATCAGGACGAAGCCGGATCCGCCATCTTGAAGCAGATTTCAAATTCAAATCATGTTTCCGGCAGTACTCTGCAAAAGAAAGACCGCTGTTCCAGTAACCCGACAGCGCACACTGCCACCGGCGCCAGACAATTCCGTTTTTTAGCATAAAATATCCTCCCGTTTATTGTTGAAGGATAATTTACTCGGCAGAAAACAAAGTAACAGATGTGGCTGGCTGGACGCTTAC
>CAIKZE010000231.1 GCA_903831825.1 uncultured Lentisphaeria bacterium | reverse complement strand
AGCGATGGCACGCCCCCTGGGAACGCCGGTCTCCGTACCGGCTTTTTCAAGAAACGCATCATATATGACTGGAATGAGAAACAGCCTGCCGGTACGGAGACCGGCGTTCCCGGGAAAAATGAAACGTGTGGAATCCGGATTTAAAACGGAAATCATGTTTTCTCCGTGCCCTCCGTGGTTAAAAAGTGGTTGTGTTCAACGGCTCTCTAAGGCTCGGAAATGTTGGAAAGAATTGAAAATGGAAAATTGAAAGTTGAAAATGAGAAAACAAAATAGCAACATCCTCAAAGCGGTCTCCAGACTCTCGGAAATGCGGTCCAAAATGGAGAAAGGTTTTCTCTGTGTCTCTGTGCCTCTGTGGTTAAAAGGATTTTGCTCAACCGGTCAGAGTCTCGGAGTGTCCAACAAAGCATGGGTGTCCAAAATGTAGAGAACGTGAATGGTGAATGGTGAATGGTCAAAAACCCGGAACGGGTGAAAGGATTATAGAAGAATAGGTGACACGTTGTGCAAAGGGTATGTCCAGAATGAGCAGACAAGGTGTCCAAAATGTAGTGCCGTCCGTATCGGACGGGGGTTTAAATCTTCCCTCTCAGAGAGAGGGCGCTACAACGGAACAGTTCCGCACAACGGCTATCTAAACACTCGGAGTCCGGATTTCTCTGTGTCTCCGTGCCTCTGTGGTTAGGGACTGTCCAAAATGTGGTTAGATCGGTCTTGATTTATTCTGACTACTGACTACTGACTTCTGACTACTGGCTGTTTATGGATGTCCAAAATATGGTTAGATCGGTCTTGATTTATTCTGACTACTGGCTGTTTATGGATGTCCAAAATGTTGTTTGAAAATCTTATAGAGAATTAAAACCGTTGTGCGCGGGAGGTCTCTAAATCTCGGAGTCGCGCGTCATCGCTATCAAGCCAAGGATTTTTTGAACTGAATTATCCAATAACGTGTCCCGCAGCCGCGGGATCCCGCTGGAGCGGGAAATATCCAATGTCCAAGTTAGCTCCAGTCCTTCCCCGGTTGGAAATTGAGTGTTGGATATTGGGTGTTCAAATGAGTTCATCTTGGGTTAGCTTGATGGCTATGAGTCGTGCGCCCAGCCGGGCGCGCCAAATAAAGAATCTCCTCCCGTCCATCCTATCCCCGAGGCAAGCCTCGAGGTATTACGGACGGACTTCCACGCCCTGCGGGCGGGCCGGAGATTCGAAGACCAAAGCCAAGACAAAGAACAAAGTCGCCCCAAGGGGCGAGGTATTGAACCCAACTGAATAAAAAAGCCGCAGAGGAATGTTTACCTCCGCGGCGCGAAAAATCAACGGGCTGATTACTCTTTTTCAGCTTCAGCTTCAGCTTCGGCTTCGGCCTCAACTTCGGCTTCAATGCCGGCTTCCTTGGAAACCTTGCCGCGATGATGATCCTGGACTTTGTCGATCAGTTTGCGGATCTGTACGTCAATTTTTTCGACAGACATGTCAATGGCCTGATACATGTCATAGGTCTCGGAAACCGCTTCCATATCATGGTTTTTCATATTGAGGAGAATTTCCGCCTTGCAACGGCTTTTCTCCATTTCCAGAATAACCTTGGCTGATGTGATTTTAAGATTGGGAACAGACTCAATAACCGGCTTGAGCTTGCCTTCGACATGCTGTTTCATGGCATCCGTAACAGTGAGATGACGTCCGGTGATAGTGATCATAATTAACCTCCTAATATGTTGGTGTTTAAAAAATAATTACATAGTAAATTGAGGGCCTAAATATACTTCCCTGGCTTTATCGTCATTGACCAGGAAATTGCTGTCTCCTTCAAGCATGATCTTGCCCTGGCTCATCAGGTACGCCCGGTCCACGACCGAAAGGGTTTCCCTGACATTGTGGTCGGTGATCAGGATCCCGAGATTTTTCTGCTTCAACTGTCCGATAATCTGTTGAACGTCGTAAACCGCGATCGGGTCAACGCCGCTGAACGGCTCGTCCAGCAGGATGAATGACGGATTGGTGACCAGGGCGCGGGTAATCTCCAGCCGGCGGCGTTCGCCGCCGCTTAACGTCATGGCTTTTTGTTTGGACAATGGCGTCAATTCGAGTTCGTTAAGGAGTTCTTCCAGGCGTTCCCGGCGTTCTTTGCGGGAGATGTCCAGGGTTTCCAGAATCGCCATGATGTTCTGTTCGACCGTGAGCTTTCTGAAAATTGAAGGTTCCTGGGCCAGATATCCCATGCCGAGCCTGGCGCGTTTATACATCGGGGTCCTGGAAATATCCATACCCCGGAAATGGATTGTTCCGGTGTCCTGTTTAATCAGGCCCATAATCATATAAAAGCTCGTGGTCTTTCCGGCGCCGTTGGGGCCGAGCAGTCCGACGACTTCTCCCGCCTTGACGTTCATTGACACGCCGTTGACTACGCGTTTGCCATGATAGGCTTTGACCAGATTTTCCGCTTTGATCAGGAAATCATCGCTTTTGGTCTCTTCCATCCTTCTCACTTCCCTTCTTATGGATAATTATACGCCGCCCACAGCGGGGCCGTACTCCGAACTTGTCACTTTTCACACTTTTCCGCAACGCCGTAAAGCTATCACAAAATATATCATCTTCAAGCCGTGTTAGCCTGAATAATCCAGGTTAAGTTAAATTTTTATTTTGACTTCATCGGCGGCAGTTTCGCCTCTTTCAATTTTCCGCCGATGGCGTCAACCTTTTCACTGTTGAGGGATAAAATGAATTTTTCCGCTTCCATAACAGTACCTTCCTGCTCCATCGTCGGCATTTTTTCCGGTTTCCCGGTGAGGGTGATCCGGCGGTCTGCGACTTCATACAACGCATGGGAGCCGGTCGCCTGTTCGCGCTTTTCGCCGCCTTTGCGGATGATAACGACATCATCAAGGCAAATAATTTTGTCCAATTCTTTGCCGGCGCCCAGACTGATGCGGCGCGGCGCTTCGTCGGCGCCGACTTTTTCTTCATCGTCAATATCGCCGGAGAGTTTCATCTGTCCTTCAGGCTTAAGCTCATTGGCATAAATCAGCATTTTCTTGCAGCGCAGATTGATTCGCGGTTCGTCAACCACCACTTTGCCGATGAGTTCCGCATAATTTTCCGGAGGACGGATGTCCGCCATATCAGCGTTTACAACAGTTTTGCCGGCAGGGCCTTTCTTGATTACGCCTTGTATTCCTTCGTCGGGACTAACCGCCGCGGTTTTGGCTTTGTCATCGGCTTTCTGCTCTTTGGACTCAAGTTTAACGTGACCGTCACAAATCATCCGTGAAATTTCGCGCTTGCCGTCAGAGCCCATCGGACCGATAGCTTCGGTTTTGGTTTTTTGCTCGGACAGTTGTTTTTTGTCCGCCATCATAATCGTCAGCGTATCGCAGTTCAGCGTCATTTTCGGGTCTTCCGCCTGGACATCGCCGGTGCAGACAATCTTTGAAACGTCTTTCTGAGCATTCCCGCCTTGCAATTGTTCCATCGGGTCCTCGGTTTTAGCCACTTTCTTGACTGTGCCGGGTTTTTCTTCAAGGTAGATTTTCATTTTCTGGCATACCAGGTCCATTTGCGGATCTTTTACCCTGACTTTGCCGTCAAAACTCATTTCATTGCTGCCGTAATTAATGTCGGAATAATCAGAAGTGACCACCGCCGCGCCCTTTGACGGCGCCTGGTCGTTGCCTGACATTTTGCCGGACTTCATGGATTCCAGGACAATCTTGCTGTTCTTATCAACTTTCATCCGCTGCTGATCGACCCAGATAGTGACCAGTTGTCCGCTTACCGAATCTTTGCCGCGGATGATAATCGGGTTATTGGGATTATTGCCGGAAAGAATGATTTTGCTTTCTTTCAGGTTATATATGGCTTTGTCGGCGTAAGCGGTTTCTTCGTTTTCGGATGCGGTTTTGCGGGAAACCACCACATCGCCGACGCAAATGATTTGGGACACGTCCTTGGCGGCTTTGACATTTTCGGTCAGGGCCTGCTCGGACTGCAAATTCGCGGGTTGGGGGTTTTTCGCGCTTTCCGGGCGATCTTCAAGATAGATCGTCATTTTATGGCAATCCACGTCCATCATGACGTCATTGATTTTGACGTTGCCGGTGAATACGGCCAGATTTCCGGGATAGTCGATATCCATGAAATCGGAATAGATCTCTGTCGGTTTCAAGGCTTCCGGTTTGGCTTTTTCTTCCGCTTTCTTCGGGATTTTCATTACGATCAGGGCATCTTTATCCACCTGCATGCGTTCGGTTTCGCGCCATAAAGTAATAGTTTTGCCGGTTACGGTATCATTGCCGCGGGCGATGGAAGGCTTGTCCTCAGTCAATACAATCTGCTGGGTATTCATGTCATAAATTGCTTTTCCGGCCTTGGCCACCTGAGCGCCTTTGTCCAAATCCTCTTTACTGAGTTTACGGGTTATTACCACTTTCCCGAGACAGACTATTTTGGAAAGCGCCTGCTGATTGTCATCTTTTTTATTCTTCGCCGCGTCTTTTGGGGGTTCGGGTTTAGCTACGCCGCCTTTCAAGTCGGCAAGGCCTTCGACCGCGCCTGCTTTCATATAAAGAATCAGCTTATTGCAGTCGATGTTGAATCTGGACTCATTGACTTTGACATTGCCTTCCAGGGTGACGATGTTACTTTCAAAATCAATGAACATGGTATCGGAAGTTACGCCGACATCGCCGGATGAAGACCCGGAAGAGGCTTTGCCGGATTTCTTCCGGGCGGCCTCTGCCGCTTCCATCCGGATAATAATCTGTACATCCTTGCGGATAAGAACATTCCGCTTATCATAATTTGCCAGAAACCCGACGCCGTCGAGGTCCATAATCGGAGAACGGAAATATACTCTATCCATGCCGGAGGCGGTTTTGCTGCTCTGGTCAATTTGAGCGGCGGGCGACATGATGATGCCTTCGCTGTGAAGTTTGTCCTTCCAGAAATCCAGCACCTGCGCCGCATGGGTTCCCAGCGGATAAATTTTAACTTTGTCCATGTATTTGATGCTGTCAACATTTATGCCTTTGCGGATGATGTCAATTATCGCATCCTGGGCGTCAATCTTGTTGCCCTGCCGCACCAGTTCGCGGCTGTAAACGAAGAATTGCAACTGGTCTTTATTGTATATCGGCAGCCGGGCGTTGATTGTTTTCAGCGAATGTATATTATCACCGGCCCCGGAAACCTCAAGCGCCGGCACCGCCAGCGTGAGCAGCACGAACCATGCTAAAATTGTTTTTATATTAATCATCAGGATATATAACGCTCCATTTGCTGATCCCATTTTCCTTGTTTCATCAACAGCCAGTCAATCACTTCCCTGACCGCGCCCTGGCCGCCGCCTTTGACGGTGCGGAAATCGCAGTATTTATCCATATATTCCGGGGCGTCCGCCACCGTGACCGCAATCCCGCACTTGAGCATCGGCGGCAGATCTACGACATCGTCGCCCATGTAAAGGCATTCATCGGCTTTGAGATTCTGCTCTTTCAGCAGCAGTTCGAACGCTTTCCGCTTGTCTTTCTGGCCTTCGTAAAAGAAGCTGAACCCCAGTTCTTTGGCGCGTTTGCGGTTGGATTCCGCTATCCGCCCGGACAATACTCCCACCAGGATTCCGCCGCGGATCGCCATCTTTATGCCGTGTCCGTCGCGGGCATGGAAAAATTTAATTTCATCTCCGGCGCTGTAACCGAGCCGTCCGTCAGTGAGAACGCCGTCAATGTCCAGCACCAGCGCTTTTACCTTATCAATCTTTTTTTGTGAGATCATAAATTGCTTTTACCTCTGTCAATACGGTTCTGATGTCTTTAAAGCATAGCGAATTAGGCCCGTCCGACATCGCTTTTTCCGGATTCGGGTGAACTTCGGCGAACAATACGTCAATGCCGACCGCGGCGGCGGCTCTCGCCAGCGGACGGATGAACTGGCGCTGGCCGCCGGAAGAATCGCCCAGCCCGCCCGGCAACTGCACCGAGTGAGTAGCGTCGAATACCACCGGGACACCCATTTCGCGCATGATTGCCAGCGAGCGCATATCCACCACCAGATTATGATAGCCGAAACTGGTTCCGCGCTCCGTCAGCATTACTTGATTATTGCCGGTTGAACGCACTTTTTCGATGGCTCCTTTCATATCTTCGGCCGCCATGAACTGTCCTTTTTTGATATTTACCGGCTTGCCGGTCCTGCCCGCCGCAACCAGTAAATCGGTCTGACGGCAGAGAAATGCCGGAATCTGAATTATATCCGCAACGGCGGCCGCGGCTTCCGCTTCGATGGTTTCATGAATATCCGTAATCACCGGCAGTTCCAGTGAACACTTGATTTCCGCCAGCATGGCCAGGCCTTCTTTCATGCCGGGGCCGCGCACGGAAGCGGCGCTGGAGCGGTTGGCTTTGTCGTAAGACGCTTTGAAAATATATTGAATATCCAGTTCCCGGCATAACTCTTTCAAATATACAGCAACTTCCATGCATAGCTCCATACTTTCCGCCATGCATGGTCCGCCGATGAGCGTCAGGCCGGAACCGATGGTGACATTGCCGGGGATTTTAATTTTATTCATTTAATCACTGACCTCTGTTTATATTTCGCTCCTGCGGAGCTTGTTTTGATTTTTATATTCGTTTGCTATTAATATTCCGCTCCTATGGAGCTGCCTATTGCCTTCTGACTTCTGCTATTAATATGTCGCTCCGCCGGAGCTAAAAACTGAATCCTGAAATCCCGGTTATGACGGAGCATAACCCTCCATTAAAACCGCTCCATTCTGCCTTCTGTATCCCTGTCCTGTATTATTCTGACTCCTGACTTCTGACTTCTGGCTTTATTATAATTTTTCTCTGATTTTCATTTCGGCGCGCTTAAGGTCTTCGGGAGTATCCACCCCGATGCTTTCAAGATCGCTTAACATCACATAAATTCGAATGCCGTTTTCCAGGGCCCGCAACTGTTCCAGCTTTTCGCAGGATTCCAGCCGCCCTTCCGGCAGGCGCACGAACCGTTCCAGCGTTTCCCGCCGGTAACCATAGATGCCCCAGTGCAGATAGGTTTTGGCATCTTTGCCGCCTTCCCGCAAATACGGCACGATTGAACGGCTGAAATACAAGGCAAAGTTGCGTTCGTCGAACACCACTTTTACCTTGTTCGGATCATTTTCTATTTCAGAACGCAGTCTCGGCACTGCCACCGTGCTCATTTCAATTGAAGCGTCTTCCTGCATTTTCCGGATCAGCCCGTCAATGACGCTGGTCGGAATCAGGGGTTCATCGCCTTGCACATTTATTATAATGCCGCAGTCA
Organism: uncultured Lentisphaeria bacterium; assembly: GCA_903831825.1. Classification (GTDB taxonomy): domain Bacteria; phylum Verrucomicrobiota; class Lentisphaeria; order Victivallales; family Victivallaceae; genus CAIPAT01. The sequence goes on along the minus strand of CAIKZE010000231.1, from coordinate 4,561 downwards.
AGCCCCTGCACCGCCTCGCTGATCCGGTCGGTGCCGGAAGGATGGTTCGGGGAAGTCATGACGGCCCTGCCGCCGAAACCTTCCACCGCTTTTGCCACTTTCGGATCATCCGTGGCAATGATAACTTCATCGGCGATCGAGGCCGCCGCTTTCTCATATACCCACTGGATCATCGGTTTGCCGCAGAGTTCCGCCAGCACTTTACCCGGGAAACGGGTGCTGCCATATCTTGCCGGAATCACGGCCGCTGTTTTAATTTTCAATTTAATTCTCCGTCTTCAAAACTTTTAATCAATTCGTCCGCGGAAACGGTCACGGTTCCGACTTTACCCACGACGATGCCGGCCGCATGGTTGGCGATTTCCGCGGCTTCCCTGCCGGATGCCCCGGCAGCCAGCGCCAGCGTGAACGCCGAAATGACGGTATCGCCGGCGCCGGAGACGTCGAAAACTTCACGGGCCCGGGTCGGGATTACGATCATCGGGGAATCTTTACGGAACAGCGCCATGCCCTGGGCGGCCAGCGAAATCAGCAGATATTCCGGCTCCCATTCCGCCATAAGGATTTCGGCGACTTCCTTGAGTTCTTTATCCTGCTCGACCGGAACGCTGCCGTCTTTCGCGAATTTGCCGGCCATGGCAAAGGCTTCGGAGCGGTTGGGCTTGATCACGGTCAGGCCTTTGACATTCAGCAAATGGCCGGGTTTCGGGTCCAGCGAGGTAATAATGCCTTTTTTCGAAGCGGCTTTAACCGCGGCGGCAAGCATATCTTCATCAAGCAGCCCCTTGCCGTAATCTTCAAAAATGATGGCGTTCACCGCAGAAGTTTCGATCAGTTCCAGCAGGTCGGATACTATTTTATCCCGGAATTTTTCATCCACCGGATACGTGTCCTCATAGTCGATTCGCAACAATTGCTGAGAACCGGCGATAACCCGCTGCTTCTGGGTTGTTTTCCGGCATGAGTCGGCATAGACCGACTTCGATTCAATGCCGTAGCCGGCCAGCATGCCGGTTACTTCCGCGCCGTCAGGATCGCTGCCGATAACACCAAAAGCCTTAACCTGTCCGCCCAGCGTGACCACATTGCGCATTACATTCGCGGCGCCGCCGAGACAACTGGTTTTTTTATTCACTCCGACAATCGGAACCGGCGCTTCCGGCGATATTCTGTTCGCTTTGCCCCAGATGTAAACATCCAGCATCAAATCTCCGGCCACCGCGATTTTTTTATTATTAAAAAGGGTTACAATTTCTTTAAGACGACTGATATCCATATTCGCTATTCTCCGAATTTATTTGTCTAACTCCGGCGGGGAAACCGGTTTCATCCCTTCCGCCGACAGCCGTTTGAGAAAACCGGACGGGTCAATCTTATCCTGACGCCCGTAAGGTTTGTCTTTTTGCAAACGGTCGAGGATTACCTGAAAATTGTCCAGATCACTCCGGATTTCCGCTATCTGTCCGGCGGTTAACCCCGCCTGATACGTTCTAAGATATATGGCCATTGAATCCAGGCATTTGGCAACAATCGTTGCCTCGCCCTCCAACTGGCTGGTCTTGGATATTCTTCCGAAATTGCCTCTCAGGTTATCGAACATGTCAATCATGTCCTGCCGCGCCACCTGCAGCGCCCATACATTTTCCGAACGCAAATGTATCGGCAACCAGATCGCTATAATCAATTCGGTGATCAATATAAAGAAAAAAATCCCGATCGCCAAATAGGCGATGTAATCTTTTTTGAATTTTGCCGACATCAAACTCTTATCCAAAAGCAGTACCTCTTACAATACAAGACCTGTCTTTAAACTCTATTTCAAGGCTGTAAATTACTCCCGAAAGCGGGTTATTACAAACTTTATTCCAGTTTTATCCGCCGGGGAACCGGTTGCCCCGGCTGTATTAGACCGCCAAAAAGAATTAATGTTTCAGGTCTTGGGATAAATCCGCAAATTTGGAATTCAGCCATTGAGAATCGCGCAAGTTCCATTTCCTCTTTTTCCCCTTTTTTTTATGATAAAGTGGTTTTAGGTATTGACAATTGAATAAAAAAGCCTTATAATCTTAAAAGAGTTAAATTAGAGTTAAAATTATTTTATTATAAAAGAAGACAAAAACATGAATGGCAATACCCGAAAATATATATCAATCTCAGATGATTTTCGCACAAAAATCAAATCTGGATTCTATACTCCCGGAGATTTGCTGCCCAATTATCACATTTTGAGCAAACAACTAAACTGCAGCCATCCCACGCTTCAAAAAGCATTCGGTGTTCTGGAAAGCGAAGGCTATGTAAATATGATTCATGGCAGCGGGATTTTTGTCAGTAAAGGTCTTGTGTCAACAGAAGTACATCCGTCATTTGACATAGAAAACCTGACTATAATTGGAATAGCCAATGTCTTAACTCCGGAAACACATTCAATAAAATCTATGGAAAATCAAATTATAAATGAGATTTTAATGGCTAATTCAGGGACAGTTAAATATGAGCCTATGCAAATCTCTTATATTGACTGCCAGGATTTACAGTCGCGGCTTGGTTATTACAGAAATATTCTCGATGGTCTGATTATAATGTCCAGCAGTTACAACCCGTTGGCAAGCAACGTGCAATACGCACTGAAACAACATATCCCGGTGGTTTTTTCCTCGCTTTCAGTTCCATCACAATTGCCGCATATTCCTGTCGATGTAGTGTCGCATGACGAATATCATGGCGGATATGAGGTAGGGCGATATTTTATCGAACGCGGCCATCGCGACATCGGATTAATAGGAGATATCCGTACCCATAGTAAATTAGGAAGGCTGCCAGGCTTTACCGCGGCGCTGAAAGAATCCGGTCTGAAGGCTATTATTGCAGAGTTTGAACAGAAAGAACTGGAACAATATGCAGGGATGACCCAATTTCTGAAAATTGGAAGTATTTGTGTCCAAAAACTGCTGAAAAAGAGAAATTTACCAACAGCTATCATGTGTATGAATGACATTACGGCAATTGGCGCATTTAATGAATTCAATCGCGCCGGAGTTTCCATGCCGGACGAAGTGGAACTCTTCGGTTTTGCTGATGATATAGAATCTCAATTATATTTTTCCGACCGTATTAATCCAGTATCCACAGTACAATTTTCAATTGACATGATGGCGAAGGAATCGTTCAGGCTGCTGGAACAGCGCCTGAAAAATCCGGATATTCCGCGACAGATTGCTACAATACCAGCTACAATAATTCATCGTGAAACAACAAAAGGAGAAAGTGTTTATGGTTCAAAATCCGGAATGAATTCAGGGCATGGTAGAGAAAATCATAATATAAACAAATAACGGCAAAACTAATTTTTAGGGAGATTTTGCAATGAAGAAACAGATTTTTACAATGAAAAAGCAGATTTTTACACTCATCGAACTCCTGGTCGTGATCGCCATCATCGCGATTTTGGCCGGAATGCTGATGCCGGCGCTGAGCAAAGCGCGGGAACAAGGATACAAAATTAGTTGTACGAATAACTTAAAGCAGATGGGAATTGATTTTGTGTCTTACACTTACGACAATCAAGATTTTTTCCCCATGGCTCTTGATAGCATCAATTACTCTCCTTCATTTTATTGGTATACTCGTATACAGGCTTCCGGCTATCTGAAAAACTTTTATACCTATTGTAGTGTTACTTATCCTAATGGCGCCGGAGGAAAATCGTTAAAATGTCCCAAGCTTGTTCCATCCGGAGGAAGTGATTGGAACTATATGGTGAATGGAACTACTTTTGGCGAGTCAACAACATACAAAAATATCCGTAAACTGCAAACCATAACAAAACCAAGCTCAAGATGCTGGTCTTCTGAACCGGCAAGTAACTATGCGGGGGGGTTTACGGGACTGAATGACAATTACCTTGATCTTACAACCCCTGGCGGTTTGGGCGATGGAAGAAGGCATCAAAATTCAGTTAATGTTCTATATGTAGATGCCCATGCCGGCAATTTATTGCAAAAGTTATTGCCCATAGGAATTGATGCAAGGGGAAAATATAGTGAACTCTGGGGAACAAATACAAACTGATATGTTGCATGTGCAACATAAAACATTTTTGAAAAAAGTAAGGTGAATTATTGGAAATACTTAGTAAAAATAAAGCAGGGAATTAATGAAAAAGCGGTTAGTGATTAAACGGTTAATTGCGTTTTGTAAAAATTCCGGGATATTCAAGACGATATTTTTAGGATTTCTTTTTATCTGCGTCGGCATATCCGCGGAAGATGGAGCGGACAAGATGAACATTCAAGGGGAGAGTATGGTTCTGGCCAGGACGGAGCCGGGCAACCTCTGCTTCGACCAGGTGGAGAAAGGCAGCCTGACCTTGCGAAGCACCTTTGTCGCCGGAGAGCGCGGGATTGCCTACGCCGAAGGTCGCGACTATGTAGTTGATTATGCCAAGGGCTCCATAGCACGCACCGCGGATTCGCGGATACCTGACTATTCGACACATCCGTGCTACGGAAAAAAGGATTTCAAGCACGAAGGCATCAGCAGTGCAAACCAAAAATGGTTT
>CAIKZE010000230.1 GCA_903831825.1 uncultured Lentisphaeria bacterium | reverse complement strand
TTGAATTTTCCATTGCCACTCCAACTTGATTTGCCATTGTCCGCATCCTTTATTAGGTTTCGTTTACAATGACAAAATATACTCTTTGAGTGGCCCATTTTAACCCGCCCCGATGTGGCCCATTTTACCCGCCCCGTGACACAGAAAAAAACATAAAACCGCCAGAATATTCCGTTTGAGTTGCATTTCTATCCTCCAGTTTAAATAATCATAAGCATTTATTATTCCCGGCCGGGCTTTTTGCCCGTAACTTCGCCCTCCGTCGGACGGAGACGTGGTCCACCGGCGGAACGGTTGGTCCCCTTACCGTCCCAATCCCAAATATTTACTGGCCAGGATGCCGATAATATAGGAAGCGATAACGACCATAACGGTGATCGCCAGGCCTTCGGCCAGGACTTTGTTGAACTTGAGGTCTTTAACCACCGACATGAAGAATGAGAATACCACCATGACCACGAATACGGCCGCCACGGTGACGAGCATCGCATGGATGTGGCTTGAGAAAATGAAATAAGGGGTGACGATCATAAGGACCATGGCGAGATAGACCCCGCCGGCATAAAACGCGGCCTTTAACGGCTTGCCTTTGGCGTCGTCTTTGCTTTCCGTTTTTTGCGACAGGTATTCGGAAGCCATCATGGCCAGGGTTGCCGCCAGGCCGCTCACCAGAGTGGTGCTGCCGGTAGCCTTGGCGTTCTGGAGAGCGAAGGTGAGGCCCACGGCGATCCCCGTAAATTCCTGCGCCGAATTGTTCAGGGCCAACGCGATGGAGCCGAGATAGTTCAGGCGTTCGTCTTCGACTTCCGCCAGCAGCAGCTTCTCGTGTCTCACTTCGTCGAGGATGATTTTTTTGATCTCGGGAAACGAGTCTTCGACGGTCTCATAATTCTCTTCAGCCGACTCTTCGCCGTTCTCCATCATTTTCATGGTGAAGGTCAGACCCAATACGACTGCCACAAATGAATAGAAGAATACTTTCAATTTGTCGGGGCGGACATCCTGCCCGGTATATTCCCTGAACTGATGATAGTGGAGTAGTTCGTCTTCCGCGATTTTTTTCAGGATGGCGGCGTTCTGCCCTTTTGAAATTTTCGCCAGATTCAGGTAAACGAGATGTTCCGTGATCTCGTTCTTCTGGTATTTCAGCAATTTTTTGCCCAATGCATCCATGATTCCGGCCTTTTTACTGACAGCAATGTCGTTTCTAATACGGCTTCATCCGTTGTTAGCCTCTCTTTCATTCCTGTAAGTATTTTTTTCTCAATTCTTTTTTATTATTATCCTTTAGATTTCCCTTTTTAGATTCCAGCTTAATACCTTCCCATTCAATTTTGGTCATACATTGTATTTTAGTAATAAGTAACTGGACTTTTTCTTTAGTTTCTTCCGTCAATTCTACGGTGAAATCTCTTTTAATATCATTATTTATATTTTCCATAATATCAATTAATTCTCTATCGAACGTATCCAGCGAATTGAGATTTAGCTTAATGATTATATAGCTACTATATAAATTATTAAGCAGGTTATCTTGATTTTCATAACTTCTATTTTTATGACTTTCAATAGCACTTAGATATTGAGCGAAATAGTCCTTCATTTTATATAACCATTCACTTCTTAGCCGTGTAATAGTATTTATATATAAAGTTTTATTTGCAGTTACTTTGGTGATAATTAAATTTATAATTCCAACAAGAAAGGTTACACCAATGCCAATTAGAGTGACCTCTTCAGTTATTGTCATTTCTGCATACTCCTAAAAAATGCTAACAAGTTATTATATCAGTTTTATACGTCATTAATTGGAAAATAGCAAAATTCTCAAAGAAGTCAAAGAAAAGAACGTTTTTTTCGGTGGTTTCTACTGTTCTCCGTTTAATATTTGGTTACGACTTAGTGAGTTAAAAATAACCTACATTCAAAGTTAATAGTTGCATTCTTTTAATTTCTTGTTATATTTACTCCTTGAATGATAGGTTTAATTCAGACTAGGCTGAGGGAGCAAATATGGTCAATCTTCCACTATTGAAAAAGATTTGTTTGGTGGGGTTTTCATTATACAAACGCGCAAATGGAAGAGTAGAAATAGACATAGATAAAAATGTGTTTTGTCTTGCCGGCGCAAACGGTATTGGTAAATCAACATTTTTAAACGCTGTACATTTTGCAATAACTGGAATTGTTCCGGACCCCAAGAGAGCTTTTCTATATCTAGATAAATACACTTCTGATAACGCAAGGTTCAGCAATGACTATTTTTCGGGACGGATTGTCGAAATGGATCGCGACATAGCTGAAGTTCATCTTACATTTGAAATCGGCGATTATTTATTTGATATTACAAGGCCTGTCTTTTCTCCTAGCAGCCTGTCGGCCTGAGATTTTCCATTTTGAAAGACCTATCGGCATTCCGACGGCTGTTTAACTTCTTTTTCTTACTTTCTATCGTGCCATAACGGTATTTTTCCGCCAATCTGTCATTCATTCATGCTTTTTTG
>CAIKZE010000229.1 GCA_903831825.1 uncultured Lentisphaeria bacterium | reverse complement strand
TCGAGCCTACGGCTCTCAAATTGTGCGGGGGGATGGCGGACGGATTAAAATCCGTCCCTACAACATGATTCGAGCCTACGGCTCTCAATGGCGGCATCTCAAAAAGTGTCAACTATCTCTCAACCTTATTTGAAACATGCCGAACTTTAGAACTTTAGAACTTTAGAACTTTAGAACTTTAGAACTTTAGAACTTTAGAACTTTAGAACTTTAGAACTTTAGAACTGCCTTTTTGCCTTGTTTTTACGGCAGAAAGTGCTATATTAAATATAGCTTCCGTAAGTTGCGAGGACTTTTGCGTAATAAATTTTGTTCAACTACGGCAGTCAGGTTGTAACGTGGTGTTGTGCAAAAAGACGGGATGCTGTTGAAAAATAAAGAATTGCACTTGAGAAAAATTGTTTCCGGGGGACAAACCGGAGTTGACCGGGCCGCGCTGGATGCGGCGGTCGCGGCAGGCATTCCCATTGGCGGCTGGTGTCCGAAAGGACGGCTCGCGGAAGACGGCGTTATTTCCTTGGAATATCCTTTGCGGGAAACTGTTTCACGGCTGTACCGGGAGCGGACGGGTTTAAATGTGATGGACAGTGACGGCACGCTGATTCTGGCGGAAAAGATTTTGTCCGGCGGAACCGCCTTGACGAAAGGATTCGCGGACAAGTATGCAAAGCCGTTGCTGGTGGTCAACCCGGCGGATTCCGTCAGTATCGGCAAAATTAAAAAATGGCTGACGGCCAATAAGATCAAGGTGTTGAATGTGGCCGGTCCCAGGGAAAGCACCAGGCCGGGCAGCTATGACCAGGCGTATAAGTTATTAGGGGAAGTGCTGTCCGCAACCCAAAAGAAGGAATTCAGAATTCAGAATTCAGGAGTCAGAATGGAACCAGGAAATTCAAGAAACAGAGGAACTGTTGCTATGACGGATAACCCAATGGAGGGTTGTGCTCTGTCACAACCTTCTTCCGATCCCGGCGTGACCATCCATTGATGCAACTTCTTGATAACTAGGCCGTTTAATGAGACAACCCGGAACAGATGAAAAGATTATAGAAGAGACAAGTTTTAAAGAATAAAACCCGGAAACGGGTGAAAAGATTATAGAAAATCGATGCCGACGGCATCAAACGTTTATAGCACAAAAGGATGTCGTTTATTGTGCGACCCCGACGGGGTCGCAGATGTTTTGATTAATTTTTCTATAAACGTTTTATCCCTCCGGGATAATAAAAATGCAGATTGAAGCATAATGGATAGATCGAATAAGAGGTAAAAAAAGGATTTCTCTGTGCCTCTGTGTCTCTGTGGTTAATTTAATTATTTGAAGGTTTGAAATGAAAGACTGGAATGTACAACAACTGCTGCCGCTGCTCGAGAAGTGCGGCCAGATTGCCATGAAATATTATGATAATCCGCCGTGCGAACTGAAAGCGGATAATACGGTCGTGACCCTGGCCGACAAAGAGATTGAAGCGCTGCTGGCAAAAGAATTCGACCGTCCGGATGAGGGCGTTTACCTGATCGGCGAGGAAACTCTCGCTACCCGTGACCGCCAGTATCAGGAAGCCGCGCTGCGGGAGACCTGCTGGATTGTTGATCCGATTGACGGCACCGCGCCTTATTCGATCCATCTTCCAGCCTGGGGAGTTTCCATCGGCTACATGAGAAACGGCATTATCGAGGAAGGTCTGCTGTACATGCCGGCGACGAATGAGCTTACCATCACCGACGGCCCCAAGGTATATTGCGCCAAAGGCTTGCCGGAAAGTTTCGATTTAGAGGAAATGGAATTTAAAAAACGTCCGCTTGATGCCGGCGGGATTATCTGTATCTCCCAGAAAGCGGCGAAAGTGGGAAAATTCGATCTGACCAATCAGTTATTCGCCTGGAGCGGCTGCGTCGCCTCATTTCAGAACCTGTTTACCGGACGTCTGCTGGCGTATGTGCTGGGAGCCAAAATCTGGGACGTCGCCGGCGCTATTCCGATCATGGAGCGCGGCGGCTATGCGGCGATAAACAACAAGGGGCTGCACATTACCAAAGACATCCGCAACGGCTGTTTCAACCTGAACCCGGATGACCGGCGATGCTGGTACCTGAACGGGCATGCGATAATCGCGCCCGATGAAGCAACAATTAACTATATTTATAACCATATGACAATGCCGGAATAAGTAAATGAAAAAGAACAAAAAAAACGATCCTGTAATCAGCCGCAACGTCCATATTGTGAGTCTCGGCTGCCCGAAGAATTTTGTTGACACTGAAGTGCTGGCCGGAAATCTGCTTGTCTCCGGCTGGGGCATTACCATGGACCCGGATGAAGCCGATGTGTTCATGATCAACACTTGCGCGTTTATTCCTCCCGCCCGCGACGAGGCGAGGGAAGTCATCACCGAGGCGGTGGAATGGAAAAAAGCCGATCCCGCAAAACGCCGGATACTGGTTTGCGGCTGTCTGATCCAGTGGGACAAGAATGAAACCTTCAAAGTCGAGTTTCCGGACGTTGACCTGTGGTCCGGCATTGACCAGATTCCGAATGTCGGGGCCCGGCTGAACAGTCTGTATGAAAAACAGACCGGCGAGGAAGTCAACTTCCTGCGGACCGAAGTGCCCAAATACATTTATAACGAACAGACGCCGCGCCTGAAATTGACGCTCAACCATATTGCCTATATAAAAATCGCCGAAGGCTGCGACAACCGCTGCGCTTATTGCAGCATCCCGTCAATCCGGGGCGGTCTGCACAGCCGCACCATCGCTTCGATCAAAAAGGAAGCCTCCGACCTGTTGGCGGCCGACACTAAGGAACTGATTCTGATCGCCCAGGACGTGACCGCGTTCGGACACGACCGCAAAGCTTCCGGCGAGACGCTTGCCGGGCTGATTCGCGAACTGGACAACTTCGATGGCGACTACTGGATCCGGCTGCTTTATACCCATCCCGCGCACTTTTCCGACGAACTCATTGACGCGGTCGCCGGAGCTAAACACGTGCTGCCCTATATTGATATGCCGCTCCAGCACATCAATGACGGGATTCTCCGCCGCATGGGCCGGAAAGTCACCGCCGCTCAAATCCGCGCCCTGCTTGATAAACTGCGGGCGAAAATCCCGGAAATCGCCATCCGGACCACGTTCATCACCGGTCTGCCGGGCGAAGGCGATGCCGAATTTAAGGAACTGGAAGAGTTCGTCAAGGAACAGAAATTTCACCGGGTCGGGGTTTTCGGCTATTATCCCGAACCGGGCACGCCGGCGGCGGACATGGCGGATCGGGTATCCGAGGCAATCGCCGAAAAGCGAGCGGGGAAGATTATCGACCTGCAAGCTAAAATTTCATTAAAACGCAATAAGTCGCTTGCCGGAAAGACTTTTGATGTTATTGTTGATAGTGTGAATGGCGATTATGCTGTCGGGCGCACTTATATGGACGCGCCGGAAATAGATAATGAAGTGATAATTGCCGTGGACAGGGACATCGAAGCCGGGGAATTTTCCCGCATCACCATTACCGGCGGCGATGTGTATGAGCTTGAAGGCGAAATAGCGGAAGAGACGCATTTATGATTATGAACGTTCCAAATTCATTGACTGTCGGCAGAATTGTGATTGTATTCATCTTCCTGCTGCTGGCCAACGTCAGCGAAAATACCTTCTTTTCCGCCAATGCGGTTTATATCATCCGGGTGACCGCTTATATTCTGGCGATCATTGCCGGGATAACCGACGTGCTTGACGGCTACATTGCCAGAAAATACAATCAGGTAACCGATTTCGGCGCGCTGATGGACCCGCTGGCGGACAAGGTTTTCGTCACCGCGGTGATGCTGATGATGGTTGAATTTGACCTGATGCCGGCCTGGATCGCGGTAATCGTCATTACCCGCGAATTCCTGGTCACCGGCCTGCGGATGCTGGCTATTCAGAAAGGCGAAGTCATTTCCGCCGACCGCTGGGGCAAACTTAAAACCGCGTTGCAGATGCTGATGCTGGCGCTGGCCGGCGCGTCGTGGATAAATCTTTTCGATCTGCGCCATGACGTGTTTTTCGGGATCAAGCTGGCAACAGTATGGACGTTCTTTCTATGGAGCATTGTTATCGTGACCGTCATGTCCGGGATGGGATATTTTATCCGTCACCGCAACCTCTACCTGAACCAGGATGCCGTATCTGAGAAAAAGAACTGAATCCGCGATTTAAGCTGGAAAAATTCACCGGTTCCGGAAAGAAGTAAAAAATATTCCGTTTACAAACTTGCTTATTGCATAATTCAGACTATATTTTTGCCTTTGAATTCCGCTCAAGCGGAGAGGTGGTCGAGTGGTCGAAGGCGCAGCATTGGAAATGCTGTGTAGGGGTAACTCTACCGAGGGTTCGAATCCCTCCCTCTCCGCCATTTTAAGCTCAAAAAATGGCAAAATAGGTGGCATTGGTACCATTTCTGACTTGCACCCCCCCCAATAGCGGTTATATTCAGCCGTATCCGATACTTTAAATCATGAGGTACAAGATATGGAAGGAAAATCAATCAAGCTGGGAACCGGAACCGTATACAAGAAAACTGCCAACGGGGTGTATATCTTCCGTTATCAGATCAACGGAAAACGCAAAGCAGTAAGTTTAAAGACCAGGAATCAGGACGAAGCAGTCCTCGAAGCGAAAAAACTGGTGCCGGTCGTCAACGGAACCACCCTGGAAGTTATCTCCGCCCATGTCCAACACGCCCGAGGCTTGACTTCCGCCAGAAAATCGCTGCCGCTGAATCTCGCCTGGGACAAATACTCCAGACATCCTGACCGGGCCATTCCCGCCACCGTCAGCGAACAAGATGCTTATAAAGGCACGTTCAATGACTTTGTCGCTCTGGTCGATAACGCTGCGCTTCAAATTATGGATGTAAGCCAGGAACACGCGGATGAATTCGCCAAGCATATGCGCACCCTGGAACTCGGCGTTGATACTCATAACCGCAAAATAAGACGGCTAAGGAAGATTTTCGATGTCCTGAAGGAATATCGCGAAGGCCCCAATCCGTTTGCAACCAAATCACTGTTCAGAAAAGAGCGCGAAGAGCAGGCGCATAACATCAGACGGTTGTCGTTTACCCGCGATCAGGAGCAGGCGTTATTGGACGCCCTTGATAATGACAAACACAAAGTGATGAATAAACCGGAAATCAGAGTTGTCTATTACCTTGGCATGTTTACCGGGCAAAGATTTAAAGATTGCATCATGCTGCGCTGGGATAAAATAGATTTAAATCGCAAAAGAATCTGGGTGAAGCAATTTAAAACCGGTAAAGAGGTCACAATCCCCATGGCTCCCGAACTGCTGGATGTTTTGCATGCAGCGCAGCAGTGGCGGCAGAATGACTACGTCTGCCCGAATGTGGCGGCAAGATACAACCAGGAGAATGAAGCCGGCAAGAATACCGGCAACAACCTGGTTAACATTGATGCGCTCCGGGTCATCAAATGGATCGGG
>CAIKZE010000228.1 GCA_903831825.1 uncultured Lentisphaeria bacterium | reverse complement strand
GGTTGCTTGACAAGAAGAACGTCTTTTCCTGCATCTTTTCTCGCATGGATATGAATTGCTCAAGAAAAAATACGGTTACTTTCATGTCGCCGCAAATAGTTACGCCATGATGGATAACTTCACGAACCCGGTACTCTCAAGTTAATGAGGCGAGTTCATATTTTGCATCCGAATGTCCCTGTTCAGCGGCCTTGCTGTACCATTTTATCGCTTCGTCAAGGTCTCGTTTTATTCCATAACAACCCGCATGATACCAATAACCGAGCATATTTTGCGCATCCGCATTGCCTTGTTCAGCCGCTTTACGAATCCATTTTACTCCTTCATCTACTTGATTGTTATGTACGTAATAATATCCAATATCATACTGCGCTGGCGCATAACCTCTTTCAGCGGATTTACGAAACCACTTTTCTGCTTCGTCGGAGTTATGCTGAGCTCGGGCGCGAATTCCGTGTGCATACTGAGCTTCTGCGCTCTCATAGTTGTAAAGTATAACAGCCACAAGCAATCCAGCTATTAACATTACAGTATTTTTGGTCTTCATGTTTCCCTTCTTCCTTTTATGGTGCTTTTTTAACGAACTTTCACTCGATGTGAAATATATATATTCCCTTTTAAGTACACCAAACTATTTGTTCTATCGCAGACCGATTAGAGAAAATCCTGTTATGCCGGAATCCGGCATAACAGGTTGAGTACAGAGGTTAGGCAAATAGCATGAGTATAAAACAGAGAATCCAAGTGATAAAATATGCTTTGTTTTGTTTCAATGCTTCTGACCGTTGATAAAGATACACTGGTACGAGCCAGGTCATCCCCTTGAATTTATCCGTGTTGTGTCCGGCTTTGCCAAGGCGTATTACATCGAAATAAGCCAGACCAACATTTAAGATCACCGTAATATACCAGTAGCTACCGCTAGTTACTTGTTTAATAAGGAAATCATCAGATGCTCCGGGGAATTGCTTTCTAGCTATCATATACTCGAGTATTAGTCCAATAATCGGCGCACATGCCAGTATCCACACTATGGTGTTATTGACCATTTCACCTGTAAACGGTGGAGGTTGGTCATCGTTCAGATGAACTTTCAGATCCGAATCTTCAAGTTTAGTCCATCCTTGTAGTCCTTTTTTCCAGATCATGTTGCCATAGGTGAGTTTACCGTCTTTAATAAGCTGAACTATGGCTGATTCGGCAACCGGGCCTTTACGCTCCCCTTTTTCCTCATAATGCCATGCAGGGATTTCTGGTGGATTTGCTTCCTGTTCCATATCTACTCCTTTGTTGTTTTTTCTATTTTTAAATTAAGAAAAGTTTTTTGTAAACCCATTTACAGCTATTTCTTCTTTGATTTCCACAGCCAGGCGGGAGCGTTACCGCCATTTTTGGAACTACTACGGTAGGCAAGAATCCCTGTAATCACCCCTCCGAGGACGGCTCCAATGGGCCCTAGCAAAAACGCTCCGAGCCATCCTCCTGCCACTATGCCGATTACTGTCCATAGCCAAACAGTTCCTTTTACTTCCTGTTTTTCTTTTGATTCCATCTTAAATCTCCTTTTTTTCTATTGGTTTTTTATGCCGGAACAGAACGGCTGCTCCAGCAAATTCATGCTCATTTTCTATCCTGGGTATTGCAATCATTCCGCCTTTTTATTTTATGATTACGCAAGGTTGCAATTTTGCCTTGGCCTACTCGCTTTTGGGCTGAATCCTGTAGTAGTTGAGAATGGAAATTCGGACAAATAAAAAGGGCACAGTTCCATCCATGTTGGTCAAGGCACTTGCAAGCCCCACAGCAACACGGAATGGAACGTGCCCACAATGGACACGTTTTCAGTACCGCCCTGCTGTGTAGAAAAATTGCAAGTTTCTGACGATGAGCAAGCACTGAAAAAGCAGTATTTAATATTCGGTTTTAAAAGATTTTAACAGCTATGATTATTTTGTTTCGGCCTCCCTGGTAATAAATCATTTTACATAACAGCCATGCCGCATAAGCAGCACAGCCGTCCAATGAAATACTATAGGTCTGCCAATACTCATTTCAAGCCGGTAAATCTTTTTCCTGAAATCTCTACTGCCTGTTCCGGAGGTTACTGTGAGGCTGCAAGCGCAAAATGTTATTGATTTTGTTAAAAATTATGAGGGCTGGATCAGTGGCTGGGGTTTCAACATCCGGTCAAACATGCCTTTACGATATAGCACCACCAGGATTGCTCCTACAGCGATTCCACCAGTAAAAATTATAAGTTCTTTCATGGTTCATTATTCCTTATCGGTTAAAACTTGTTCCACAATTGTCACATTTGTACTTACAAATCACATTTTTATCGATATATCTGCCGACATAGTTTCCGATAGCAGCTCCGGTAAAGAAGCCTGCTAACGCACCCGCCAAACCGCCGATAGCAGTGCCGACTCCCGGAACAATGGAGCCGATCCTGGCTCCAATGACTGCACCGGCACAGACACCGGACCCTCTGCCGAAGTATCCAGCAATGCTGCCTATGCCGCCGCCAACGGCAGTGCCGATTTTCTGGATAGTCGATATCAGGAACAATTTATCACTGCTGCTGCACTTCGGGCATGCAATCTTCTCATCCATTTTATCACCTTTTATTAAATACAGTTAATGAATAGCGAAGCAGGTTGAGATGCTTAAACTCCCCCGCTCCGGTTACTTGTTGCTGGGTTCAGCCGAACATGGCCTCTGCGATGTTCACCTGTTCCGGATCGTCGATCCGGTCCAGTTTCGTATGCTTCCATTCATTTCGTTCGCGCAGGCATCGGATGTCCCGCTGCCAGACGGATTCGCTGACGGAATCGACGAGAATGGAATCGCCCATGAACTTCCGGATGGCTTCGCCGATCTCACGTTTCAACTGTACGATCCGGGCCGAAGATACTTTCAGCAGTCTGGCGATGTCGCCGGTAGTGAACCCGAGCATCAGCTTTTCCACTATCTTGCGCTTCCTGGCATCAAGGGTTTTAACGAAGGCAGCCCAGTCGATCTGCCGTAAAACTTTAGCGGAGATATCTTCGGTTCTGGACGCGATCATATCACCGACGGTAAAATCTTCATCCTCGCCGCCGACCGGAGCCTGCATCGAACAGACGGAGCCTTC
>CAIKZE010000227.1 GCA_903831825.1 uncultured Lentisphaeria bacterium | reverse complement strand
TTATAATATTTGAAACAAAAAAAACAAGCGCGAAGAATATATTTTTCTTGAAAAAAATCGCATGAGCAGGATTTTCAGGCTGAATCAGTGCGAAGAATTTTCTGATTCTTTGTTGCTGTTTAAAACCGCAAGCGTTTTGATGCCTCTATTCCATAATATCCTCAAGACAATGGAAGCACAATATTAGGATTGTGTTAATTATCTAAGATTAACGAAAAGCTAATCTGTCCGCAACACTGTTCTTACATATATGTGGCATACTATATATTATGATGAAAACGTTACTCAACAAACAAGAAGGAAAAAACTACGCAACCAGCAAAGGATGCAAAAGCGAATTAATGAAAACGAAATACAGGACTCTATTTATCAGTGATGTGCATATGGGCTCGAAAATCAGCCGGAGCCGGTGCCTGAATGAGTTCCTAAAAGCAGTGGAAGCTGAAAAGATTGTTTTGCTCGGCGATATTATTGATGTGAGCGCAATCAAACGTAAATTTTATTGGGACCCTGATCATAACGCACTTATCCGCCGGCTTTTCAAAATGGTCAAGAAAGGGGTTGAAGTAATCTACATTCCCGGCAATCACGACAAAGACCTGCGGGATATGGCGGGATTTGATTTTGCCGGAATCAAGATTCGCAAGGAAGATATCCACACCACCGCCGACTCGCGCCGCCTGTTGCTTTTACACGGAGATAAATTTGATGGCGTGCTCAACGAAAAACTCATGTTTCTCTATACCCTTGGCGACCGCTGCTATGACATAGCGCTGCTCTTGAGCCGGGTTATAAACAGAGCGCTGATGCTGTTCGGCTATGACTGGTCCCTGTCGCGTTACCTCAAAACCAAAGTTAAAAACGTGGTTAAATTCATAAATGATTTCGAACATCTGGTGGTTGCCGAAGCGAAAAACCGCAAGGTTGACGGAATCATCTGCGGTCACATTCATACTCCAGAACTCCGCATGATTGACGGCTATCTTTATGCAAACTGCGGCTGCTGGACTGAAAACATGTCGGCGGTCGCCGAGTCCATGACCGGCGAAATCGAACTGATTAATCTGGATGCATTTGCAATGTCAGAATTAAGCAAAAATATAAAGGAGGAAATGTATGTTGAAGAAACAGAACACTTTCAAACAATTGGCGCATGATTGCATGTTTCAGCGGATTCACGGCTCCAAACTGATTTACAATACCTGTTGGGAAGATGCCACGATCGACCGTCACCTGATGCAGCTTGACGGCAACAGCCGGATCGTGATGATTACCAGCGCCGGTTGCAACGCCCTCAATTACCTGCTGGATTCGCCGCGCGAAATTCACTGTGTGGATGTCAACCCGAAACAGAATGCGCTGCTGCATTTGAAAATGGCCGCCGCCGCAAAACTTGAACACGAAGACTTTTTCCAGCTATTCGGGCAGGGCCGCCACGAAAATTATTTGCCGGTATTCGAATTCCTGAAGGATTCCATGCCCGGATATGCCGTGGAATTCTGGCGGCAGCATATGAATTATTTTTCAGGAAAAGGTCTCCGGAAATCGTTTTACTATCACGGCGCGGCCGGAAATGTGGCGATGATGATTTACCAGTACCTGAAGTTTCGCAAGGAATTGCGGAAGATGTTGTTCGCCATCCTGGACAGCAATTCGCTTGATGAACAGCGCGAATTATATGCCCGGATTGAACCGGAATTCTGGACGCTGTTCACCCAATTGCTGGTTGCCAACCCGGTCATACTGGCGATGCTGGGAGTGCCGCGGCCGCAGATACAGATTATTCGCAACACCTATCCAGGCGGCATCCTGGCCTATATCAAGGATAAATTGCGGCATGTCTTCACCGAGTTGCCGGCGCGGGAGAATTATTTCTGGCGGGTTTATATCCGCGGCGAATACACTCCCAATTGCTGTCCGGACTACTTGAAAGAGGAAAACTATGCGCGGCTGCAAGCCAACATTAACCGGATACATGTCTATAATTCGACTGTGACCGGTTTTCTCCAGGAACGTCCGGGCGATTATACTCATTTCGTGCTGCTGGACCATCAGGACTGGCTGGCGGCGCATGACGTTCCCGCCCTGGAGGAAGAATGGATGCAAATCATCCATAACAGCGCGGAAAACGCCAAGCTGATTATGCGGTCAGCCGCGCCGGAAATTGACTTCATTCCAAAACTCGTGTCAGCCAACTTGAAAAAGCATCCCGAATGCACCCGCCCGCTGCATCAACTGGACCGGGTCGGCACTTATGGCAATCTGATGTTTGCCGAGGTCGTCTGATGTTCTCCGAAACAACTCAAAACGTGCCAACTTGTGTTCAATCGGTCAAGATGGAACGGTATTATCGCCTGCATTCTCACATTTACGACTATACCCGCTGGAGTTTTCTGTTCGGCCGGAAGAAAGTCATCGTCATGGCGGCGGATTTCGTCAAGCCGCGCCGGATTCTTGAAATCGGCTGCGGCACCGGGGCCAATTTGGACACGCTGGCCAAAACCTTTCCCGATGCTTCGATCACCGGCGTGGACATCTCCGATTCGATGTTGAACAAGTCCCGGCGGCTGTTGGAGAAACACGGCTCCCGCATCGAACTGCTGAATTACAATTACAACCGTCCCCTCCGGCGAGGTGAATATGACCTGGTGCTGTTCTCCTATACGTTGACCATGATTAACCCCGGCTGGCAGGAGGCGCTTAATGCGGCCAACGCCGATCTGTCCACCGGAGGCTGTCTGGCGGTGGTTGATTTTCACCGCGGCGGAACATCCTGGTTTTCCGGCTGGATGGGAGTTAATCATGTGCGCATGGAAGGCGAACTGCTGCCCCGGTTGAAACAAAGTTTCAATCCGCTATTCCTGTCTGCGCCCAAAGCATACGGCGGACTGTGGCAATACTTCTACTTCATCGGCAACAAGCGAATTGGCGCATAACTCACCTATTCTCCGGACGAGACTCTCATTTTTCAGTCCAAATAATTTTCTGGTCAATTGACAAGTTAAACGCACATTTGTCATATTAAACGCACGTAACCTAGAGAAAGTCGTGCGTTTAATTTGACAAACAGATAAAAAAGGGTTGGATTTTTCTTCTCAAGAAATAAAAACGCATGTGCTTTGTGCTCT
>CAIKZE010000226.1 GCA_903831825.1 uncultured Lentisphaeria bacterium | reverse complement strand
CATTCCCCCATGTTTTCGTTGAGTATGGCGGTTTTGCCAAAACCGCCTTGCTTGCCAGTTTCGGCGAAACTGGCATACTTTCTGCATCCTTTTATCTTTTTACTTTTGTCTTTTATCATAGTGTCTTCTTTTTACTATTAGCAATTTTGTCAATTAGTAATGCGTTAAGTAATTTATCTGTAAGCTATTATGTGCTTTTAAAATCATTTTTAATTTTGATGCGGAGGAATGGAAAAATATCTTTGCTGATTTTTTACCATTTTTTAGAAGACCTATTGACAAAGTTAAAAACATCAGTTATAATACCAGTAAACAAACCAGTTTTTTAACAATTAAAACGGAATGCTTATGAGACCAGTTATATTCAGAGCGGTTGCTGACGACATTATTAGCTACATACGGGAACATAATTTCTCTGCGGGCGCGCAATTGCCCGCCATAAAAGAATTGTGCAAAACGCTTAAAATATCGCGTTCAACTTTATTAAAGGCTCTCGATATACTGGAATCCTGTAATTTCATTACCCGGCGGCACGGGCTCGGAGTTTTTGTTAATAACATCAGTTCCGCGCCTCTTGCGCCTTCCGCGTCTTTACCGGCTGGGGAAAATTCAAAGAGAATATCTGCAATTCGCACTGTCGGGGTGTTATTGCCAAGCACTCAAAGCTTCAAAACATCTAATTTTGACAATTATGGTTTAGAGGTATTCGAAGGAATTGAAAGGCAGCTTCGTCAGCATGATTTAGGATGTTTACTGCGTTTGATAGATATTTATGATTTCAAGAAGGACGTGGAATCATTGCGCAAGCAGCCGATAGACGGTTTTATAGTCGCATACAATATCCCGGATGAAGTGATAAATGCGCTTATGGAATTTAACGTGCCGATTGTCTGTGCCGGCAGAGAGTGCCATATCCGGGGAGTCGGCAGCGTGAGTATTGATATATTAAACGGTTATATTCACTTATTACGGCTGCTGGAGACAGAAAATTATAAACATATAGGATTTGCCCTGAATGAAAACTTCGCTTATGCGGAAGATTTTAATTCCCTGAGGAATCTTTATAATGTCATGAACGCTAAACTTGAGCTGGTCTGTTATGATCGCCTGTCACGGCTAAAACACGAAATCAGCATAAAAAAATTGATCAATAAACTGATAACTGAAGACAAATTGCCCGAAGTGTTCATCTGTGATTCAGACTGGACCGCGCTGCGAATACTGCACGAGTTGACCGTACATGGCATCCCCGTCCCGGAGCAGGTTAAAATCATCGGTTTTATCGGTATGAATATAGCCAATCAATCAAGTCCTGGAATAACTTCCATGGAATTTGAGCACGGAGAAATAGGAACCAGAAGCGTGGATATGCTATGCAGGTTAAGCGGCAGAAAGTCATTGACAAGCAGTGAAAAAATACCGGTAAATTATGTGGAAAGGGAAACTTTTAAATTTTTAACCAATAATCAGGAGGAATGAAAATTGGAAAAGAGAATGAAAAATTTTACACTCATTGAATTGCTGGTGGTGATCGCGATCATCGCAATTCTCGCTTCAATGTTACTGTCCGCGCTAAATCAGGTAAGAGATAAAACATATGCAATTTCGTGCACCAATAACCTGAAGCAGGTTGGACTTGCGGCAGCCATGTACCAGGAGGCATACAATGACTACTATCCGCAATTCACGGTAGACTATGTCAGTTACTGGCCGTATACGCTGGGGACATTTACAAAGACCTCGTCCGTATTTTTATGTCCGTCCCAGCCGCTCAACGAGGCCAGACTGAAGGTTTATTTAGGAACCAGCAAACCTAGTGATATCACAAAAATCAAAGGCTGGTACAATCCTTCGTATGCTTCCAATTATTACTACATTACCGGAACGGACACCGGATCAGGCGCAATCGCCGCCCCATGCAAGACCGGCAAAATATCCCGTCCGGGCGAAACTTTATTTCTGGTGGATGTGGTATGGGGAAATCCGGCAACATCCGGCGGCTCTAATGACTGGGGATATTATCAGGCCCGCAGTTGGCTGACTACATCAATAGGCAACGTCAAAGGACGTCACAGTAATAAAGCCAATGTTTTATGGGCAGACTCCCATGTGTCCGCCGAGGACCCCAATAAAATATATTCTACATTGCTTGACGATTCGGTGAATTATTACTGGAGGTTGAAAAAATAAAATGTTTTGCCGGGAAAGAACATTCTATGCCGGATTGGCCGTGATGACCGTCTTTATGCCGCATGTTGCCATGGCAACGGCGGGAGTCGAGGACCGATGTGACGGACGATATCTCAACTGGACGGGAGCAGACGGTTTACAGGCGGTTTCCTCTTACACCCGAAATGTCAGCGGCGTTACCGTTGAAATTGAAAACGGCGCTTTGCACATTAATGATACTGGGGCCAATGCCGCAACAGTTCAATTCAATTTGAATCACGGGACCCCAAATTATGTAATCCAGTATGATTTTAAATATATTTCAAAACTCAACGGCAGCCCCTGGTTCACGATGATTAACAATCCCGCAATTGTTGTAAACGCCCGTTTGGACTTATGGCCCGCTTATTTTTATTACGGCGGCGCAAAAATGCCGCACGGGCGTATTTTAGACGCCGCCGGTCTTCCCTACAGCACAACCGGCGGCAGCGATTATGGACAATTTCCCCGGAATGTCTGGTGCCGGGTTATAATCGAGCGTTTTGACGCGCGCTATGAAATAACTGTGCAGAATATTGAAAATGAGAAATTTATTGTTCAGCGGGCTTCCCATGCCGCGGGACCGGGCGATATGAGCTCCTTGCAATTTACCACCGGCAGTGTTTCATTAGCCGACCAAAGTGAAATTTACCTGAATAATATAAAAGTCGGGCAAGCCATTACCCGGAACCCTGGCATTCCCCCTGACAAAGGCTTGCAGATTCAAGCATCAGCTTACGATAAAATTCCAATATATACCGGGGTTATTATGCCGACCCCGCGGCAGGTGGAATATCCTGACGCTTATATCAGCCTTGAAAACATCGCAATCATTACAGACAATAATTTTGCGGCAAACAGTTCACCGATTCAGTATCTTGAACAAAAAATTAAACTGGCGGGAGGCAAGGTTTTAAATACTGCTGAAACCAGAATATATATCGGCTTGGGGCAAGTAAAAGTTCCCAATTCAGAAACGATAGTAAAAGCTCCGGAAAAACGAGAAGGTTATACGGTAAAGATTCTGGATAAAAATACTATTGTCGCAGCAGGCAGCGATAAGTTGGGGGCGCTTTGGGCCATCGTATCAATGGTGCAAATGATGACTTGTCAAGACGGGAAGCCGGTCATGAAAGAATTTAACTGTGTGGATTGGCCGCAATATAATTACCGTGGCATGTGGTTATGCAACGGCAATCCTGACCAGGCTTCGAGCTTTGCGATTGCATTTAAATTGAATAATATTTTATTTTACTATCCGTCAATGCTTATTTCTGAAAAACCGGCCTGGATGAGCAAGTATTACGGCAATTACTGGTTTGACCATGCGCCGCCGCCGGAGTGGCTTGCGGCGGTAAAACATTTAGGTGAAAAACTGACTCCGCTCGGCATAAAATGGCAGGTAGGTTTCAGGCCCCTTTATAATAATCCCCAAAACAATTATCCTGAAAAGATAGACAGCAAGAGCGACGAGCAGTTTAATGCGCTGCTTGAATATATGGTTCCGATTGTCAATGCCGGAGGCGGAATTACCATTGCATATGATGATATACGTTTTCCCCTCAGCAAAGCAGACGAAAAGAATTTCGGTTCAGCGCGGGAAGCGGACATTTATTTTGTAAACAAGGTGTATAATAAATTTAAAAAGGGAAATTCTGATTTTGAGATGAACTTTTGTCCGCCTTTCTACTGGGGGCCGGGTTATGAGCCCAGGGAGTACGGAGAAAGCCGTGACGAATATCTCTACGCAATAGGCAAACGCCTGCCCGAAGATATAAAGATTTACTGGACTGGAAAAAGCGTCTGGGCGGGGAAAGTGGAAAAATCACATGTTGACTGGATTGTTGAACGCATCAAACGGCGTCCGCTTATGACAATGAATGAAACGGGCAGTTCTCATATCCATACTTACCATTATGCCACTGACCCGATTGCGGTATGGCAGCAGCATTATAAAGGTTTTTATGATGCGGTTGACTTCTGTCAACTGACCTCGCTGCCCTGTTTTGCGTCATTTCTAATCACTGAATCGGACTATTTGTGGAATCCTTCCAAATACAATCCTGTTCAAGCTCCGCTTGAGGCGTCCGCAAAATTGGTCGGCAAAGAGAACGTTCCTTTGCTTGAAAAGCTGAATAAGGCGTTAGCCAAATTGGAGAAGTATTCTTTTAAAGCAACTCCAGGCGCTGTAAAGGATTTGCCGCAGATACAAAAAGACCTTAACCTGTTAAACGGCTTGTGGGCTGAAGCAATGCAGACAAAGAATGCCGAGATGTTTAAAGCTTATACCGGTTTCGCGGACTGGACAGCCAGAGCAAATACTTTTGAAAAACAGGTTGTTGCAGCGCAAAAAACAATGGGGCGGGAGTTTGGGGAAAAGTTTCAGGAAATCGTAAAAACGGCAGAGCGGGAAGTTGACTTCAATTCCATGCAGGATATTATCTTCAGCCCGTTTTCCTTTTCGGGCGGATTAAATCCGATAGTTTATAATTTTAAACAGGAAGAGAACCGCTTATGCACGGGTATTCGCAGCAAAAGCTCACCGTACAAAGAAATGACAGCGTCATTCAAGCTGGAAACACCGCCGATGCAAGCTTATCAAATGCTGGTATGCGGTCAAGATCATGACGCGAAGGATCCATGCAAAATAGCAATTGAGGTAAATGGGAATCAAATTTTTACCGGCCCCAATCCTTTTAAAGCTTTCAAATGGGGAATTCATAAATTGGATATTGCCGCCAAATACCTCAAGGAAGGTGAAAATATCCTTATCATACGTTCGCTGGAAGATACAGGAAGTACAAACGGTCCTCCATTTTTCCTGTTAAACTATATCGTTATTAAAAGCATAAAGAAATAAGTCAAATCACTACTGTAACTTCATCGTGGCTGAAGATTTTTTTGAAATTATAAAGGATTATTTTATGGATATGATTAAAATTGAAGGGATGGCGTTTATGCTGGAAAATGATTTTATTTCCAGAAAAATCATGTTTGACGGCGGCGGGCTGCACACCGTTTCGCTTTACAATAAAATCTCCGGGCGGGAATATGCCAAGCCTGCGGCGGCTGCGGAATTTATGCTGCGCCTTCAAAACCGTACTCTGTTGGGGTATGAACAATGCTCCGTGCATATTCTCGACGGCAATATTTCGTCCCGCGAATATAATTTATCCCTGGTCAAGGCCGAGGCGCTGACTGTTGCCGCGGATGTGGAGCAGCTCAAAATCTCACTGCAAATTACGGAGATTGACGTGCAAGTGAACGTTTATTACGAGATCAAACGTCAATTTTGCGGTACGTCGAAATGGCTGGAAATCATCAGCGGCATCGACGACCTCGCCGTCAGCGGTATTATCTTTGAAATCGTCAATGCCTGTCCGGGAGAATTTGTGGACATTGATTTTTACAAGCAGTTCGGCTTGGCCCGGCTGGAGCCAATGTTTGCACTGACCGGGGACGAGGATGTGATCCAACTGCACCATCCCGTGTTAAGTGAAGGTATGTTTATCGGCAACAGCGCGCCGGGTCCCTTGAAATATTTTTTGTGCTATCCGCATTGGCGGGAAACCGCGATTTCCACCGGTTACAATATCGAATGTCCGCCGGTCAACAAGTATTTGAACCGGGGGGATGTGTTCACCACCGACCGGGCTATGCTTTTCCTGTACCAGGGGAAGCACGATGACGATACGGTCAGAAATGGTTTTCGCGATTACATCCGCTCCTGTCTGCCGGCAACCGTGGACCATGGCGGCTTCATGTACTGCACCTGGCTGCCGTTTATGAAAGATATCAATGAGGCGCTGCTGCTCGACCTGATCGACCGCGCCGCCGGCATGGGGTTCAAAAGCTTTGTGCTGGACGACGGTTGGTTCGTGGATGGCGAATGGGCGGTGGATATGGTCAAGTTCCCGCACGGACTGAAAGTTATTTCGGACAAGGTGCGGGCGTGCGGCATGTGTTTCGGCCTGTGGCTCAACATCGGGACGGATTACGGCAATGCCGGTAAAAATTCACAGTTTGCCGCCATCCGTGCCGACGGCATGCCCAAGAAATTCGGGCTGACCGGAGAGCGCCGGGTGATGTGTTTCGCGTCGGGACATCGCGAGGTGATAGCCCGCAAGCTGGCGGCATTGGCCGCCGAGTACAATGTGGGTTATTTCAAGCTTGATTCCAGCAGCATTGTCAGCCCGTACGACATGTGCGAGGCGGGCTGTTCATCCGCACAGCATGAATATCATCGCGGGTTCGGGGATTCTGTCATTGAACAGTACGCCGGGTTGAAATATGTCCGGAACGCGTTAAAGCAAGCATATCCGGATCTGATCGTCGACTTCAGTTTTGAGGCGTTCGGTCTGGATCGTCCGAGCATTGCCGCGCTGGAATATTCCGAACTGCATCACATTTCCAACATGAATACGCTGCGTCCGCATATCCTTGACGCGTTGAAGATCAGGAATACGCTTTACCGCTATGTTACGTTGATGCCGCCTGAACGCCTGCTCGGCAGTCTGATCTGCCTCCAAAATCAGAATGATATTGAACATCTGCTGACCGCGTTAGTGGGAACTCCGCTGGTAGCCGGAGACCTGCGCAGGATAACGTCTGAGAATTTGT
Source organism: uncultured Lentisphaeria bacterium (assembly GCA_903831825.1). Taxonomy (GTDB): domain Bacteria; phylum Verrucomicrobiota; class Lentisphaeria; order Victivallales; family Victivallaceae; genus CAIPAT01. Next base: position 30,217 of record CAIKZE010000226.1, on the reverse strand, counting down.
CCGTCATCCGCCGGGTTACAGCAGTGATTCATGGCATTATAAGTCGGGGACCGATGACAAAGTTCATCAAATTGCGCCGCGATAAGTATGTTCAGCCGGGCGAATGGGATGGTTTTGCCAGATTTAATGAAGTCGGAAACGGAATTATCTGTCTGTTCAAAAATCACTCCTCAATCAGCGATTTTGAAATCCATGTTGATGATTTGCCGGAGGGAATTGGTGAATTTATGGTTAAAGATGTGCTTGCCGATAGTGAGCGTTTAACTATTTCCGCGGCTGAATTTTCGAGCGGTATCCGCAGAAACTGGTTCGGCAACTTGGGGTGCTGTATTTTAGAGGTTATAGGATCTGATAAATAGCGAAAATGGCCGCTCCAGGTTTCACGGTTTACTTGTTTTTTACGCTCCGACTTGAACTTATCCTTCCAATTAACTTTCTTAAAGATTGTGAATCAGAGTAAATCCTCTCAGATGAGTTCAGACCTGTTTTTCTCTTTTGGGGATTGAAATTCCTCGCAGATAATATAGTTTATACTATAGTAGTATCATTAATGCTCTCGCATTAAAAACCATATCCATTCAGGTTATGCAGAAACCATAATAAGCGAAAGGAATGAAAAATGGCGTTCGACTCAAGCATGTCACCATTGGCCTTCAGCGGCGAAATTGTTAACACCGGGTTTCAATACATCATTGCCGGCGGCACACCGGAAAGCGTCACTTTCAGCGTCAGCGGCCGGCAGGCGCCAACCGTCGCCAACGCGCCGGAAAATAATGCCATCACTGACATTGAGAACAATGACAGCGCTCAGAATAAAGTTTTTCCTGAAGACATTGTTCCGGAAAGCCGGCCGGCAGCCGGCGAAGACTTTAACTCCTCCGCGGTTGCCGCCGGGGGTGATGACCTGATTGCCGCCGCCGCTTTAACGCTGCCATTGGACAGCCCTGTTGCCGCTCCGGCGCCAACTGCCGCCGCCGTCTCTTTCCTGAACGGCAATGCCGGGGTTAAAACCAATTCCGCGTCAGGGGTTGAACCCAATATCACCGCTGCCGCCAGTGAAACGGCGTTTGCGGGTTTCGTGAATATTGCAGTTAAAAGCACGTCAGAAAATCCAACCGGATACAATATTTCGTCCGCGTCCGGCAACGCGGTTGAGTCCGCGCCGGTCACCGGTTCCGTCAATAGTTATATTTCCGGCTATGGAGCTTTGAGCAGTCTGACCCTTTCCGGAGCTTCAGACGGGGCTGGCAATTACCGTATCGACAATACCAGCCTCCGGGCCATTGACGCCGAGAAGTCAGGCGTCGGCGATATTGATCTTTGCTGGGCGGCGACCGATTCCAACATGCTGTACTGGGCCGGATGGGGTAAGAACACCGGCAGCCTGACGGTTTCGATCGAAGATGACCTGCTGGACTACTATAAGAAATATTTTACGGACAAAGGCGGCTTTATTGATGCCGGAATCAAATGGTTTTTGACCGGGCGGTATGACTATGCAGGTTATTCAAACTTATCGCAGTTGAAAGCATACGGCGGCGGCGGTTTGTTTCCTTCCCTGTCGCTTTCAAACTATCTCAAAATGGATACAAGACCAATAACGGCGATGAGCAGCCTGGACAGTTTCCTGAAAGAAGGGGATGTTTGCGGACTGGGTATTTATTGGACCAGCGGCAATGGCGGGCATGCCGTCACCTGCTGGGGCTTTTCATATAATGACAGCCTGGCGAAAAGTAATAAAAACTACTATACCGGGGTCTGGATTTCCGATTCCGACGATAACTCCGGCCAGGGCCGGACCGCGCCGGATGTTATCCGTTATTGCCCGGTCAGTTGGAACAACAGAAGCAAGTGCTACATTGTTGATTACGGGTCCAACATCTACGGTTGGCTGTCACAGGTTGTCGGCCTTAAAAGGACGTTTACCATCAATGATTATGACCCGGTTTCCGGAGAACCGGTGCAGGGCGGCACTCAAACTGTTTTTTCCGGCGGTACAACATATAGTAATATCATCAGTTCCGGCGGACGCCAGATTGTCTCCTCCGGCGGCGTAACGTCCGGCACCATTGTCTCCTCCGGCGGCAGCCAGTTTGTCTCCGCCGCGGGAACGACTAATAACAGTATAATTAATTCCGGCGGTTATCAGACGGTCGCTTCCGGCGGAACCGCCGCTGACGACACGGTCAATGTCGGCGGAAACATGAATGTGTCTTCGGGCGGCATTGTAAGCGGTTCGCTGAATGTTTCAGGCGGCCATGTCACTTTGGATAATACCGACTCTCTCAGCAGCATGACAAAGTTGTCTTACGTTTTGTCCAATGCTAAAACTGATGATGCACTGATAACTGTCAAGGGAGGGATCCTTGGCACCTGGACTCAAATCTATTCGCTGAATGTTGACAATGCGGCAAAAGGTTCGTATATTCTGGCGTCCGGAGCTGATCTTTCCGGGATGAGCGGCAATGTTTTTACAATTAATTACAACAATCTGAGTACCAGCCTGCTTGTTGGTTCCAGCTATGTTTTCTCTGACGGCAATAAACTGTCGTTAAACCTGAGCAGCAGCAATGCCACCGCACAGTTGACCGCGGTATTCAGCGCTGATACGCAACCGCCGACCGCGCCTGTCGGCATGTCACGGGCGGTTACCGGAAGCAGCGTGGCGTTTGACTGGGCTGACTCAACCGATGCCGACAGCCGGGTCAGGATGTATGAAATCCGGGTGGACAACAATGCGAATTTCAGCAGTCCGGAATATGCGGCGGCCCCGGTTGGCAGCGCATCAACCGTCAATGTGCTGGCCGACGGAAAGTATTACTGGGATGTTCGCTCCATGGATGAAGCCGGGCACTACAGCGCCTGGAGTACCGGCAACAGCTTTGTCGTGGACACCATCGCGCCGTCGGCACCGTCAGAGCTGACCAGAACCGTTACCGGAAGCAGCGTGGCGCTGAACTGGGCTGATGCAAAGGATAAACTCAGCGGCGTTGAACAGTACGAAGTCCAAGTGGACAACAACGCGGATTTCAGCAGTCCTGAATATACGGCATCGCCTGTAACCAGTTCGATAAATTTCACCGGCCTGGCCGAGAGCGGCTACTTCTGGCGCGTTCGCTCTGAGGATAATTCCGGGAACTATAGCGCCTGGTCCGGCGGTTCCAGCTTCGCCGGCGATCCGGCGGGCAACAATATCAATAATGCGTCGCCGCTTTCCGCCGCGCCTGTTGCCGGCGCGGTCGGCTTTGGCGATGCTGCCGACTTTTATAAAATTACCATGACCAATGCGGGCGAGTTGACATTGGGCTTGACCGGTTTAAGCGGCAATGCGAATCTGTATCTGCTGAATGCTTCCGGTGCTTTGCTGAAATCTTCCGCGAATCCCGGAACCGCCAATGAAGCGATAAACAACGCAGCCCTGCTGGCCGGCACCTATTATGTAAAAGTCGCGGCCGTCAATAACAGCAACATCGCGGCTTATACCCTGACCAATCAAATCAGTTATTTCCCCGGAGACACCCATGATAACGCGGGAAATACTATTGCCGCGGCAAAAATCCAGGATGCGACACCGGAGACCGGGTGGGTTGGTTTGGGCGACAATGCTGATTACTACAGGCTTGATTTGCCGACTCCGACACTGTTGACGCTGCATTTGGATATGACTGGCGGCAATGCGGATCTGGCGCTGTACAACGCTCAAGGCAGACGGCTCCAGGCATCGGCAAAAACGGGAGTAATTGAAGATATGATTACTGCCAATCTTGCCGCCGGAACCTATTACGTCAGAGTCAATGCCGTATCCGGCAATAGTATTGACTACACGCTGGACTTCAATAAAAAGAGCACTGGCGGCATGCTGGCAAGCTGATTAATAAAGTACCTCAAGCTTCCAGCTTGAGCGGTTCGGAGAAATCGCAAGCAGGATGCTTGTGGTACTAATTAATGGCTGATGTCGGCGCGGGTCATCTGCGAACTTTCGGGAGTGTATTCGTGCAACTCTATTTTCACGCCGCTGGGATCAGATTTTTTACGCGGATCAGCCCCGTTTGACCGCACTTTTTCTATCCATTTCAGCTTTTTCCTTAAACCAGACGCTGGAGAGGATGAAGGTATTGCCGTCGCGGCGATATTCGAACGGCTTTCCGTTAACCGGATCGACCGGAATTTCTTTCAGGACTTCCGGAGTGAGCTGCTCCAGCTTGTCGGGGAACGCTCCATGCTCATTTTTGTAAATATGCAGCGCCAGGCTCAGCCGCGCCTCAATAATTTCAGAATCGATGCGGGCAGTTTTAGTTCTTGCAGCCACCAAACCCGGCAGCATCATTTTAGAAATTGGATAACGATACGGGATATTCGATTCCACAACTTTCAGAGCATTAATTTTGTCCGTTAACTGCCAATACGGTTGCAGGAATAACGCCCTGATTTCCTGTATATTGGTAAGATAATAATTATAATCCCAATAGTTGAATGGCCCGGATATGACTTGCATTGCCTGCTTAATCGGAAATTGGTCGTATTTCATGCCCCATATTTTCCCCTGGAAGCATGGCACCATCCAATTCTCTTCTTTATAACCACTTTTGCCGGTCATAGTCCCTTCAAAGAAGTCGCTTGTCAGCATGAGTTCACCGTCCATTCCATGAATCATGCCGCGATTAACATCAAATTGCGCCAGCGCCTCCAGCAACTGCCGGGCCGATTGATTGTCGATGCCATAACGCGCCAGCAATGAGTTCATCGCACCAAGATCAATGGCAATGCAGGCAATATTAACTAATTGCGCAATGAGGGTCGGGTCGGTTTCGAGTTGTTTGACCGCCAGAAGCCCGTCACGGATGAGGGCATAGCCCGCCGGCGGTTTGCCGTCCAGCCCCAACACGCTGGTTTTCATATGCAGCAACCGGAATAAAGCCCGCTGGGTGTTCAGTTCCGGCAGCAAAGTAGCGAAGCCCTTACTGTAGTCGCGGTCATACACCGCCACCGGTTTCCGCGCCCCCTGACGGAATAAATCGAAGATCAGGTCAATCTCTTTAGTGGACAGCAGTTGCAGCGCCGCCTGCTGATCCGCATGGTTCCAGCGGGCCACGTCACAGGTCGTATAGGCAATGCGGCGATTGTCATTTGACATGTAACGCTCGTTCAGCGTCTCGTATGACGAGCACTTCATCAAGGCTTTGGCGGCCTCATAATACTGAACGGCATTATCGGAACTTTTCCCCGGCAACGGCGGCTTAATGTCTTTTAAAGTCGTCGATATTCCCCGGGCTTCCATCCGGGCCAACTGTGTTTTTGCCTGATAACGTCCGGTCAGGCTGGAGACCGCATAGAATAAAAGATAGGCCACGATCAGCCCGACCACAGACAACGCGAAAATAATCTGGCGTTTTCTGGTTTTCGGGTTTTTAAACTTGCGGCAGCTCAGGTAAAGCGTTATCCCGGCGGCGACCAGGGCCGCCAGGCAGGCAATAATGAAGTTCAACATTTCAGACGAGATTAATGGCAGGTTCATGGCAAGTCTCCTATGATAGATGGTTTTTGATTTACGCCGTTTTTTCGGGCGGCATCCCAGACGATGAGCATGGATGCCGCACTTTCCCGTGAGACGCCGAACTGAGTCACCTGTTCGATTGCCGTCTCGTATTTCTTCATATCCGGTCCCGGCCGGGAAAAGGATAGTGAATTCAACAGAATAATTGAAACCAGAATAATTGCGGCCGCGGATAAGGAGATTTTCACGCCGAAAACGAACTTTATTGACATCGCGGCGCGCTGCTGCTGATATGTTTCTACCGAGTCCAGAATCCGCTGCCGCAAGCCGGCGGACGGTTCCGGCAGTTTGAAACGGCTCAAGTATTTTTCCATGTCGTCATTCATTTTTCGTCCTCCATGAAGGCTTTGAGTTTTTGCAGCGCATACCGGTAGCGGCTGACGATCGTATTTTCGGAACATCCCCGGAGCGCCGCGATTTCTCCAAACGTCTTTTTCATGAAAAATTTCATCACCACCGCCTCCCGCTGTTCCTGCGGCAACGCCGCCAATGCCCGGTTCAGTTTGGATTGTTCTTCCCCGGATATTTCGTTTGTCTCATCCGCTTCCAGGATAACCGCGTAATCTTCCAACCCGTGCGCCTGTTTCTGTTTATATCGCAACCGGTCGTAAGCCAGATTGGCGGCCATCCGGAACAAGTACGCTTTCAGGTTGACCGCCGCCGCCAGTTTTTCCTGTTTGTCGACGATCCGGATGAACAAATCGTGCAGCAACTCTTCGCCGTCATGCGTGGAACCGGTCAGGCCGACCAGATAACCGTATAATTCCTGTCCGGCAAAGTCATAAATCCGCGCCACGCCCTCCGGGGCGTCTGCCGCCAGCAGTTGCTTTATTTCTTTTTCATCCATATATGATGTTACCGGTCACTTCAAACGATTATTACCTCTTTGTATAATATGACGCAAAATGCGCCAATATCCTTTTAACGGAAAATAAAAAAATCAAAAAAAGGGGATGTTTCAAGTTAGGAGCCGTACAAAAATAACCTTTACATCTTCGCGATTCTCCCGAATGCCTTTGTGCTTGCCGGTTCGTTGCATACCTTCAGGTATGCGCCTCACCGGCAATTCCCAAAATCACTTCGGGATATTTCGCGAAACTTGTCAAGTTTATTTCTTTACAGCTCCTTAAAGATTTTGAATAGCGAACCTTGTGCAGAACCAAAAAGCAGTGATAAGCCAGACAATCTCAATTATTGAAGGTCCGGATTACTCTAATCTTTCAAGCGCCTGTTGCGCCGCCGCCAACCCTCGATCTGCTGCCCTGCGGTACCATTTTACCGCTTTAGCCGTGTCTTTGGCAACCCCGATGCCATATTCATAGCGACTCCCGAGAGTATACTGCGCCACCGGCAGCCCCTGCTGCGCCGCCATGCGATACCATTTTACCGCTTCAATCGGATCTTTGGTCATGCCTTCACCTTTATCATAACAAATCCCGAGATTATACTGCGCCGCCGCCAACCCCTGTTCGGCAGCTTTACGGTACCATTCAACAGCGTTCACCGGATCTTTGACAACACCTGCGCCTTTATCATAACAAAGCCCCAGGAAAAACTGCGCCTTGGCATTATTCTGTTCCGCGGCCTTGCGGTACCATTCAACCGCTTTCAACGGATCTTTAGCGACAGCATACCCCCTGTCATAACACCAGCCAAGACAACACTGAGCATCCGCATTGCCCTGTTCGGCAGCTTTACGGTACCATTCAACAGATTTTTCCGGGTCTATATCTAAAACTTGACTATCGGGCGCTGAGCTGAATGTTTCCTGCCCGGCAGCAAGGCGAATAAACACCTTCAGCTTTTCAATTTTCTGATCGTCTGATAAAGCCGCATCATTAACTATCTGTATAATTTTATTGGTGGCCACTTCTTTAGATATGGGAGTATTATATTTTTCTCCAACAAGGATCTCTGCCGCTTTGACCGCATCTTCCAGCGTCCTGTATTCCGCGGCATACAAAGTCACCGAAAACTCCGTGCATAGTGTCAATATGGCCAGCCGTTTCAATAAAATCATATTACCCCCCTTGGGAACTGTCTCAAAAGAACCTATTTTTTACCCCGCTCTCTTGAATGCTTGCGGTACTCTTTATATGAATTAATGGCTGATGTCGGCGCGGGTCATCTGCGAACTTTCGGAGGTGTATTCGTGCAGCTCGATTTTTACGCCGTTGGGATCGATAATCCATGCCTGCCAGCTTTTATCGCTGCCGAGCTGCTTCTCCGAGATTTCATATCCGGCCTTTTTGACACGCGCGGCGATCTCATCAATGGAGTCTACTTCCAGGCAGAAATGCTGGATGGCGGAAGATTTGCCGTCCGGCGTCTGATCGGTAAGAAATACCTCAATAAAACTGTCGTCGCCCACCGCCAGATAGAAACCGGTAACCGTGCCGTTGCGCAGAAAATAAAATGCTTTTTTCAAGCCCAGGGCGGTGGTATAAAATTTTTCTGTTGCCGTCAGGTCTTTACTGATTATGCACAAATGAGCGATTCGCTTAATCATTTTTTTCTCCCTTGTGTTATTGATTGCAATAATAATAAACCTAACTTCCGCAGTTGAATAATGCAAATTTATGTTAATATTTTTAAAAGTGAATTATTTTTTGTTTTTTTTACTTTTCAATATTTTTATCAATATTTACTTGCTTTTTATCAATATTTTCATTATATTAAATAAGTGGAGACAATAAACAGAGCCGGAGTGACATGAATCACAAAATAGAGTGGAGAACCAAAGCAGTTAAACAATTGCTTAAAATACCGCAACAGGATGTTAAAAGAATAAAAGACGCAGTCAGTTCGCTTGAAAGCGATGAAAGTTTCTGGCACAATGTTAGAAAGTTGGTTAATCATCAATACAGTCACCGCTTGAGAGTCGGCAATTACCGGGTGCTGTTCAATTCGGAAGAAACGTTGGTTATTTTGGTGATTGAAGAAGTAAAGAAAAGGGACGAAAGAACTTATTAAAAACAAGGAATTGGCTATGAATAACGTACAAATTATAAAGACAAACAACGTTCCGACTTATGCGGTTTGGGTTTTGCCTTATCAAGATTATAAAAAATTGAGTCATCAGCTATCCCAGGAAGCTGAATCTGAAACAATTCCGCATGAAGTGGTAAGCTACATGGTAGATCATGAATGTTCTATCGTGAAGGCCTGGCGGGTCTGCCTTAAGAAAACCCAGAAAGAGATCGCGGAAAAGATAGGAATTACCCAGGGCTCTTATTCCGCCATTGAAAACAGCAAAACCAATCAAAAAGCAACGCTGGATAAATTGGCATCCGCTTTGGGAATCAGCACAGTTCAACTGGACATTTACGAGTGATCGGGAACGGGTTGGGTAATGGCGGCGATGAAATGATGCTGGATCGGGATTTCCGAGGCAAGCAGTTCCTGTTCGAAATATTCCGCCACCGCTTTATCGGTGCGCAGCGGCAGAACGGTTTCAAATCCGGCCAGGATGCCGGTTTTGAGCAGCCAGGCGAGCGGACGCATCGAGTCGCCCGGCTTGATGTCAATTCTGTCTTCTTCCATCCAAACGGTACTGAACGAATTTTTATCCAGCATCTTTTTCAGCGTATTCCAGTCTTTGGGGTATTGCGGCAATAACGCCCTGGTCACTTTTTCCGGATAGCGGTACATGCATTTCCGGAAAGCATATAATATCGGAGTCATGGAATCCGCCAGACTGATGATGAAGGCGAAAGAGCCTCTTTTTTTCAGAACTCTGCGGCATTCGGCAATCTCCAGCGGCAGATCCGTTGAACCGCCGAGCGACCAGGCGGCGACGATTCCGCCGGCGCTTTCCGCCGCCTGCCGGGATAGAAACTGCAAGCTGTCGGCATGGTGTAAAAATGCGGATGGACAATTATGCGAAGCTTTGGTAAGCATGCCGAATGAGATGTCAATCGCGTTAATGCGGTGTTCGGGGAACCGCCGGGCAAGGGTAAAAGTCGTGTATCCGGTGCCGCAGCCCAGATCATATATTTCCCCCGGCGGGAATGGCGGCAGGATTCCCAGCAGTCGGTCGGTGACCGGTTTCAAAATGCAGAGCCATTCGCTGTCATAAGTATTGGCGGCAGTGTCATAACCGCGGGCAAAATCAACTTTCCGGAGCATCCGGTTCGTAAGAACCAACCCGGCAAGCCTGACGTTAAGTCTGGCCCCTGAGATGTATTTCGCAATATCCATACACATAACTCCTCCCTAACGATTATATAATAAAATTTAAAGAAAAGCAACTGAAAATGTCGCAAGTGTTACTGTTTATTGGATTTTTATGCAAAAATGGGTGCGGGAGAGCGGGATATGCGTGTTTGGGAGATGATTTTGCGAAACTTCAGGAATCAAGTTATTTGCTTGAAAAAACGCTATAATGATATATATTACAAGGCATTAATTTTTTTAACATTAAATAATGGAGATATTCCGATGTTCAGCGCTTCTGATTTGAAAAAGGGCTTGAAGGTTCAAGTTGACGGAGAGCCGTGGGCCATTACAGAGTTCGAATTCTGCAAACCCGGCAAAGGCACCTCGCTATACCGCTGCAAACTGAAAAACATGATCACCGGCAGCACCATTGACCGGACTTATCGCCCGACGGATAAACTTGACAAGCCTGACCTTGAAGAAAAAGAAATGTACTATTCTTACGCGGAAGGCGATTTCTACGTGTTCAGCGACGCTGAAACTTTTGAAGAAATGCATGTCAGCGCCAAGATGCTGGGCCGCGATAAATATTTCCTGATCGAGAACAGTCTGTGCAAGATGCTGCTGTTTAACGGTGTGCCGATTGAAATCACCCTGCCTACATTCATTGAAAAAGTAATCGCGGACACCGAACCCGGCGCCAGGGGCGATACCGCAACCAATGTGTTGAAAACCGCCAAGATTGACAATGGTTATGAAATTCAGGTGCCGTTGTTCATCAACACCGGGGACCTTGTCAGGATTGACACCAGGACCGGACTGTATGCAGAACGCGTCTCCAAAGCCTGATTGCGTTTATCAGCTTGAACAGATCAAAGCCCGGCTGCTGCTTCGCGCCGGGCTTATTTCTTCCATCCGCCAATACTTCGACGCCAGCGGTTTCACTGAAGTGGAAACTCCGGTGAGGATCAAGGCCCCGGCCCCGGAGGAGTTTATTGAAGCTCCGCAGTCCGGAGAAATGTTTCTCCGGGCCAGTCCCGAATTGCAGATGAAACTGATGCTGGCTGCCGGTTTTGAAAAAATATACCAGATTGGAGCCTGTTTCAGGGAAGGGGAGTTCGGCCGGAAACACCGTCCTGAATTTACCATGCTGGAATGGTATCATTCCGGCGCGAATTATAATGACCTTCTGGATTTCACCGCCGGAATGCTGCGCCATCTGGCGATGTTTGCCGCCGGCTCTTCCTCATTTTCCTACCAGGGGCAGGTGATTGACTTCGCCGCCGAACCGGAAATCATTACGGTGAGAGAGGCGTTCCTCCGCTTTGCGGGAGTAACCCCGGAAGCCGCCATGGACGCGGATCAGTTCGACGAATTAATGGTTACGAAAATTGAGCCGAGGCTGGGGCAGGGGCATCCGACATTTTTGAAAGATTACCCGGCGTCCAGGTCGGCGCTGGCCAGACTGAAGCGGGACGATCATACCGTGGCGGAACGCTGGGAATTATACCTGTCCGGGGTTGAGATCGCGAATGCTTACAGCGAGCTTATTGATCCGGCGGAGCAGGAAGCCAGATTCAAAGAAGCCGCGTCCGCCCGGATGCGCGGCGGCTGCCGTCCATATCCGCCTCCGGTCGAATTTCTTCAAGCCATTAATGCCGGGATGCCGGAATCGTCAGGCTGTGCCCTGGGCATAGACCGTCTGATTATGATTTTTACCGATGCGGATGATATAGCCCAGGTCAAAATGCCGCTCGCCTGATTTTTTCAGATTCACCAGTTGACAAATGTGCATCCTGATTGTATAGTAATACTTTGTATTACCAGAGGATTATGATAAATTTAACAACAATCAGAAATTCAGCATTGGCAATCGCTATGAGCGTGTTGCTGTTTGCGGAATTTTTGCATCCCGTTTTTCATAATCACCATGATACTTGTTCCAGGCAGGAAAGCCGATGCTTTACTGATGATACGCCATGTTTAACACAAGGCGATTTCGAGTTGGAACGTGCCGAACATGCCTGCTCAATATGCTCATCCATGTTTCTGACGTATTGCGCCAATGGTTCAACATCCATTGTTCTGTGTAAATATCAGGATTCCGCAGTCTTATCGCCGCTGAATTTTGTTTTTGTTGAAACTGATTTTACCGGTTCCCCGCGCGCCCCGCCTGTCATATTCTCCTAATCTCTTTATTTTTACAGTCCACGATTGATAAAATCAATCCGGATCTGGAGTGATTCCCGCATTTTTCAGGGAATCGGTTTATGCTTACCATGATATATTCAGGAGAAAATTTATGAAAAGAATTAAAAATTTTACACTCATCGAACTCCTCGTGGTGATCGTCATCATTGCGATTCTCGCGGGAATGCTGCTGCCTGCGCTAAATGCGGCGCGCCGTAAAGCAAAATGCACTACCTGCCTTAACAATCTGAAGCAATGCGGGTTATCGATCAACTCTTACTGCGATGCATGGAGCGGCGTCTATCCGGTCGTTCATAACGGCACCTATGCCAACGTTCAGGAAATCGACCCTGAGCCGCAATGGTATGGCTACCTGTCGTCATATGGTCTTCAGCCGAAACATCTGCGTTGTCCCGAAGACCCGGCGGTAGTTCCGGGATTTGTCGAGCATCCGGAGTGCGCTGATTATGTCAATATTCCCGACCATTCCCCGCCTTACAACCCCGCCACCGACTGGTGGCAGGTCAGGCAAAGCTATATGAACAACGCGATGACTACCTTCACCAAAAAACGCGATCAGTTGCACAATGCCAGCTTTTACATCATCCTTGCCGAACGCGGCGGTGACAATGCGACCAATGTCGATGACCGGAACGCGCTTTACCATCAATGTTATCACTGCATGGAGCCAATCAGCGAGTGGGAAGGCCATATCGAAAAACAACGTCATGCCAATGCATCCTCTAATTATCTGTTTGCCGACGGACACGCCGCTACATTGCATTTTGAACAAACCATCGGCAGCTACGGCGATTCCACGACGGGACGACAGGCGAACCATCATTTCATCATGGAATGGGGCGGTGACCAATATTATCCTTAATGATTTTTAATTTATATTCACCACACAACCGGTTACACTGGTTGTGTGATTAATTAAGAAGAAGTCCATTTGCAATAAGTAAATTTAACCAACAAGAACACTATAAGGAAGAAGAATATTATGAAAAATATTGCCGCATTGATCGTGGCTTTTTTGATTTTAACGCTGTTTACCGCCGGTTATTCCGACAACGTTCCGTCTCCAGGCGGTAATCAGGACAGCCCAAAGCTGATTGTATGTTCCACCATCGGGCCGGTAGCGTTCATCGCCGGAGAAATAGGCGGCGACAAAATCATGTCCAATTCCCTTATCCCGCAGGATAAAGATGTGCATTCATATATTCCAACTCCGAGAAACGTCAATGAGATGCAACAGGCAAAATTATTTTTCGCCGTCGGGCTGCCATTGGAGGAACAGGTGCTTAAGCATATTTTGCAAAGCAGCAAAATACCGGTGATAAACACTGCGGAAGGCGTCAAACGGATAGCGTTATCTGAAAGTTGCAAGCAATTTGAGGAACGTGAAGAGGCTGAAGAGCATAGTCATGAAGGTGAAGAGCATCATCATTCTGCTGATGAAGACCAGTATCTGGACGTTCATGTCTGGATATCCCCGGCGAATAATCTGATAATTGCCGGGAACATCTGCAAAGCGCTGCAAAGTGCTGATCCGGCAAATGCCGGTTATTACGCGGACAATCTCAAAAAATTCACTGAAAAACTACAGGCTCTGGATGAGCGGCTGAAAAAAATGCTTGCCCCGTACAAAGGCAAAAAGTTCCTGGTTTATCATCCGGCCTTCGGTTATTTCGGCAATCATTACGGACTGATTCAGGAAGCCGTGGAAACCGGCGGCAAAAGCCCGTCCCCCAAGCATCTGGAAACGTTAATTAACGAAGCAAAAAAAGACAATGTAAAAATAATTTTTGTCCAGCCTCAATTCAATGAAAGATACGCTGCTGTGATTGCCCAGGCGGTCGGCGCGAAAATTGTAAGAATCGACCCGCAGCTCCCGAATGTACTGGAAAATTATAGTTACATAGCCGCCGAACTGGCCCGTTCGATGGAAGCGGACGGACAGAAAGAAAATTGACTGGTGAAAGAAACAGGCAATGATATATTATCATCCATAACTTCTAAAAAATCTAGATTAAAAATATGATTGTCAAAATAAAAGAACTGTTGCTGGAATATCGTACCGGAGCGGGAGCGTTTCCGGTGCTGGAAATTCCGGAGTGGACCATTGGCGCACAGGAACAGGTGGTAATTTTCGGGCCGTCCGGCTCGGGTAAATCCACCCTGTTGAATATTGTGGCGGGATTGCTGCCGCCAACCGGCGGAAGCGTGGAAGTCTGCGGATGTGAGTTGTTCGGCATGAGCGAATCTTTGCGCGATAAGTTTCGCGGCCGCAACCTTTCCTATATTTTCCAGAGTTTCAATTTGCTGCAAGGCTACACCGCGTTGGAAAACGTGCTTATCGGCGCAACCTTTTCTCCCGGCGCGAGGCCGGACAGGAACCAGGCCATGCTGCTGCTTGAACGGGTGGGACTGGCGCATCGCCACCATCATTATCCGTCCCAGATGTCAATCGGCGAACAGCAGCGGGTCACGATTGCCCGCGCACTGGTAAAAAAGCCCAAGCTGATACTGGCCGACGAACCGACCGGATCGCTGGACCCTCATCATTCCGGTGAAGTCGTGCGTTTATTGCGCGAAGCCTGCGGTGAACACAATTGCGCGCTGGTAGTGGTCAGTCACGAGACCATAATTGCCCGGGAATTTGAACGTCAAATCGACTTCCGGCAGCTCAATCGGGCGCAAGCGGACGGAGGCGGAAAATGAAATTCCGGCAGATTGTATTGAAAAGCCTGTGCCACCATTGGCTCTCCACCGCATTGGCGATAGTCAGTATTGCGCTGGGCGTGGCTCTGCTGGATTCGGTGGTTTCGTTGCGGGAACAGACGCATCGCAATTTCACACAGGAAGGGCTGGGGGTGGACGCCATTCTCGGACCCAAGGGCTCCCCGCTGCAGATCGTGCTCAACGCGCTTTACCATCTGGAGGAAATGCCCGGCAAGGTCAAGTGGACTTATTATAAGAAAGTGTTATCTTCGGAAGTGGTGGAATCGGGAATCCCGTTCATCACCGGACATTCCTACGCCGGATTCCGGGTCAACGCCATTGACGAAAACTTCTTTACTTCTTTCGAATATCTGCCGGGACAACATTTCTCATTCGCGCCGGCCGACGGCGGCCAGGGACGGGCATTCAGCGGCAACAAGGAAGCAGTTGCCGGTCACGAGGCTGCCCGGCTGCTGAACATTACCCCTGGCAAGACGTTCAACCCGACTTGCGGGGTCAATGCCGGCGATCCGGTACATGTCAACGACACCATCACTTTTGTCGGCATCATGGCTCCGACCGGCACGCCGCATGACCGCGCCATTTACATTCCGCTGAAAAGTTTTTACACGCTGGGAGGACATGGCGGGGAAGTTCAGGAGATGGCGCAAAACGAAGAACACCGCGAAATCAGCGGCGCTTATCTGAAAATAAAACGCATCCGGAACGGAGTCATCCATCCCGGAATTCAGGATTTGAAATACAGCATCAACCAGTCCAGCCAGGCGCAACTGGTGATTCCCAACGAGGTGCTGCCGCGGCTGTTCAGCATTATCGGCTGGGTTGACCTGGTGATTATGGGGATCGCGCTGCTGGTGACGCTGCTGGCGCTGCTGTTTCTGTTTATCGCGCTGCTGTCGGCGCTGCGGGAACGGCGGCGCGACCTGGCGCTGCTGCGCTGTCTCGGCGCGACCCGGCGCACCGTGATGGGACTGATGTTGTGCGAATCGCTGTTCATGTCCGCCGCCGGAGCGGCGCTGGGCATTGCGCTCGGACATCTGATCGTGTCCATCGGCGGAGAATTTATCCGGGCGGAAACCGGACTGCGTTTTTCGGCGGCGTATGTTTCGACCGCAGACCTCTATATTCTGCCGGTGGTGATACTGCTGGGCCTGCTGGCCGGCGCGGTTCCGGCAGTTCAGGCATACCGCCTTGGCGTTTTAAAAAACCTCACTCCAATCTCATAACCACAGGAATGAATATGTTTAATAAACTGACAGAAAAACTGGTCATTGCCGTTGCCCTGCTGTTCGGACTGACCACGGCAATGACGGCTATGGAGAACGTGAAGGAAGGCGTTCACAAAACCATTCATCACGGATGTCTCAATGCCATCGGTTCTTGCGAAAACGGCCACGCCGAAGTAAGAATTGACGGCAATACCATGAAATTGTGGTTTGTCGGCGGCGGTACCGATACCGACAAGGCCGTTCGCGTTGGCGATAGCGAGATTACGCTGGCGGTAACGCTGGAAGGGCAAAAAAATGGCACTCAAAAGCTTGTACTTGTCGCCAAACCCGATGAACTGGCCGAGGAAAAAGTTGGCGACTGCTCAGCTTTCGAAGGTTCCGCCAAGTGGCTGAAGAACGCCGGGAAATTCGTCGCCGTCGCCACCATTAAATTCAAAGGAAAAATCCAGACGCTGCGGATCGAATATCCAAACGGCTACGATCCGGATTGATTGGCAGGTATAGAATATGAAACAAGAAGAAGTCAATAGTAATTGCCGGGGCCGCCGGAGGCGGTGGCCGTTTTTCGTGCTGCTGTTATTGCTGCTGCTGATTGCCGTCAACCACATGGAATACCGCTGGCGGCTGCAACGGTTACAGCAGAATGGCGGTTTAGCGCCGGTAGTCCGTATCGAAACCAATCTTCTCGGGCATACTTTCATCGGCATAGAAGAGAAAGAACAAGCCGGTGAAGGCTCGCCGATTCTGCATTTCGCTTTGCTGGAACAATGGGTCTACACGCCCCAATCGCCGCCGCCGTGTCCGTCCGGATTGAGCAAACTCAACGGCAAAGAAGTTACCTGCATCGGTTTCATGTACCCGCTTGAAGAGGGCAATTCGATCAAAACTTTCTGCCTGATACGAACGACTCAAACCTGCTGCTACGGCCCACGTCCGCAGTATAACCAATATCTGTTGGTGGAAATGAAGATGCCGGTCAAATTAGAACGCCTGGCGCCGGTTGCCGTCACAGGAAAATTCATTATTGACCCGCAGCCGTCGCAGGGTTATATCTACCGGATGGAAGGTGCAAAGGCAGTTTCAGCGGCGGACGAGGCCCCGGATGAAAAGCCCGCCGATGTTGCCGCCCGGACCCGACTGCCGTTGTTCGATTTCGCGGCTTTAGGCACGGTCGAATCCGCGCAAAAACTGCCGCCGGAGTTGCTGTCCCTGGATCAGCGGACTGTCCTGGTGGCTGGATATATCTCCGGACGCGACGACACCGGCACGCCGCCGCAACTAATGGTCACCGGCAAGTCCTGGGATAGCGGCCAGGCAGTGACGATTTATAACACGGTTCCGGTCTATCCCAAAAACAACTCGCAAATGCCGCCATTATGGAAGGACCATGTGATTATGAAAGGCTCGCTGCACATTGAAAAAAATGCCGAACTGTGGCCGCAATACGGCATTGTTTCTCTGCAGGAAGCGGCCAGGGTTAATGTTGGCGGCGTCAAAATTGATGGCGGTCCACTACTGGACTTTTGGATGGAAATGTTACTGCTGGCGGCTTGTTCCTACTGGGTATTCAGAAAAAGAAGTAACGATAAGACTGCGAATCAGGAATCGTCATAATTCAGATTAGAAAAATATGGAGAGAATGAAGCCAATACAGCGGGCATAAAAATGGCGAGAGAGACGGGACTCGAACCCGCAACATCCACCGTGACAGGGTGGTACTCTAACCAATTGAGCTACTCCCCCGCTATTAAGCGGTACCATGCTAAAAAATAAGTGGCGAGAGAGACGGGACTCGAACCCGCAACATCCACCGTGACAGGGTGGTACTCTAACCAATTGAGCTACTCCCCCACTTTTTATTTAGCGGTACAAAATGTAACTCATAACGTCTTTTTTGCAAGCAGGAAAACCCCGTAAAATTTAAAAAAGCATAAAAAAATCAGTTTTGTCAATTTTAAAGCGGTTATTTTCTAATCATACTTGAACTTCGAAGATTTTTTTTTAATATTATAAAGTTGACACGAAAGTTCCCAAAATAACGGATCAGGCAGCCGATGAAGTTTAACTATGACATTCAAATTGATCTGCACGGCTGTAAAGCGGAAGACGCCGTGAGTAAAGTGCGGGCAATCTGTTTTTCCCGTCGCGGCAAGAGTGTGATGGTCATTCACGGCAAAGGCGACGGAAAATTGCGGAAAGCGATAAGGGATTATCTCGAAAATAACAAATATATCAAAGGATATGAGTTTGGGGAAGATTGGAATATTCCCGGCGGCGATGGCGTTACCATCATCTATACTTAAATCAAGGTGAAATTATGGATAAGAAAGAACATCAGGCAGGAGTTTCCGCCGAGGAACTGCTGAAAGTAATGGAAAAACTGCGTTCCCCTGAAGGTTGTCCCTGGGACAGAGAGCAGACGCATGAGACGTTGAAACTGTATCTGGCGGAAGAATGCGCGGAACTGATTGATGCGATAGACAATAATGATCAGGAGGGGATTTGTGAAGAGCTTGGAGATGTCCTGATGAATATTGTGTTCAATTGTGTTATCGCCAATGAAAAAGGACATTTTCATTTCAATGATGTGCTTGCGGGTATAATCAACAAGATGATTCGCCGGCATCCGCACGTCTTCGGTGATGTTCAAGCCAAGTCGGCGGATGATGTGGTGGTCGTCTGGGAAAAAATAAAACAGCGCGAAAAGAAGAATCGCGTTGCGCCGGAGTCGGTGCTGGACGGCATTCCCCGGAGTTTGTCGGCGCTGCTGACCGCGCGGGCCGCGCAGCGAAAAGCCGCCAAATATGGCTTTGACTGGAGCTCGGAAGCGCAAATCATGGAAAAGATCGAAGAAGAGCTGGCGGAACTTAAAGCCGCGATGGCTTCCGGCAATCAGGAACATGTGGATGAAGAGATCGGCGACGCATTGTTTTCCATGGTGAATCTGATCCGGTTCCGCGACCGCGCCACCCCTGAAGATTTGCTTAATGCCGCTACGCGAAAATTCAAAACCAGGTTTCAGTATATAGAAAAAGAGCTTAAAGCCGCCGGCAAAACCCTTACCGAAGCTTCGCTGGAGGAAATGGAAATGCTTTGGCGGAAAGCGAAGCAGAACCAATAATTTTTAATGGAATCATGTTGTTTTTGGCCTCTGCCGGGTAATGTCCATTGACTTGGAATACAGCATAGAATAATTTTAATTTAAAGGGTTAAAAAATCTTATTGTTTTTATGAATTTCCGGTTTATATTCATCCTTGTTTCATAATGATGGGATGCCTGATGAGAAAAACTATATTGCTGATAATTTTGATTGGTTTGGCGTTCATGCTTTTTCCTGCCCCGCAGGCCAAAGCCATGGATCCGATAACAATCGCCCTGCTGGCTCCTGTGGCGATAGCCGCCGCCGAGAAAGCGCAACCTTATGTTTTGCGCGGACTTAAAGGCGGGCTGAAGGGGTTTATGGATATGGGGATGGATATAATCGACATCTTCCGGCTGCCGCTTGGTGTGCTTCAGGCCACGCTGGGCGCTCCGTTCGGCTTCTTTACAGACGGTATCCGCAACATGGTGCTGGGGCTTGTGGCGCCGTTCAAACTGGCTTTCCACACCGTTATGCTGCCGGTACGATTCTGCGGGTTCTAGCCGGGGAGGATTGTGCCCTGACATTTTATGATGTCATCCGGACTGAGGGAATATATGGGAAAAATGAAAAAAAGCTTTTACAATACTTATGAAGTATTGTGCGACTGGTACGGCAAAAACCGGGCCGATATGGAAATAGTTGCATATTGTCCGCGTCCGGTGTCTGTCAGTGATACCGCCGAAAAGATTTTAAGCAGAATATTGTCTGAAGAAACTTTGCAGATAATGAAATTACGTGAAAAATGGGAGCTTATATCAGGCCGGCAGATTGCGGCAGTGTCCTCGCCGCTTAATATTAAGAACCGGGTGGCTTATGTCGAGGTTTTTCACAGCGCCTGGCTGCGTGAACTTAACGGGCCGGTTAAAAAACAGCTTATCATGAAGATTAAAAAGATTATCGGAGATGACTTTTGTGATGATGTCAAATTTGTGCCGGGCGGCAGATCCCCGGATGAAAAATGGTCGGGAGAGCAGCAAAAATGAAATTTGAACATTGCGCTGGATTCTGCTGGACGCCAGTCAGAACCAAGCCGCGGCAGGAAAAAAAACTGAGAGAATATTGTGCCGCGCATGGTGTTGAATGTTATTTGCCATTGCTCACGAAATTGCACCACTACGGCAAACGGACCATGAAATTTATGCTGCCGATGTTTCCCGGATATGTTTTCTGTCTGTTGTCTGAAGATATTTACCGAACCATTGTTTTATCCAATGCGGTCCTTTATAGAATTAATATCGAAGAAAAGAGTGAAGCTTCACTGCTGAAAGAACTGGATGCGGTCAGGGCGTTTGAAGAACTTGTTTTAAAAGAAGATATCGTTATCAAGCCGGAACTCGTTGTCGGAACGCCTGTCGAAATCAGCACCGGCCCGTTTAAAGGCATTACCGGAATAATCGAATACCGCAAGAACAAGACGGTTATAAGTGTGAATGTCGAGATATTAGGCCAGTCCGCCTCGGTGGAAGTTGATGCCGATTCGCTGGAACCGATCGAAAAATGAAGCAGGAATAAAGAATCAGCGCGAATCTTTGGCTATTTCGCGTGACTGGAAAACCCCTACCGCCCACATGCTGCAGAAGCTTATATATAGAATTACATAAAGTCCAGCCCACAGCAGATATGATACCGGAATCGGCTGTCTGGTGGCTAACGCGTCTGCCATCCAGAAAAACTGCCAGTTCGGGAGCAGTGCATAAAAGAATCCGCAAATAAAATCGAGCAGTGCGGAATTGCCCATATCGTCGGGACGCTGAAACAGGTAGTTTGAAACCAGCCCCAGGAAGAAAATCACGCAGCAAACCGTCAGATTCGCCACCATTTCCAGCCGGGTCGAGAATACTACCGTAATCGTCGCCATGGTCGCAACCGAGAAGAACAGAAGAGACAGAGCAACAAGCAAGTCATTCAGTATGATTTCATCCGGACGCACCTGAAAAGAGAACAGATACAGGCAATAAAGCGGAAGCAATACCGCGATCATCCATATTGCGGTGGAGGAAAACGATTTGCCGTAAAGGAAATTACTCAGACAGCCGATGGTTGACGCAATAATCAGGATACTGAAGAAAATATAATACGCCGTCATGTCCAACTGGAACTGATCTTTGGCAATATATACGGAAATAATCGTCGCGACATTGCAGATGAATACAAAGAGAGTTACCGCGGAGATAATGCCGAATATTTTAGCGACAATAAAAGTCCAGCGGTAAACCGGCTTGGAAAGCAGCAGCAGAACCGTGCCGTTGCGCATTTCACGTGAAACCGTGTGGCTGGCGCAAAGCACTGCCGCAAAAAGTCCGAACACCAGACTGGTGGCCATTGAACTGTCGACCACCAGTTTCATCTGTTCAGAGAAGACAAACAGTGTTACCGAAGGAAAATGGCCGATCAGGGTCAGCGCTGTTATTAACAGGATGAAAAAGATCGGCTCACGAATACATTCTCTAAAGGTGTTTCGGATCAACTGAAACAGGTTAAACATGCGTTCTCCGAATTGCCGTCAAGTGAATTACTTCTTGGCTGCGTTCTTTATTTCAGGCTCTTTAACATCTTCTTTCGCGGTGACGTCTTTGGTTTCTTCCTTGACGTCTTTCGCGTCTTTGGCGTCTTTCGCGGCTTCCGGTTTGACATCAGTTTTGGCGTCTTCAGGTTTGGCCGCGGTATCTGCCGCCGGAGCTGTTTCAGACGGCTTGTACAGGGTGCCGCCTTCTATTTTATTGTAAAGACGGGTGTAGTCGGAAGCCAGATTGTTCAGATCGAGAAGTCTGGCAACGCTTTTGGCGTTGATGACCCAGTCTCTGCCATTGACAACGAACACGGGCATCTTTTTGTCAATCATATCAATATAGTTCTGGTGAACATAACCGCGGTCGCCCAGAACGAGTATCTGCTGCGGGTTGATTAAACCTACGAACTTGCCGATGTTCTCTTCTTTAATTTCCAGAGCCGGTCTCTTGACCGACGCCGGCATAAAGTATATGCCCTTCTGATCGCCGGCAGGCAAAAGCAGAATCGGTTGTTTGGTTTCGCGTTGGATCAATTCGGCCAGCAGACGGGACTTCTTGTAGTTGGAGGTGATGATCAATGTGATCACATCTCTTTCCGGTCCCTGATACGGAGTTGCCATGTCCCGCACGCTAAATGCGAAAGCACTGGATGTTACTACTACTGCCATAGCCGCCAAGATAAACTTTCTCGATAATACTGACTTAATCATTTACAAGTCCTCGTCCTTAGTTAATATTTTAAAAAGATCTCAAATTATAATAAAGCCTCTTCTATACAATATAGATTATATCTCTGTCGGCGCAAATCCAAAATAACAAGACTTTTAATTTTTTATGCAAAATACTTGCAGATTTCGAAAAAAGCAGCAGATTACTGTTTCATTTCATTTGATTTGAATTATAGTTTGTTTATCGGGAGTTTTAAGTGATTAATAATTTATTGGGTTCATATAAGGTTGATGAAACGGGGCGTCTGCCGGGCGCCGCGATTTTCGTCAGCGGTACCGGCAGCAATGCCGAACGTCTGCTGGAAACTCGGGAGAAATTGGGCGGAAAGTGGATTCCTTCGGTTATCGTTACCGATTTTCCGGAAAAGAGCCGCGCTGGAGAAATCGCCGGACGTTTCAGCCTGCCGCTGGTGGCTTTGAGCATAAAAGAGTTTTATTTGAAGCACGGCGAAACAAGTGTGACGCTGCTGACGGAATCAGGCCGGCGCATCCGGGATCTGTGGACCGGCGAATTGCGGAAAAAATTGGCGCAATATGATATTTCGTTCGGAATCCTTGCCGGCTTTGTCTCGCTGTCGAACATAACCGGCGATTTTCCCTGTCTGAACGTTCATCCCGGCGACCTTACTTTAGAAGAAGACGGCAGGCGGGTGCTGGCCGGTCTGCATTCCATTCCCATAGAGAACGCCATACTGCGCGGACTTGCAACCTTGCGCAGCAGTGTTATTCTGGCCCAACCTTATACCGGCGCCGGCGGTGAAATGGACTCCGGCCCGGTGCTGGGCGTTTCTCCGGTCTGCGAGATTGATATGATGGGGGCAACGGCCGGGCAACTGCGCGAAATCGCCGCTGCCCGCCCGCCGCGCAAGCCGCGCGGCGGCTACAAAGATCTGCTGGAAACAATTGCGCTGCACAACCAGGAAAGGCTGAAGTCGCGGGGCGACTGGGTGGTTTTTCCTCCGGCGGTGGCTGATTTTGCTTCCGGTAAGTTCGGTCATGATTCTGAAGGCTGTCTTTATTATGACAATGACGGCAAATGGATTCGAATCCGCACCATCGAATATTCACCGTCCGGCAGGAAGCTGATTATCTGACATCATCCGGACAACAAAACATTTATTGAAAGAATTTTATCATGTCTGCAAGACGTTCCATTATATTGTCGAGTTTGATTGCTGTTGTGCTGCTGACCGCCATTGGCGGAGCTTATTTTGAGTTGGTCAACAGTTATTTGCCGGATTATTTTCAGACCCGGATACTGCCCGGATTGCTGCGTGACGCCGGAATTCAAGGGTTCTCCGGCACGGTCAGGAATGTCGGCTTGTTCAGTGCTGACCTCGGTTCGCTGGTAATCGGCGAGGCATCCGCGCCCGCATTAAAATGCCAGTCGGTAAAAGTTCGTTATTCCATCATGAGTTTTCTGCCTGACTTTCCGGCAAAGTTGCGGGAAATTGATCTGAACGGCGTTTATCTGCGCTGCTCGATTGCCGGGGAGAAGCTGATAATCAATGACATTGATCTGGAAAAACTCACGGCCATGTTTAAGGAACGCATGTTTAATCCGGATGGAACCGTCGGGAAGATAAGCATTGATAAAATCGTTATTTCGGACGCCGTGCTGGAAATGAATCTGCAAGGTAAGAAATATCTGCTGCCCTTTGAACTGTTGCTTGAGCCCCGTGCCGCCGACTGGTCGCTGCTGAATATTGCCCTGAAAGTGTCCTGGCGCGGCCGGGAAATATCCGCCGGAACCATGCTGAATCTGGCCGGCAAGACTGCCGACGCGGAGTTTTCGGCGGATGTCGCGCTGGGGCGTGCCGTGGAATTGTTTGAATATCTGAAAATAATCAAACTGCCGGGGAATTTTGAACTAGACGGCGAGGCTGCCATTAAAGGGCGTTTCGCATTTGAGTTCAACCCGTTCCGCGTGGTGTCGTTTGCGTTCGATGGAAACTCGGACAACTGCACTATGAAAATCGACCGCCTGATATTTTGCAATGAGTTGACTCCGGACGGCTCCAACCGCCCGTTGAATTTCAAGTTCAGCAAGGATTCCCTTAAATATCTGCTGTCGGTATCGGATTTCCGGAGCAGTTCCCCGCTGCCGCTCAGTTTCCGCGAGACGAAGTGCGAATTTGCCGCGCCCGACGGGATGATAGACTTTAACGGCAAAATGCTGCTGGAACCGGCAAAGATACTTCCGGCGTTGAAATATAAGATCAAACCGTTGACTGAATCCGTGATGGCGCGGCGCTTCAATGTCGCGTTGTCCGGCAAGACCGGGGAATGGACGTTGAGCAGCCAAATGCTGCCGCCGGCACCGGCAGTTTCCGCCCCGTCTGAAACCTTTGAGTTCTTCATGAAGTATGAACAGATATTTATCTTTGCCGCGGCGGACAAGGTCAGAGTCGAAGGCGCGGGCAAAGGTTTTTCCGGAGAGGTCGGATTGGGGTGTGCTCTTAACGATATCAATATATCGGGCGGGGGCAGGACGATTTCCGCCGCTGTCGCTTTTTTTGAATCTAAGATGAAATTACAATGTCCGGACCGGGAGGTTGCGCCAAAAACTTCCGATGTTAGTTTCGGGGTGCGGGTTCCTGCCGCGATTTTTGCCGGAAAAGGCTGGGATTTCAGTCTGAACGATCTGGCTTTAAACTGGAATTGCGGTTTCGAAAACAGCCGTAGCATTCCCGCGAAAATGTGGGGTGATTTAGCTTGCGGCAAGCTCTCCGGCATGATTGAAGGCTGCAAGCTGGATGTCGCAAAATTCAACGCGGCGGCAGACATTGAGAATACCAAAGGCGACTGGCAATATTCCGGCGGCAGCGAACTGGCATTTGCCCGGTTTGATATTGCGGCGGACGACCGTAAACTCAATCTCCGGAATGGCAGTCTGAAGAATACTTTAAAGTTTGAACAGCGGAAAAACCGGCAATGGGAGCTTCGCAGTTTCAGCGGGCGCGGCGTTATGGAGAAAACCGACTTCTCGGATAAAAATATCAAGTTGCTCGCGGACAAACTTGAGAATGTTTGCGAACTGGAGTTTGGAGACGGTTATGCCCTTAATTACAAGAAACTGTCCGGCAGGCTTGCCCATCTCAATATTGCTTCCGGCGAGGCTGGATTTGAGGCATGGAACGGCGTCCTTGACGGGATGTTTGACCGGGGCCCGATATCTGCCAGTACCAAGAGAAATTTGAAGGAACAATTGACTTTTGACAAAGTGAGCTTCAGCAATAAGTCTTTTAATGTCGGCTCCGCCTCTGCCTGCCTGACGTTTGAAGGGCTGGTCAAAAATTCAAGACTGGTTCCGGATTCGCTCGAAAGCAGATTGGATTTGAGTTCAATCACGCTGAATGCCAGAGGGGGCGAAACGAAAGCCGATGAGCTTAAAATGGTCAGTAAATTTGTTTTCGACCAGAGATTGAGCTGGCCTTCGGCGTTTGTCCGGCTGGACAGCGATATTGACGTCTCCGGTTTGCATGGTCAGTCCGGCAGCGTGAAGTTTGAAGCACCGGGGCTCGCCGCCAAAACTGAATTCAGCCGCGACAGCGCCGCTTCCGGATTCATGCCGCGGACATTTTCGGGCAAGATGTCGGTAAAGGGACTGTCGGGAACTGCCTGCGATTCTGATTTTGAGTCGGAATCGTTTAACCTGAACTGGGAAAGCAAAAGAGATGAGTATGGGGTTTTTACCGTAAGTCCGATATTTAAAGTAAACGGATTGAAGGTAAGGAATGACGAATTTACCGTGGACTGTCCGGCTATTGCCATGACCGGGCAGTATGATGGCGAAACCTTTGCCGGAAAAGCCGGAGTGACCGGCGCTTCCGTTGACTTTCCGGACCGGCAGATCGCGCTGAAAGGCATTGACGTCAGGATACCCGTTTCCCTGCCGGACATGAAAGCGGCTTCCGCCGGAGAGTTGAAAGTAAACTCTTTCATCTGGCAGGAGCGCGAGTACGGTTCTGCTGCTGCCGAGATCGAATTCGGTGACGCCGAAGTGGCGTTCCAGGGCACTTATGCCTGCCGTCCGCTGCCGGGCGCTCATCTGTCATATATGGGGCGGATCGCGCTGCCGCTGGAACCCGTTAAACTGGAAATGGAATATACCCTGCCGGAATTCAAGATGCCCCCCCAATTTGATCTGGAATCTTTTTTCCCGTCATTTTCCGGATTTGCTTTTCAGGGAATGTTGAGCAGCAAAGGTTCGGTGAAAATGGACGGCGGCGCGGTTCAGGGTTCAGCGGTGGTTAAAGCCCGGGATTCGCAACTGCGGTTCCCCGGAGGAACGCTTAAAGGAGTTGATTTTGACTGTGCCTTTGATGACCTGTTCAATCTCCGGAGCGCTCCGCATCAGGTCATTAATTTTAAAGGACTTAAATTTGAACGCTATGAACTTGGAGACGGCTTGGCCAGGGTGCAACTTGAGTCGCCCTCAGGACTTTTAATCGAAAATTGCCGGTTCAAATGGCTGGGCGGCATGGTCAGCGGCGATGACGCGTTCCGGCTGGGAACGGATCAAAACCCCGGTCCGATTACTTTTTCGGCCCGCGGCATCCAGCTTCCGGAAATGCTGCGCTTCTGCGGTTTAGACCAGGTCGAAGCCACCGGGACGCTGAACGGTTCGATTCCGTTGAGCAGGAACAGTGACGGCCTGAACATTGACAAAGCTTTACTGTATACCATGCCGGGGCAGGGCGGGGTAATCCGTCTGTCCGGACTGGACAAGTTCCGCCTGGCGGGAACGAAAGATAAAGAGCTTGAGAACTGCGGCTTTGTCGAAATCGCACTGGCGGACTTTCAATACAACTGGCTCAGGCTGACCATAGACGAAAAGGCGAATGCGCTGTTTACCGGCATCCAAACTCAGGGCAGGCCGCAGCGTCCGGTGCCGTTCAAATATGAGGCCGGCAAACTCATTCCTCTGCCTGAAGCCGTGAAACAGGAAAACGCCGGCGAACTAATCATCGACGGCAAGTTTTCCGCGCCCAATGAGAAGCCGGCCCAACCGGAATAGCGACTGAGGCTGATGGGGCCTATGGGACCTATGGGGTACTCGATAGACATTCCGTAGATTTTTTCGAGATATTTTTTAACGCTAATTTTGTTAAAAATCGGAAAGTTTAAACAGGCTCAAGACGGAATTTTCAACTTTATTTAACTTGCATTTATTGAATCAAACAGTAAGCTATAAACTATGTGTAGTTATGTTTTCCGCAAACAATTATGTACTAAGGAGCCGTAAAAAAATAACCTTTACATATTCGCGATTCTTCCGAATGCCTTTGTGTTTGCCGGTTCGTTACATACCTGAAGGTATGCGCCTTACCGGCAATTCACAAAATCACTTCGGGATATTTCGCGAAACTTGTCAACTTTATTTCTTAACAGTTCCTAATAAAAATATGAGACTTTCAAACAATGTTGGCTGCGATTGATTATAATCGTCTTAAAGTTTCGGCAGGGATTGACTTGACGGTCAAGTCCCAGTTGGGCCAGTTTATGACCCCGGCCAAGACGGCCATGTTTATGTCCAGTCTCTTTACCGAAGGCGGAAATTTATCTTGCCGCCTGCTTGATCCGGGCGCCGGCATTGGATCGCTGTCGGCGGCATTTATTGAACGCTGGCTATCCGGCGAACTGAAGTTTCAAACATTAAGTCTGACAGCTTACGAATTAGATAAAGGTATGCTGCATGAATTGTGGCGTACTATGCAATTTTATTCCGACTTGGATAATTTTAAAAGCGAGATATGTCCGGGAGATTTTATTGAGTGCGCGGTAAATCTTATTCAGTTCACGCTTGGAACAAACTTTACTCACGCCATTTTGAACCCGCCATATAAAAAGATAAACAGCGCCTCTACCCACCGGAAACTATTGCGTCAGGTAGGGATTGAAACGGTAAATCTTTATTCCGCTTTTATGGCGCTGACATTGGAATTGCTGATGCAAAATGGGCAAATGGTAGCGATCGTACCACGGAGTTTTTGTAATGGTCCCTATTACCGGCCTTTCCGTGAATTTTTATTGAAACGGGCGGCGATTTGCCATATGCATTTATTTGCATCACGGAATAAGGCATTCAAAGACGACAACGTGTTGCAGGAAAATTTAATCATTAAATTAGTTAAAGGCGTCAGGCAGGGCAAGGTGACTGTTTCCACTTCTGCGGATGATAATTTTGCAGACTATGCGGAATCTTTGTATGACTTTAACGAAATTGTTCGCCCGGATGACACTGAAAAGTGTATTCATGTGCCAACGTCAGCAACGCAGAATGAAATTGAAGCCTTATCCGTTGTCCGCCACACACTGGATGAACTGAATATCAAAGTATCTACCGGCCCGGTGGTTGATTTTCGTTTAAAGGAATTTTTGCGCGAGAAGCCGGAAAAAGGCAGTGTGCCTCTATTGTATTCTAATCATTTTGCCGGGAATAATATTGAATGGCCCAAGCTTGGCGGTAAAAAGCCTAATGCCATTATATGTAATGACCATACGAGAAAATGGCTTTATCCTAATGGTTATTATTGCGTGGTGCGCAGGTTTTCATCAAAGGAAGAACGAAGACGCATAGTCGCCAGCGTCGTTCGTCCGGAAGCTTTTCCCGGCAGTTCTGAATTAGGCTTTGAAAATCACTTGAATGTTTTTCACACGGACAGGCATGGTTTGCCGGAGGCGGTTGCCAACGGCTTATCGATGTTTTTAAATTCTACGCTGGTGGATGCATACTTTCGACGGTTTAATGGTCATACTCAGGTTAATGCTACCGATTTAAGAATCTTGAAATATCCAAGTTTGGAGATTTTGACTGCCCTTGGCAATTGGGCAGTTGAACAGCCGGAACTAACTCAAACGGTGATAGATAGCAAAATTAAAGGGTTAGCTTTATTATGAGTAAAAATCTTATTCAGGAAGCGATACAAGTAATTATCGCTTTCGGTTTTCCGCGCGCACAGCAAAACGAACGGTCAGCTCTTTGCCTGTTGGCCTTGTTGAACCTTACTCCTGGAAAATTATGGAAACAAGCCAGGCAGCAACCTATCGGCATTACGCCCATAATGGACTGGATGCGGGACAATTATCAAAAGAATTATAAGCCTAATACTCGTGAAACCGTGCGAAGACAGACGATGCACCAATTTGTTGCGGCGGGTCTTGCTCAGTACAATCCGGATGAACCAAATCGTCCGGTAAACAGTCCATATGCGGTTTATCAAATTGATCATGAAGCATTGGTGTTGTTGCGGACATTTGGAACATCGCAATGGGATGCAAAATTATCCCGTTACCTCAAGAAAAAAGGCTCTCTCGTTGCCAAATATGCCAAAGAACGCGAACAGCATCGGATTCCGGTGAACGTCGCGGACGGGAAAAGCCTTGAGCTAAGTCCCGGAGAACATAGCGAACTTATCAAAGCAATTGTTGAAGAATTTGGAACTCGCTTTGTGCCGGGCGGAATATTGGTATATGTCGGAGATACCGGAGATAAAATGGGATATTTCGATGCAGACTTATTGAAAAGACTTGGCGTTACAGTTGATTCGCATGGCAAAATGCCTGATGCCGTAATTTATTGTTCAACTCGTAAATGGCTGATCTTGATAGAGGCCGTAACCAGTCATGGTCCGGTTGATGGAAAACGCCATGCCGAATTGGAACAACTGTTTGCCGCCGCTGAGGTTGGACTCGTTTACGTTACGGCATTCCCTGATCGTTCTGTAGCTGGACGATATTTAACTGAAATTGCGTGGGAGACTGAAGTTTGGGTGGCAGATGCGCCATCGCATCTGATTCATTTTAATGGTTCACGTTTTCTAGCAGCCTGTCGGCCTGAGATTTTCCATTTTGAAAGACCTATCGGCATTCCGACGGCTGTTTAACTTCTTTTTCTTACTTTCTATCGTGCCATAACGGTATTTTTCCGCCAATCTGTCATTCATTCATGCTTTTT
>CAIKZE010000225.1 GCA_903831825.1 uncultured Lentisphaeria bacterium | reverse complement strand
TTACGCCAGGATTGAACTGTCGAAAATGCACTGCTTCAGCCTGTTAAGAGACCTCGAGAAAAAGCAATCCCCATATCCCACGGCCCAGTTCAAGAGGGGTTATTGCGCGGCAAGCGCGCAATCAACCCATATTCCTTATCTTTAATATAGCATTTGTTGTTATTCCATCTCCGATTTTTATTACAATTTTAAATTCGGAAAAGCAGATAACAGACTTTATGGTTTATGGGTGCGTATTTCCGCTAGTTCTGATTCCCGTAATGATAGTTTTATTTAGATATTCGATTAAATACACAAAAAATACTTCAATCCGGTTAATTGTTATTACCCTGGCTGCGCTATGGTCGCTTTTATTTATAATATTTTTCGGACCACACGGCGCGTGGAAGGCTGAAGGAGTAATTATAGCGTATTTTTTATCAATTTTTATTGTGCATTTCTTTTGCCTCCTGACCGTATTGATGTTCTATCTTTTTGATAAGTTCAGGCCCATAAACCAGCAAGAAAACGGCGAAACTGAACAAGACAGCTAATGGAATGAAAATCAATGCGATGGTTGCCCGTCAAACACGAGCGCCGGGCGCTATTATTGCGAATCAACCGGCGCTGAAGCTATCAGGTTTTAGAAAACGGACTCTCTATTCGGCGGACTGCGGCTTGGCAAATAGGCTGTCGCTTAATTCCGGATTCCACTTTATCGAGGTCAGTTCGCTGGTAATTGTCAGGTCGCCGCTTCTCGTCACCACGGTGTACGGAATCATAACTCCATCCGACAGTTTATAGTTGCGGAAAAGAGTAGTTACGGGTTCTGTGCCGTTCTGGCCGTTGTCCTGCTGCTCAATGGTCTTCACCAACAGATTGCGCTCTTTACCGATGTAAACAATTACCGGATGAACGTCGAAACCTGCCGGCGGATAACCGGTCAGTTTCCAGCAATCTTCGCCGTCAACATCTTCGGAGCCGTTCAGCACGGTTTTGGAGAAGATGTCTTTCGTGCGGGAATCCGGCGCCAGATAAACCGCCTGGAATTTCAAATCTTCAAGCTCTTTCCCGCCGATTGGCCGTACGCCGGCGCTGGAATCATATTCCCAGCCGTTTTTGCCGTCATAGCAGATAACATCCGTACCCGCCGGATCTTTGAATTCGAACCTGATCCTGGACGGCGATTTGATGCTGACGGTAAGCTCGCTTTTCTCTTTGTTGTTTGGAGACGCGTTATAAGCGAATACGGAAGTTTTGACGGATGGCAGTTTATGGCCCGGATCAGTGGCGTTTTCCATTTTTTCAAAAATTGCTTCAGCGGAAGGAGGCCCGAAAATCGTCTGACAGCCGGTTACCCATACTACGGCGGCAGCAACAGCGATTAAAACCAGTAAACGCTTCATTTTTTCCTCCAGGGGTGTGCAATTATTTATAAATTACTGATTTAAAATACCACGACAGTTGGTTAAATCAAGGGATCATAATTTCGGGAGGACTGGGAAGTATGGGAAGTATGGGAAGTATGGGAAGTATGGGAAGTATGGGAAGTATGGGAAGTATGGGAAGTATGGGAAGTATGGGAAGTATGGGAAATATGGCGCTGGCGCTTATCCTGATTGGCAGTCCGTATCGTCCGTATCGTCCGTGGACCGGAAGAGGATGGGGCCTGTGTGCCTGATCGCATGGCGCAAGAGCAAATAAAATTTTTGCAATAAATTTTACAGGGCGGCTTGACAATGCCGACAAGTGTCGTTATAATTATCATTAACGACACTTGTCGGTATAGGAGAAGAGCGCTTATGAAAAAAACTGAACTGCCCAAACTGACGCCGCCGGAATTCGAGATTATGGATGCGGTCTGGCGCACCGGAGAAGTTACCGCCACGGAAATCCTGAATGCGGTAAATACTAACAAATCCAGGAAGTTAAAGCGGACTACGATCCAGGTGCAGGTGACCCGGCTGGAGGAAAAAGGCTGGCTGGCCCACCGGGCGGACGGCAATAAATTCCTGTTCAGCGCCACCGTGCCGCGCCGGGAGGCGTCGGCGGCAATCGTCCGCGACGTCAGCGACCGGGTATTCGGCGGCTCCTGCGTGGAATTGGTGAAATCGCTGTTTACCAGTTCCGATATTTCGCCGGAAGAGATTAGAAAATTGCGTGAATTCATCGATCACTACGAGGAGTAACAATATGTTTTTATTAAATTTGCTTGAGAATGCGAGTCTCGCCGAATGGCTGGCAAGCGCTGCCGGACAATTGCTGATTATTTCAATCCTGGGGATCGTCGCCGTGAAGCTGCTGTCCGGCAAGTCCGCGCCGGTTCGCAGCGTGACCGCCGCCGGGGGGCTCGTCTCCATGCTTCTGGTTTTTGTTATGTCGGCAGCCTTTCAGGTTTCCAGTATCGCATGGTATAAAGCCGATCTTTCCAGGCTGGCGACACCCAAGACGGCGGTGGCAACAGCAATTCGGGCAACGGCGCCAATGATGGAAACGAGAACTCCAGAGCTGGATATCCAGCCATTGCCGGACATCAGCATGGCGAATGCCGTTCCCGCAAAATCCGTGCCAGTAATTGCGATTAAGGAAAAACAGACCAAAAGCTTTCAGTTAAAAGCCGCGCATTACATCAATGCGCTGGGGCTGATTTGGGCTGGCGGCATCATTTTCATGCTGCTGAAACTTGGTTACGGTCTGGCGTTTATCCGCGGCTTCCGGTTCGGGCTGAACAGAATTTCAGATGAAAGAATAACTCGTCTCCTGAAAGCCACGGCGGCGGTGTTCAACCGGCAGCGCCTGCCGGAGCTTTACACCTCGCCGCGGGTGGAATCTCCGGTTACCATCGGCATGACCAACCCGATTGTAATCATCCCGGAAAAACTGTTCGCCACGTTAAGCGACAATGAACTTAGAAGCATCCTGCTGCACGAACTGGCGCATATTTACCATTGCGACCACGTCATCGGCGTATTCAAAAGAATCATTATCGCAGTCAACTGGTGGAATCCGCTGGCATACATCATCAGCGCCAGACACGCTGTGGCCCGCGAGGAAGTCGCCGACAATTATGTGCTGCGGGAGCTTGCCCCAAAAGTGTATTCGGAATGTCTGGCCGGACTGGCGGAAAAAATCTGCCTGATCAGCAGTTATCCCGCCGCCGCCGGCATGGCGGGCAATTATTCCACACTCGAACACCGGGTCAAGGATATCATGTCGAAGAAAAGAAAATTGACCATGACCACCGGAACAACTTTCAAACTGACTGCCGCCGCCGTATGCGCAATGCTGGCGCTGGCAGTCGCAGGCTGCCGTTACGGCGCTGCCGACCCGACCCCGCCGCTCACCCCGGAGAAGATTATTGCCAAAATGGCGGAAACCTATGCCAAATGTAAATCGTATCAGGATACCGGCACAGTAAAAACCATCTTTATCCAGGATGGAGGCAACAGGACAGATGAAAAGCCTTTTGCCACGGCCTTTGCCCGGCCGGATCAATTCCGCTTCGAATATAAAGAGAAAGTGGACAGTTTCCTTAAAGAAAAACCGTGTTATATCGTCTGGCGCAAAGGGGATGAGATTCTGACATGGTTTTTTGCCAGACCTGATATTACAAAAGTAAAGTCGCTCAGCTCTGGAATAGCCGGCGCCACCGGAGTATCCGGCGGCTCGGCGCATACTATCCCCGCGTTACTCCTGCCTGAAGTCGGGGGGCGCAAATTATCCGATATTAAAGAAGCGAAACTGCTCGAAGACGGCATTTTTGATAACGTCAATTGTTATCGCATCCAAGGCAAGTTTATCAGCAAGAGCAACAATGACAAGACCGTCAGTAAACCTACCGTGATCTGGATTGATAAGAACGCGTTTCTTGTGCGGAGAATTGATGAAGAAACGGTGTTTACTTTCTCAAATTTCCGGACCGAAGTCACGACAACGTATTCTCCGGCTGTCAACAGCGATATTCCCGGAAAAGCGCTGGAGTTTGACCCGCCCGGCGGCAGCGAAGCGCTGAACAGAATTAAGCTGGCTGAAGAAGCGCCGTCTTTGTCGCTGGACTCGCCAATGGGCAATAGCGTGTCTGATGAAAAGGAGGCAAGGCGTCTTTCCATGATCGGCTATGGTTTATCCGCAAAGCAGGCCGCTGAACTGGAACAAAAGTTATCTAAGAATCCGGATGATGTAAATACGATTACCCTGCTGCTCAACTATTGGAGTTCCATATACCGGGGGGATAATGTGGCGCGGCAGAAAAAAGAAAAATATATTCTATGGCTGATTGAGCATCATCCCGATACCGTAATATTAAATATGCCGGACATTCGGCTGGACAGTAAATCCAAAGAGACAGCGGAGGCCGCAAAGAAACTCTGGATTGAACAGACCGGAAAAAATCCCAAGAATGCACAAGTTTTCTGGAATGCGGCAAATAGCGTATCCGGGAGCGACAAGACGCTGTCAGAGCAATTTTATATAAAAGGTCAGTCCCTCGACCCGGAAAACCCGAGATGGGCGGAACGGCTTGGCAATATTTATTTTTGGGGCAACCAGCCGGAAAAAGCGTTAAATGAGTATAAGAAGGCGTACCCGAAAGCCACAGATGCAATGAATAAAGTTCTCGCTATTTCGCGCATGGCAAAGTCGGCGGTTGATTGCGGAAAAATTCAGGAAGCCGGTGAATATGCGCTGGAAATGCAGCGCCTGGCGGCAACATACGGCAATAAAAATGAAGATTACGGACGGTTAATGTTCAACAGTAATCTTGTTCTAGGAAAGATTGCGCTGAAGCAGGGTAAAATTGACGAAGCCGGAAAGTATCTGCTGGAAGCAGGCAAAACACCCATTTCGCTAAAAAATTACAGCGCCGATTTTTCTCTGGTGAAAGACCTGCTTGCCGCCGGGCAAAAGGAAATTGTCCTCCAATTCTTCCAGTCCTGCGCGCAATTCTGGGACAAAACAAAATGTGATGAATGGATAAAACAAATCAACGACGACAAAATTCCCAGTTTCAAAGATGAGCCGAAAGCAAATTCCAAAGTCAATGAAGTAAAAAAAGGCCCAGTCCAGACTCAAGCCGCCCCGGTTCAGCAAATAACGCCGAGCAGCGTTTCCGGCGACAAGAAAAGCGAGGCCGCCAAGCCGGAAGCCGGACCGGAACAGCAACCCAAATCGGCCTATGCGGAAACGCTAGAATTGACTATGAAAGGCGGGAAGTTGTCTGCGGAAGCCGCCGCCGAACTGGAACAGAAATTATCGCAAAATCCGGAAGATATGGAATCGCTTGCCATACTGCTTGGATATTATTACTTTAAACGCCATACGGATAAAGCCGTAAAAGAGAAAAGAGAAAACTATGTTCTGTGGCTGATTAAAAATCATCCGGAGGCAGACATTCTTG
The DNA here is from genome assembly GCA_903831825.1 of uncultured Lentisphaeria bacterium. Classification (GTDB taxonomy): domain Bacteria; phylum Verrucomicrobiota; class Lentisphaeria; order Victivallales; family Victivallaceae; genus CAIPAT01. The sequence continues at coordinate 5,232 of CAIKZE010000225.1, read as the reverse complement.
ACAATGTTTGCGGACAAATTAGTGATGGCAATAACTATCCTGAAGCGAAAAAGCTATGGTTAGAGCAGCTAAAAAAACATCCGGATAACTTAAGAATAGTTAAAAATGCCGGTAAATCTTTTTTAGGAAGCGATATAGATATTGCGATTGAATGCTTCGAAAAGGCAGTAAAACTTGATTCGAAGAATTCCAAAATGTGGTACTGGCAATTGGGCAGCGCATATGATCTTAAAGGTCTTAAAATCATGTTAGGAAAAGACAAGACGCCGGTAAAACTGCAAGAGGCGGCGGCAACTTTTGAAAATTCGTTACGCGCTTTTGAAAATGCTTATGCGAATTCAACGGCAAAAGAACAAGAAGATAGCTTCATACTTAGTCCGATGGCGAAAGCCGCACTTAAAGCAGGCGAGTTTGATAAGGCCGAAGAATATAGCAAAAAAATGCTTGCCGCGGCGAAAAGGAACAATAAAACAGGTTCGCCAGTTTATAACGGCAACTGTATTCTAGGCATGATAGCAATCAATAAAGGAGATATTGACGCCGCAGGCAAATATCTGCTGGAAGCCGGTAAGTCTACAGGATCACCGTTGCTTGACACCCCCGGCCTGGACCTAAGCCTTGCTCAGGAACTGCTGTCAAAAGGCAGGCGGGATATTGTCCTGGAATTCCTGAAGGGATGTTCAAAATTCTGGAAGTACAAAGGCGTCTGCGATCAATTAATTAAAGAAATGGAAAATGGCGGTACGCCGGATTTGTCTCCTGCAGGAATAATGGCGCGCATCTATCCAAAACCACAGGACAATGCAGTAAACAAGGATGCCGCCAAGCCAGAAACCGAGGAAGTAAAAAAAGACGACGCCAAGATCCAAGCCGGACCGGCTCCGGAAACAAAGCCGAGTAGTGCTCCCGACAGCAGCAAAAACGCGGTAAGCTTGTCTCCGCAGGAAAAAGCGCAGAAAAGAATGCTGGAGGACTCGAAAATATATTCAAAGGATGAATTAAAGTCCATCGAAGAACTTTTTAGAGTAATAAATGCAGAAAACCTGCAAACTCTGCTCGCAAAATACAAAAAGGCGAATCGCTCCGGTTGTGCGCTGTTGTGGATGGGGCAAATTAGTAAAGGCAATGAACAAATTAAATATCTACAACAGGCTATTGATGAGTTCAGCGACTGCTTCGATAATACTTACGGAGTTCAGGTCGGCGCCTATGCCAGATATCTTCTCGCCGGAATATATGCCAAAAACGGTGAAAAAACCAAATCCGCGAAACTCATTGAAGAAATAAAAAAAGATTTTCCCGACGCTGTTGACTATTACGGCAAAAGCCTTGTTACAACGATAATGATCGATACTCAAAGAGACAAGGCAGGCAACAGAATGCAGGAAGACTCAAAAATATACTCTCAGGATGAGTTGAAAGCGATTGAAGACTTTTATCGGATAGAGGATAATAAATTTAACTCAGAAAATCTGAAAACACTCCTGGCAAAATACAAAAAATCGAATCGCGCCGGCTGTGCGGCGCTTTATCTCGGACAAATAAACAGAGGGGACGAACAGATAAAGTATCTGCAGCAGGCAATAGATGATTTTAGTGACTGCTTTTATGGAGACGGAGCCCAGGTTGGCGCTTATGCCAGATTGCTGCTGGCAAGAATCTATCTGAAAAACGGCGAAAAAAATAAAGCGGCGAAACTGTTTGAAGAAATTAAAACCGACTATCCCGGCTCTATCGACCACAACGGGAATAGCCTTGCGTCAATTATCTCCTTGACGAGTTCCGTGGGCCAGGATCAAACAATATCAAACAATGTCCGGAAAATAAGAAGCATCGCCGGTTACTGGAATAGATTTGAATGGTGGCAGACGCTGGATCACTTGCAGAAAACAACTGGCGCGGTAAATCAAAAAGAACAGGAGGATGCTGATGCATTGATACAGGATTTGATCAGGAACGTTTGTCTGGTCAAGATTAAACCAATCAATGGCTTCGACCCTGCGACCCCGAAAGAGTTCCTGTCTAATTTCAACAAGCATTCCTCATTGCAGTCCAAATACAGCAATGTCGGCGGAGCATCATTTTTCAGAACAACCGACGTAAACAATCAGCTTATCGGCTCTTTCCTTACTGAAGAACCGGAACAGATGAAAAAGGATATCGAAAAAAATCCGTCATTGCAGTTCCTGTCCAGCGAAAAAGTCACGCCGGAAATGTTGATAAAGCATATGGCATCAGAACAAGACTCTTTGATGGACAGATGGAAAACAAGAGGTCCGCAAATTCTTGAAACAATTCCCGCCAATGGAGCCAAAGATGTTGATCCCGGCCTTACGCAAATCACGGTTAAATTTGACCGGAAAATGGGCAACAGCAGTTGGTCTGTCTGTACGGTCTATCCTGGCGGCAATGAAACCCAGTTTCCGATTAACGGAAAGCTCCATTATGATGATTCCAGTACCGTTTTCATAATTCCCGTCAAGTTGCAACCCGATCACACATATAAAACATCCCTGAACGCGAAAAGATTCATCGGGTTCGTCAGTGCGGATGGTACTCCGCTTTATCCATATCCATATACTTTTACCACAAAGTCCGTTCCTGGCGCGGACGCTAAAACCATGGAGAACTGGAAAACAACAGGACCGAAAATTCTTGAAACGATTCCCGCCAACGGTGCTAAAGATGTTGATCCCGACCTGACTAAAATCACGGTTAAATTTGACCGTAAAATGCGAAACAATAGCTGGGCGGTTTGCAATGATGGTACTGATGGCAAACTGCCGACTGCCGGCTCGCCTTATTATGATGACACCAGCACCATTTTCACGGTTCCTCTTGGCAAGCTACAACCCAATCACACGTATAGAGCATCCATGAATGCGCAAGGGTATACTTCATTCGTCAGCGCGGATGGCACTCCGCTCTATCCATATCCACTCTCCTTTACCACCGGCTCCAAACCGGAAAGCGTTTCCGGCGACAAGAAAAGCGAGGCTGCCAAACCTGAAGTCATCACGGGGCAGCAAGCCAAGCCGGTTGTCATGGACGGAACAACGCTGGCGCTGAAAGGGGATAAATTATCCGTCGCGGAAGCCGCCGGCCTTGAACAAAAATTATCGCAAAATCCGGAAGATATGAAATCGCTTACCATCTTGCTGGGATATTATTTCCAAAAAAAGTTTACGGATAAAACCATAAAGGAAAAAAGGGAGAAATATATCCTGTGGCTGATTGCGAATCATCCGGAGGCCGAAGTCCTTGCGCTGTCTTATGGACATCTTGACTCCGTAATGGACAACTACCCTGAAGCAAAAAAGCTCTGGCTGGAACAACTTGAAAAACACCCTGATGATATAAAAGTTGTGGTAAACGCCGCCAAGTCTTTTACTCTAGGCGATCCGGACCTTGCAATAAAATACTTCGAGCAGGCAATAAAGCTCGATCCGAAAAATTCCCGGATGTGGTACTGGCAGTTGGGTAACGTCTATAACCTTAAAGGCATGTTCGGCGATAAAAAGACGCCCGTAACGCCAAAAGAAGCGGCGGCTGCTTTTGATAATGCGCTGTGCGCGTTTGAAAACGCCTATGCGAATTCAACGGCAAAAGAAAAAGAAGACAGTTTCATGCTTAAACCAATAGCGGAGGCTGCTCTCAAGGCCGGCAAACTGGATAAGGCTGAAGAGTATGCCAATAAAATGCTTGGCGTTGCGAAAAATGACAAAAAAGATGGTAATCTTGTTTATTACGGCAATTTCGTTCTCGGCATGGTCGCAGTAAAAAATGAAAATATTGACGCTGCCGGAAAATATTTGTTGGAAGCCGGCAAATCTACCGGATCCCCGCAACTTAATTCGTTCGGTCCGGATATGAGCCTTGCGCAGGAATTGTTGACAAAAGGCAAGAGGGACATTGTCCTGGAGTTCCTGAAAGAATGTTCGAAATTCTGGAAATTTTACGGAATTTGCGATCAGTTGATTAAGGAAATAGAGAACGGCGGAACTCCAGATTTGTCTCAAAATGGAATGAGACAGAGGGAGTCTGCCTTCATTATATTTGGATTGCGCTCAGATTTGCCATAAACAAGGCTTATTGAACTCAGGAATGTCGCATACGACGGACATTATGCTAAAAAAACTAATCGTCCAAAATGGTACTTTTTGGTGCTTCTGAGCCTCTTGATGCCACCCAATGCCACCTGTCTTAAACTTGCGTTTTGAGCTCATTTTACCTTGTCTTAAAACTCAAGTGCAGGAAAACAATAAGGTAAAATACATCCATTTAATGCAAAATCCACCTTTTTTTCAATAAAATATCCCGCAAACCAATCAGACTGAATGTATCGCACGGCTTGCCATCCGTGAAATTTACCATGCTGAGATGATCGATTACATACGAGCCGCAGCCCGGTGCTTACACAATGAAGCCGGTCATTACTCTTGCGTCACAAGAGTAATGACCATTAAAATATTCCAATGGAACTATTTCTTTTTCAAGCGGTCATAGAAAGCCGAACTTTTCATCCCAAGCATTTTACAGATTTCCTCATCCAGGTAATTACGAGCTTTATATGCCTTGACAATATCTTCCAGTTCTTCATTCTCATTTTTAGTCGGCTCATCAACTTTCCACTTGCCATTAACACAAGTGATCTCAAACTCCTTCCACATGGTAGCGGGAAGCGAGGATCGGAATGAAACATACTTTACTTTCAATGGCACTGTAAGGTCATGGGGTTCGTCATCGTCCCGATACAGCCTGATGTTGAAATAGAGATCGTCAAGCATCTTCGTGTAGCCTCGCGGGAAGCCTTCTTCGGTGGAATGATGCACTATCAGCACCGCGATATTCATTTTCCGGAGTCTATTGAGCAACACCGAAAAGTTGTCAGAAGTCTGTGGGTTTTCATTTTTGACAAACTTGGTGTAGGTGTCGATTACCAGCAGATCAACAGATTGGCCGGCAATGCCTTTAGCTTTTGCCGCATCAATCAGATCAATTATCTTTTGATGATTGACCAGTTCCGAATAATCCAGATGCTCACGTTTCGTCATATCGTCGATGATTAGATTCTCATAGCATTTTGCCCGGTCCGCCTTATCCGTAGGCCACTGCGGATAGACAAAATACTTATATCTTTCAGCCAGCGTCCCCTCCATATTCTCAAAATCAAGATATAATACCTTGCTCAATTTCCTGGGTATACCCCACCATTTTTCGTCCAAAATTCGT
>CAIKZE010000224.1 GCA_903831825.1 uncultured Lentisphaeria bacterium | reverse complement strand
TTACGCCAGGATTGAACTGTCGAAAATGCACTGCTTCAGCCTGTTAAGAGACCTCGAGAAAAAGCAATCCCCATATCCCACGGCCCAGTTCAAGAGGGGTTATTGCGCGGCAAGCGCGCAATCAACCCATATTCCTTGATTTGTGTTACTGATGTTTCAGTTGAACTTCCTTTAATTGAACCGTTTCCGTGGAGAAAAAGAACGTTTTGACCATTGATTAAAACGACAGATTCAACACAATCTCCGGTAATAAAAGAAATCCCAGGCGAATTTTTAAAAATATGTTGTAATGCCCTGAATATCATATAATCATAACTATCAGAGGCAACATTTGAACTCCAAGTCATTTCATCTTTCACACGACTTTCATTGCCCACGACAGATAGAATTGATATATTAAATTTTTGGTTTAAATCGAGGATAAACTGTTGAAGAATATCTACAGCAATAAAAGCCGCATTTGTTCTATTTTCTGCGGCGCACATAATCTCGTCCAATCTGCGGTCGCTATTCAGTAAATCACCGGTGCAGGCAATCAAAACATTTTTTACTTTCATGGGAATTAAATATGCTTTAATTTTATCAGCGAACAGTTTTAAACGAATGCTGGCAATATCAAAATTATATTGATTATTGGGCAGGTCAATTAACTCATTAAAGTGTAAGTCTGACAAGTGAATAACCGCCGTTGTATCGCTATTTGGTGCGTTATGTTGTACAGTTAAAGCCGATAATGAATGTTTATCAAAAACATTGATTAAATGCTTGTTCAATTCCTCTAAACAATTATCAATTCTGTTATTTTCTCTTGTGATTTTCCTGCATATTCTGTTACTGTCCATGTAATGCTGATTAGACTTTTTCAACTTGATATTTTCAGCTTCAAAATCTTCGGGGTATGCTAAATCCGGTGTAATGTCTAAATTATTCTGATTCAGCCCTGTTGCTTGCGTTGTGTGGGGAGTTGTTATCGGAGTTAAATCCAAATTCAGTTCAACCAGTTTTTCGTTTAATTTGTAATATTCCTGGAATGCCCTGCAATCTACTGTTGGTAAGCCTGTTGCTCTTACTAATTCATCTACGGTAATTTTAGGGTCTGTTTCAATCAGTTCTTTCATTAAAGGCACGGCATTAATAAAGTTTTGATTCTCTGTTCTTTTAGTCATAAAAAAATCTCCTTATGTTATGAATTTTTTGACTTTCATTTGCATAAGGAGATTTATAAAATTTTTGTATAGACAGTTTTAAAGGTGATTAAAAAACCATTTCCAAAAGCCTGTTTTTTCGGCTTCCGGTTCAATCTCTTTTTGTTCCCAATATTTACCGGATTGACCGCATAAGTTTTCATCTAATCTTATAATATAACAGTCGTAACTTTCCAATTTATTGAAACCTAGAACGACATCTAATGTGCCTTTTTTTATTACTTTTGGAGAATAACAATAGTGAAGTTTTTCACGCGGAATATTTATTTTATGATACCATTCACAATCTTTACAAAATTTAGTTTCAGTTTCCATTTTTAGTTTACTCCTTTGATTTTGCAACCGTTATCATACCACATCCAAACGGCAACAACATATATTGATACCGTTAATTTTAATTCAGTCCAACTTTCAAAAGTTCTAATCATAATAATGCTCCTTTGTTAGTATCAGAAACATTATAAAAAATTCTGCTAATCCTAAAATGACGTTGTTTTCAGATTCTTTTGTGAATTTCAAAAAATTACCGCTGTCTTCTTTATATAGGGCATGTCACAACGACAGTCCAAAAATGAAAAAAAATCGAAAATAAATGAAAAATAATTTTATACGGTTTTTCCTGTTTAGTTCAAATATGCTTTGGAAGTTGCTTGTTTGTAAGACTTTAGACCATAGTTCTTTGAAAATAAATTTATTTGAGAAATTTCAAAAATTACTGCGAATGTCTTTTGTAAGGGTAGGTCACAATGACAGACCCAAAACCGGGGAATAATCCCCAAGGAGATTTTCGATGAAAAACGTTTCCACCAGATCCGCTGTGGCAGTTAATTCTGCCGTGTCACCGGTCGGACAGTCAACCACTAACCAAACTGCGGGAAAGGAGGAAAGACGCAGGTTCTCGAAGTCGTTCAAATTCAATATTGCTCTTGCGGCAATTATCTGCAATTACGACCGGTTCGTGGCAGATGATATTGCCTATATGGAGTATGGTATTGATATTGATGAAAAGCTGGTGTCGAAGTGGAAGCGCAAACTTCTGCGTGAGATGCCGGGCATTGCCAAAATGTCCAAGGGTTTTCTGTCTGCGATGTCCTTACAGGCAGAGAGTATGGCAAAAGAGGAAATACGCAGGGAAGAACAGCACGAGCGTGATTTCAACGAAGTATCTGACGCTTTGGATTATGCTTATGCTGATGCCGCCAAACTTCGGCGGGAACTGGCAAAGTATAAAAAGCCGGAATTCAAAATGATCGGGGTCGAGGAAGCCAAGTATACCGACCTTCTTAAACAGCTTATGGCGATGGGCTGGGAGGTTGAGACCATGAAAAAGTAATTCAGGTTTAGTCAGCCTGAAACGCAAAAAGCTGGACTATATTTCTATAGTCCAGCTTCGTTTTTTAACGGTTCATCAATACCAGTCGGGGTATAGCCAGCGCATTCTGTCCTCGTATGCCGATATGCGTTCCTGTCGTGCCATTAATTCCAGCTTGACCATTTGTTCTTGGTCAAACTCTGCCTGCATGAAATCGAGATACTCTTTGCTCATTTTTTGCATTCCTTCTCTAAAAGTTATTGAGCCTTCATCGAACGGCTTTTGTTTTCGCAGAGCCGTTAAAAACTGCTTGTTCAGATATTATACAATAATTTATTCAATTTTCGGACAGTATTAAAATCTTTCAGGTTCGACCCTGACAGTACGATCAACTTTATACTTACCTGTCGGGGAAACGGTGGTAGTCCACAGCCAGCCCCTTTTCTCACCGTCGCGGTAGTCATGCAGGAAACATTCCTTACCCTCTGCCAGTCTTCCGGCTATCAATGCCTCTAATGCGCCACGAACCCTCGTTGGATTCCATTTTACGCCGCAGTTCTTGACAATGTTTCCCATTGACTTGAACTGAGCCGCATTTGCGGCGAGAAATACGGAAAAAACAGTAATTTTGCTGGCGTTTTGACAATAAAAAAGATACCGTTCTTTAAACACAAACCCGGGCAAGCAGCCCGAAAGGACGGTATCCATGTTAAAATTAT
>CAIKZE010000223.1 GCA_903831825.1 uncultured Lentisphaeria bacterium | reverse complement strand
TTACGCCAGGATTGAACTGTCGAAAATGCACTGCTTCAGCCTGTTAAGAGACCTCGAGAAAAAGCAATCCCCATATCCCACGGCCCAGTTCAAGAGGGGTTATTGCGCGGCAAGCGCGCAATCAACCCATATTCCTTGTATTTGATTGTCCAGCTTCCTTTTCTCAGCATAAACTTTATAACACACTTTTCCGTGCGTGACAGTTGTCAAACCTTGCTGGCGGTTGTAATCCCTGGTGTCCGGTTCGTCCACTGTTTTACAGCCGCAAAGCAATGATAAAAACACAAATGATATAAAAAATACGCTTCTTTTCATGTCCAATCCTTTCCGTTTATTGTATTTGCCAAGTCAGTACAAGTTCAGCCTATTCCGCGACGGAAAAACCGTTGCGGGCGCGTTCCCAGCGGCGGTTGCGGAGCTTCAGGGTTACTTCGATGACCGGATACATCCACACCACAAATCCGGGGTCTTCCTTGCAATGCCAGGAGAAATTCATGCCATTGGGATTTTCCGATTCCAGCTTGATGACATTGTCTTTCCGGTTATAGTGCTTTACCACCACCTGACCGGACCTCAATTTAGCCACGACAACATCGCCGCGTTGCGGATATTCGCCGCCGGCCACCAGCAAAATGGTGCCGTTGGGGTATTCCGGCGACATGCTGTCACCGTCCACCCGCAGGGCAAAAAATCCGGGGCGCACTTCCGTAAACATGGCAGTTTCATCGGAACAGTCGCGGGCAAAGTCATCAAACGGCTCAATGGCCGGCTCATAGCCGGCGGCTTGAGCAAAACTGAGTACCGGCACATCACGCAGATCACCATGCTTGACCGCCACGGCCTCATCATCCGCCGGGGTCGAGGAAACCTGATATTGCACGGCGGACTCATGCGCCTGTACGGGAGGAGTTTTACTGCCGCCCTGCCCTGGCCGCGCGACCTGAACCGTAAATTTATTGTTATTTTTTATCCGGAGCAGTTCCTCTGGATTTCCCGTACCGCTCCCCATCCTGGCGTTGAAAACTTCGGTATAAAATAGACTGACATCCTCTTCGCTGATTTTCAGATAACCAAGCACCGAAGCCATCTGTCCGGCGTTTAACAGGATATCGCCTTTTTTCAATTGGGAAATGGCGGATGGAGAAACATTTAGCAGCCGGGCCAGATCCGCCTGTCTCTTTTCTCTGATTCCGAGCCATTTCGAGATAATCGGCCATCCATTTACATTGTTTTCCATTTTCAGCTCCGAGGTAATGTTTAACTTAAACTTAACTTATTTATTAATATAGTACAGCATATCCTTAACTTCAACAAAAATTCTAAAAAAAGTTTAAAAATATATTGCTTTTATTCAGTTAATGGTTTATAATATTCAGTAATCACTAAATTAATTAATGAAAGGAACATCTATGAAAATGACGCCAATGAACTTAAAAATCATCTTGCAACAGGTGAAAAGCAGGAGATATGCCGATACAATCGGCGGCAATCCGCTTTGCTTATTGATTTAGTTTAGCAAATACTTAACTATATTAGAAATTAACAAAATTTAGGAGACTGTATCATGGCTGAAACAAAGTACGACGAAAGTTTTCCGGAACGCGCAATGGATTTTGCATCCGATGGTTTGACTGACAGTCAGATCGCATACAAACTTGGGGTCTCGCGTTCATCGTTCTACAACTATAAGCAGCAACATCCGGAGTTGATCGAAGCGATTGAGGTCGGTCGGGATGTCATTGACAGCAGAATCGAAAATCGCCTGCTGGAACTGGCGCTGGGCAATTACACCATCACCACCCATGTGACCGACCATGAAGGCCGAACCCGCACGACGGTCAAAGACGCATTGCCCAGTCTCAAAGCCATTCAATTCTGGCTGGAACGCAGCGACAAACGAAAAGGCATTGAGCAAGACAAGCGAGACAAGCAAGACAAGCAAGACAAGCAAGACAAGTTAGAAGAGGAGACTAAACAGCCTGAACCTGTAGCGATACCGGAACTCGATCCATCGGAAATCGCCGGACTGCAAGCCCTGGCCGAATACAAGTCCCAGTGTCCCAGTGACGCCGGTGACGGTTTCAGCAAAAAAGAAACCCAGGAATTCGAGGACATGATGCTGGTCACCTTCACCGAAATGGAAAGAAGAAAATACAACACCAAAGCGGAAGCCGAAGGCCGACCGGTAATTCCGTACACAGCCGAAGCGCCCAGAACCGTAAAAGGCAAATATACGCCGGACTTAATCGAAAACTGGAAAGCCAGAGCCGAATTTTTCGAAATGAGTTTATAATAACCGTCAGAAGCCGGGCTAAATCATAAAATGGTAAAACTATTCTGCGCGACGTGGTCTCCCGCAAAGGTCGGGAATGTAAAAAATGGTGAGAGTCCTATGGGGTTTGTGGGTCGGGAACAAGGGAATTATGGGAGCGAACAGTTGTCCGGATTGGCATGGGCTGTCCGCCGGGAAGCCAAGCATGAGAATTATGAGAACGGACATTCTGGTCGAAGTGTCCATAATGTCCATAATGTCCATAATGTCCATAATGTCCATAATGTCCATAATGTGCTGTTGGTAACTTTTTCGGCAACATTATCGCGGAACGATTCCGGGAGAAACTGGTAACTGAACTGACGCTTACCCTGGAACAGCAGGAAAGACTGCTCGATGACGGTTATACTGCTGTGCTTTGTTCGTCGAGGCTTACGGTCAAGTCCTATTTGCCAATAGATGCCTTTATTATTGTGAAGAGTAACTAATTCTTCAAATTCATTGCGAAAATACGAAATATTAAGGTTTACAATGTAGTAGAGTTATAATCCGGCTTTCTTCCATTGATTTATCAGCGGAAAACCCAATCAGATGTCCATTGATAGAATCCTCAATAGCAGTACATGAAATTGACGGGTGATTGCCTTCAAGCAGAGAAACAAAATCTGCCACAAGCCGCAAGTCGCCGCCGCCATGCCCGCCAAAAGCGCCAGTGGTATCACCCTGAATCTTCAAATCAATCTCGGTTTCTGAATATTCATGCCCAGGCCTGAGGTCAATGTGGCGTACCGTAAATTTGCTGTCATCCATGATGCCCTGAATTTCGCCATGACTGCCGATGATATGAATCTTCCGCATGGGGCGGCTGGCGCCGCAAACCAGATTGTGCGTGGCGGTAACGCCGTCGGCAAATTCAACCATCACCGATTGACGGTCAACTACATTATTGTCCAATTTCCACACGCATTTACCGTAAGGGTTGTCTTTGTGTTTTAAAAATTCTTCTTTTTGCTCCAGGGTCGGATTATCTATATGTTCGAGGCCCGCCCAAACATAGAAAGACCAGCGGTAAGGGTGATCAAGATAGTGTTTACGCGCTGAATATAAGCAGTCTTTTTCAATCGGGCAATCCAGCAGGCAATGTTCACCGGAATTTTCCGGAGCGTTTTTTCTGCAAAAATAATGCAGACCTCCGAAACTTGCTATTTTGGCTGGTTCGACTCCGCTCATAAACCAGCTAAGCAAATCAAGGTCATGACAGCATTTAGCCATCAGAACAGAGGAACCGCAAATATCTTTGCGATGCCATTTCCCTCTTATATAACCAATTGCGGCATGATGATAACTTACATGTTCGGCAGTTTGAATATTTATGATTTTACCAATGTCTCCGTCAAGAATACGTTTCTTTATTTCGGAATAAAACGGCGCATAGCGCAGGACATGGCAAATCATTACTTTGCGATTGTATTTTTGAGCGGCAGCATAAAGCGCTCTGGCTTCCTCTTCGCTTATGGCAAACGGCTTTTCCAGCAAAACATCATATCCGGCTTTCAGTAAAGGCAGGGTTGTAGGAACATGCTGCCGATCCATCGTTCCATTGATGACCGCATCCGCGATTTTACCTTTGGCGGCAAGTTCCACGGCAGAATTAAAACACTGTTCCGGAGTCAGTCCGTATTCTTTTGCAACCTCTTCCCGGCGTAATTTATTGGGATCCGCGACCCCGACAATTTTTAATTTATCCGGGTACAGTTTTGCATAAGACGCATAAGTCAATGCACGATGTCCTGCTCCAACAATAACAGCGGTAATCATAATATTCACCCTTCCTGATTTTAAATATTTAGGCAGTCATTATTCTAATTTGTAACACGGCCATTCTATAGCTTTGCAATTTTACTTGTTTTGACATTATTCTCAGTTCAATCCTTTTTTACCGTACCGTCATCGGTATTGTCGATTCTTTCGATCTTAAGATCGCGGAACAGCCGGAACGCGTCGCGCACCCCGCCGCAGAAAATCCAGGCGGTGCAGGCGGCACCGAGGATCAGGCTGAACCACCAGAGTTTGAGCCACCAGAACCATGACCAGGCATTGTTGGAAACATTGAAAAGTAAGTTGATTACTGTACCGATAACAAATGTTCCCCACCAGGACATAGTCCACCAGAATGTCGCCCAGAACAGAAAACGTTCAAACCGGGAGAATTCTTTGGAGACCCCGATAAGTTCACCGAAAGTCTTGCGTTTGACTTTAAGCGCATCTTTGGCTTCGACCACGTCGTCTTTGACCGCATATTTGCCGTAATGCAGCATCTTGTCCATGTCAAACACGCGTTTGGGACCGAGCAGCGACACCAGGACATAGCTCAAGGAGGCCGTCAGCATAGCATAAAAATAAATTTCCTGTCCGCTCAGGGGGAATTTTATTTTATGGGCAATAACCCACTGCCAATCCGGCCATAATTTCAGCAGAACCGGAGCCATCATCGTCGCCCAATAACTCTGGATAAGCATGCCGCCGAACGCCATCACCGTACCGAGGATCAACGCGGTCCAGGCCGCTTCGGTAGTGCCGCGTTTCCAGTACAACCCGCCGATGATTACCGCACCGGCGCCGCCAAGGTATATCGCGCCGGTCAAGGCGAAAAACATTAAAATAAAATCTTTCAACGGGAACAGCATGCTGAAAACGAATCCGAACAATGCAACACCGCAAATAGAGACCCGCAACCAAAGCAAATGCCGTTTGGGTTCGAGCGGCTTGTTGCGGATCGGCATCAGCACGTCCTGCACGAAAATCGTTCCCCATGAATGCAGGTAGCTGTTGTCGCTACTGATAGCGCAAGCCACGATGACCGCGGCAAACAACCCCATCATGCCGACTGGCAGGACGTTGGCCAGGAACAGCGGCACGGTCATCTGCTTTTGTATCTGCGGATCGGCAATCAATGCAATTTGTGCATGGATCGGCGCCGCCATTTCGGCGAATTTCGGCAGGTGCAGCACGGCATAGGCGGTGAGCGGGATCAGCAACATGCACAGAGTTTGCGCAATACTGCGCCACGAACCGATAATGCCGGCCATCTGCGATTCATGCGGAGTCTTCGCTGCGGCATTGAACCCGGAAGTCCCCTGCCATGACCTGGCGTTGTAGATCATGGCGAAAACTCCAATCAGAAAATACGAGATGCTGAAATCATGCACTTCTCCGGTCTTGAACGGATTGAGCATGGATTTGCCCTCCGGGGCCGTCAGCAGACCGGCAATGACATCATTCCACTCAAACGTGAACATCATAAAGCACATGATAATCAGAAAAATCAGCATCAGCAGAATACCCTGATAGAAGTCGACAATCATAATGCTGATCTGGCCGCCCGTGCAGGCAATGAACAAAGCAATGCTCAGGTACGCCGCCATAACCAGGGGTAAAATCGGCATTTCAAAGGTTCCGAGATGGAAATGCTCCGGCAGTCCGAAAAAATAGATAATGACGCGGGCGGTGATAAGCGGAAAAATGCCGTAATTGAATATTCCTGACACCCAACAGAGAAATCCGGCGAAATACCGGAACTGACGGCTATAGCGCATCTCGAAAAACTGCGCCAGCGTTAACGCGCGGGTTTGCCGGAAGCGATAGGTGATAAAGCCGGAGATTCCGATGATAAGTCCTATTGGTATTCCGATCATGCTCCACCACTGAGTCGGCAAGCCGGAGTTATACACCATTTCCCATACAGCAATGATGGATATCGCGCCCGGGAAACCGGAGGAGAGGGTCAGTATGTATCTCCCCGCCCTGCGGTTTGCCGCCAGAAAGTCCGCCACGCTTTTCATATATCTTCTGGTGTAAAGTGTAATTATCAGAAGCGATCCCAGCAGAAAAATAATGATCGACCAGTCAATCCAGTGCATTTTCATTGATTAAGTATTCTCTTTCGTTAATTTTTGAACAATTTTTAACAGCATTCTCCGATGCCAGCATCGGGATATGATATTTCGTCCGCCCTGTGGACAACCATCAATTTCATTACTGGCCTCCGACCCGGTGTTTTGCCGCATAAGAATAAGCGAGCCGTAAATTTTCCATCGGGGTTTCAACCACTGTACAATTACTGCTAAACAGCAACAATCCGCGCCCCCCTGATGTGAAATCGAAACAGTAATCCACTTCGGCTTTGATTGCTTCCGGGGTTCCTGTCGGCAAGGTCTTAGTTACCGAAAGTCCGCCGAGAAAAAGAGGATTCTTATGATATTTCAATGCCTTGTTCCGAATGATTACCGGATCAACGCCGCATTCGTACTGGAAGCCTTGAAACCCGGTAAAACCGCATTCCAGCATGTCATCGATGAGAGGCATTACATTGCCGTCACAATGATGAATTAGCCTGACCCCTGCCTCCAATAATGGTTCTATTGATCTTTTAGCGTGCGGCCAATAATATTCATGTAACCAATTGGGTGAAACCAATGGCCCGCGGTGATCACAAATATCGTGTCCGCAAAAAATTATCGGCAGCAGTGACCACTCTTTCATCAATTTCAGCACTATTTTATTTTGCTCATTTCGCAAAATACCACTCTCCCAGTAAATTTTTTCAACCGCTTCGGGATAAAGCGCCACAGCCGCGAGAAAAGCCTCATAACCATAGTCAAAATAAAGTGAAAAGTTTGCGAGCACTTTCCATAAAGTCGGCAAAAACTCTAAATTTGCCATCTGTAATCGCTCAATTAGCCCTTGAAAATTCCGGCGGAATTCCTGCTCCGTGGCGACCGCATCGAATTTAGCCAAAACCTCTGCTTCGTTATCTGGAATCGCCATTGCCCTTTTTAGCAATGCCTCCGGCTCGACCTCTTTGAAATTATGCTCCTCCAAGCTCCCGCTGCGAATTTCCATGATATCAGTAGGGATAACGGGGAACGCCAAAGCATCGACACCCAGATTCAAATTGGCCTTAATTACTCCACCGAGAGGATCAGCGAGATATTCCGAAATTGAAAGTTGTGCTAATTCCGCCACGTTGGCCAACCCAAGATTCCAGCCCCCGACTAAAGGGATGCGGTCAACTTTCTTGCCCGCAATTTGGCGTAAAATACGCTCTCTTCCAGTCATTTGACTTGTCTCCTTGATATTCCGCTTACTGTCATATTTCTTTGTTATCAAAATATTATTCAAGGCTGAATCTCAAATTTTCAATTTTCTCATTGTTTGAATTCAGAAATGCCATCGTTATACAATGTATCCAAAATTCATTACCATGACCGTGATTGGAAGATTTTATTAATATTTCATTTCTTCCCTTTCGCAGTTTTACCGGAATTGTCTCCGTTCCGAAAGATGCCTGGTGGTATATTCCGGCCGGAGTATTATTCAACCAGATTTTAATATCATCATCAAACCCGATCAACAGTACCGCATCCTGCTCCAGCGGTGAATTTATTGTTGTTCTTGCATAAGCGACCCCCAGTACATATCCCCATCCAAATGGTTTACGACGAAAATATTCCAGGAAATCAAGGAATCCGAGATGTGACCATACTTTTTTCCATTTTACTTCAGAACCCTTTGTTTCCGGCGGAAAACTTTGTTCAAAACCGGTATCTCCAACATCAAAACGATCCATCAATATATCCTTGGATGCAACTTTCTTTTCAGGTTCATAATAATCTGTTATCTCCCACGGGATTTGATTCTCCTGATAGAGGACAGTAACATAATTTTCATAATTATCCTCCTGATTTTCCTGTAATCTTAGATTCCGGGGTAAAATTTCAGTCCAATGCGCATGAGGTTCTTCCTGATACCAGAACGCTACGCTTGCAATATCATTGGCCATTACCTGTTGAGAAACGCGTATGCAGTTGCGAAAAGGTATGGGATTGTCGAGGTAGAAACGATATAAGGCATAGCGGCTGCCGGGAAATCTATTGTAACCTTCCTGATAAAGGCATCCGCTCAGCAATCCGGTAAATCTGCTGGTTCCCCATGCCTGTAAAACAAAGTCTTCACCGCCGATACCATGGACTACAGATGGAGATGTTGTGTCGCCATCAACATAAATCATGTCTCCGCCGCCATGGAACCAGCAATTATCGCTATCTAAAACCTCCAGATACTGAAAACATCCAACATAATGTCCTGTCCCCTGCGCTTCGAGCAGAGTGAAATTCCGGGGTCTTTCACCTGCCGGTTTTTCCCTGCGGAATTTTGCATGGAAACGCAAAGGAGTATAACATTCTGCAGTTTTTTTATAGTCTATTTGTCGGTAGAGCGATATCATCCCCTCGCCTTCATTTGTAATTGTGATTATCGCCCGGGAGTCAAAGGGCATCGGGAAATAACAGTTTAAGCCGGGAGACTGCGAATGAGATCCGTTGGGATTGCAGACAAACGGAAGGGTTTGAAAATACTCATTGTAATGAACCATCCCGAACCCGATGCCGAAAAAATCATGGAGTGGCGCTTCGACTGACGGATGTTCTTCATTATCCCAGTATATTCTCAAGATGAGGTCACGGGGGAATGTTTCCGTTTTTCTTTGGTTGGGGCCGTTGACAGTCATCCAGATATGGGTAATCTCGCCCGGTCCTGAAAGAGCGCAGATCGTTTGAGTACTGCCTGGAGGAATTAACAGGTTTTGTGAAATTCTTCCTGCGATATGTTCCTGCGGACAAGCAATACTGTTAAAGGCTGTAATATAATTTTTCATAAATGAACTCCATTATAATATTTTACTGAACCAAGACTGACACCGCTCCGGCAATATAACTTGCCTGTAACTGGGCGGCATGTTCGTTAAAATGCACCGTATCGGTGCAATTCAGATAAATATCCGGACCAAGATTTTTTGTAAAAGTATAAAGATCGATAACCGGAATATCCCTGGCAAGCATTACGGCATCGGCGATCTGGTTGTACCGTTCAATATCCCCTTTATATCTGGCTGTCTCGCCCTGACTTATCTGAGGGCTATTTTCGTTCAAAGGGGTAGTGCGGGCCCAGATTACATTAATTCCATTCTGTGTTGCCAAATCACATATTTGATTCAGGTTCTCCCGGTATTGTTCCGGCGGTATTTGCAGCGTTTCACCATGTTTTTTGACATCGTGCAATCCGCAATTCAACAACAGATAGTCGGGGTGAAAAAAGTCTTTTTTCAATACTTCGCGAAAATAAGTCAGTACCATTGAGCTGTCGCCGCCGTTAAGGCCGTCGGTGCAGTCGTCCAAATTCTCCAACTTATGATTTCCGCCTTTGCGGTCATACTCGCAAAAACCGTTCAGCAGGTCTTTTAAGTATTTGCCGTAGTAGCACGAAATGCTGTCGCCGATAACGAATAATTTTTTCATTTGTTCTCTTTATGTTATTTTAATGTTAAGTCCGGTTGCGGACAAATATTTTTTCAGTCATCATCAAACTTATCATAGATATGGCATAAACATTATATTGAAGCATTGCCAGTCTAAAATCATCAAAACTATCTGTAAATTATAAATCCAAGGCATAATCCCTTTGCACCTCCGCAATTCTTCCAAATTATACTTGGTTAAACTGTTGCAATCTTAAAAAACTTTACTTCGCGTTTGTTCATTTTCAAATTTAGTATCTCGTCCACGTTAAGCAGGCGGCACTCTTCCGTCCAAATCTCCATGGCTGTCTGGTTCCCATGCAACATCCACGGCAAGGATTCAAGGTCTACTTGCATCTCCATTTCATCATCAGACCAATTGAATATTGCCAGATGATAAAAACCGTTCCCTTTTTGAAGCCAAATTGTAGATAAGCCTTTTTCAAAAAGATCAACAGGAAGCGCTGCATTTTCGCATAGATTATTAAGAGTCGTTTTGATTATGCGCAATCCATTCTCATTCAGCATTGATATTCTATCGGACAAGGTTATAATACCGCCACTCAGAATAACCAAACTTGCCCAAACCCTTGCTTCATATATATTGTCAATCGGCCTGCCTGCTCTTGACTCAAAGGCGGAATATTCCTTGGGAATAAAGAATGGATTCATTTGAGCGTCATTTGAAGATTCAACATTCCTTACTACTAGAAAATCCGGATCATTGACCCATGCTGTTCTGTTAATCCAATAGCTAATAGACAATTGGCGGGCGCTGCTTAGGATATTACTCCAATAAGTACTTATATCAGTCGATATGCGATTGGCCGTAATCAAACCATGCCCAACCTGTACCGGCATCCCGCAACCTAGAAGAAAGGCATCATCACCAATGGTCTCTTTAATAATCTGCAACCCTCGTATTACCGGAGTCAGTTTTCGACCATCACCACGTTGGAATTTATCTTCTTTGCAAATATTTTTTACAAAATCTACTTTGAAATATTTAAACCCCATTTTTTTTAGTTTGCCGAATAGATCACGTAAAAATACTTCTCCATCTGGACTGGTCGGGTCAAGAATGGCTTGGCCGCCATCTCCGATACCTGCAAAAGTAATCTTATCTTCTCTATTTTTTGCCAGTAATTGTGGTGCCCGAAGTCCAAGAGGGGTAAAGTAATCAACGAGAAATGGCGCGACCCAAATGCCGGGAATAAAACCGTTTTCTTTTATCTTCTCAATGATACGCTCCAGATTGCCACAAAAGCGGGATGATACATCCCAATCGCCGTATCCTCTCTGCCAACTGGCATCAATTATAATATATTCAATCTTCTCTTTTAACCAAGGTATCCGACAAATTGCATCTATGTTTTCAGCAATATCTTTTTCTTGAACAGAATTAAAATAATAATCCCATGAGTTCCACCCTACTGCAAAATGTTTCTCTTTAACTGGTTCCGCTTTGGGGAAAAAAGTTGAATAAGCATGTAAAAGATCATGTCCGTTATTGCCTGAACCCAGCAGAATACGATCACATTCAAATATTTCCCCAACATTCAATTGCTCTGAAGTACTGGATCTGGCCAGCAAACTTTCCTCATTATATTCAATATTGGAGATGTCCAGGGCCGGAGGAATATATCCCAATAAAAGAGATTGTTTATTTTCCGGATTTGAAACAACAGAATAAAGACAGCTTCGCCCTGCTTCACAATCCCCCCAAAGCGGGTTTTTGCCGTTCAAATAAGTCATTCCGCATTTTTTCAAATCAAAACTGAACGGATTTATCAACATCCGGCAGGTATCCAGACCACCGCCAAGATAAGAAGATAATGACTTGACCGATATTTTAACAGGGATGATTTCAAAATTATTGAAATATGGTTTTAAATTTGTCAGCTTCAAATGCAGGGATAAAAATGAAATTTCTTTATGAATAGTAATTCTGATCTCAACTGAAAAATCATCGAATCTATTGGACAATAAAATTGTTGACAAACTTAAATTTTCATCTTTGCCGGCAACGACTGCGCCTTGCAAAAGATTGATTTCTTGACCATTGATAACTAAAATGGATTGAATATCTGTTAAAATATATTCATCCGAATTGAAATCAAAAGCCCCCTGCTGAAAATCTATTACTGCAGATTTATTTTCATATACAAATTTTTCTAACACAAAATTATCTCCAGTTATTAATTTTTACAGTTCCTGCCAAACTCCCAGTTTCCTCATTCAAAAGGATAATAAAATCAGGAGTGAAATTATATATTTCAATTACTTGCTGCAGGCTGTCGCCGATGACGAATAATTTTTTCATTGGCTTGTTACCATAAGATGTTTTTTAGCATTTTTAAGAATTGATTCCAATTCTTTGCGGATATTGTCTGGATATTCAGCCTGTCGATAAGAATCGAGTTTGTCAAGAAATTCACCGTGACAGCGATCAAGGATGCTCTTTTCAGACTGCG
>CAIKZE010000222.1 GCA_903831825.1 uncultured Lentisphaeria bacterium | reverse complement strand
TTGCCTGACAAGACGAAAGCTATTTGACGCTCCATTTCAGGCTTGAATATAATGAGGAAAAGAGAAAACACGGAGATTTTCATATCGCCGCGAATACTCACGCACTGATGGATGACTTCACGAACTCGGTACTCTCAAGCACAGAGGAAAAACAGTAGTCAGCGGATGACTGCGGATATCGCAGTCATCCGCTGATTTCTTTCTTCACTCGGCTTTCACTCCGTGCGCTCTGTGGTAAAATTTCCCTGTATTTTCCGTGTATTCCGTGTGTTCCGTGGTTAAATCTGTATTTGGCTGCTATACCCCAGGCAAGTATCTGTGTCTCTGTGGTTAATCTTTCCCCTGTATTTTCCGGGATAATTTGTCGGCCAATTTGCTTTCATTCTCGATTTCGCATTCCCAGATAACAATTACTTTCCAGCCGAGTGCTTTCAGCTTGCGCCCGTTTTGCCGGTCGCGTTTGACATTTTTGCTGAATTTTTCCAGCCAGAAATCCTGATTGCTTTTCGGCGTGGTTGTTCCCCGGCAGCCTTTATGCCGATGCCAGAAACAGCCCCGAACTTCAATGACCGTTTTATATTTCGGTAAAACAATATCCGGTTTCCCCGGCAAATCTTTCCGGTGCAATCTGAAACGATACCCCATGCCGTGCAGCATTGATCGCACAAACTTTTCCGGACTCGTATTTTCCGACCGAATCCGGCTCATAATCCAACTGCGTTTTTCTTTGGATAGTTTATCCATTTAACAGGCATCCAGTTTGGTTAACCACAGAGACACAAAGACACAGAGAAAACCAATTTTAACCATTGGAATATACTGAATGGCGTGGAAGAAGTCAATTAAATTTCCCGTGTGTTCTATGGTAAACTCTTCCGCAGTTCCAATAAAAGAAGAAAAAAACAAAGTTGCTTTTATTCAATGATTGTGCTAGGTTTTATGCAATACAATCTGGAGCATGTGATGGAAAGAAAAGCGTGGACTAGAAATGAACTGATTCTTGCGATAAATCTTTACTGCAAGACGCAATTTGGCCGAATCCATCAACATAATCCCAAAATCATTGAACTGGCTAAACTTCTTGGACGAACGCCCGGTGCGGTAGCATGGAAAATGTGCAATTTTGCCTGTATTGACCCATCGCTGGACCGAAAAGGCGCATCCCATGTTTCCAAGCTTGACAGCCAAATCTGGAATGAGTTTTTTAATAACTGGGAAGATCTTGCTTTTGAGAGTGAAAAGCTGTTGGCGAAGCTTGAGAATAAAGATGTCGAAACCCTCGCCAAAGAGGACGGCGCTATAGATTTTCCGGAAGGCAAAGATTCTGCAAGAACAGTCAAAACACGCGTAAATCAATCTTTCTTCCGGCGGATGATTTTGGCCTCATACGATTTTAAATGCTGCATTACTGAAATTGCTATTCCCGAACTGCTGCTGGCAAGCCATATCATTCCATGGAGCAAAGATAAAACGAATCGTTTGAATCCGCGCAACGGTTTATGCCTCAATGCGCTCCATGACAGAGCTTTTGATGCCGGATTGATCACCATCTCCGATTCATTCACCATCATCGTGTCGGATTTGGTGAAACAGCGTAAGTCTAGCGATCATGAAATAGCCTTTTTAACCAAGTTCGACGGCAAGTCGATAATTCTTCCCCGGAAATTCCAGCCTGACGCGAATTTCTTAGCCTATCATCGGGAAAATATTTTTAAGCAGTAAAATGTCTTGTGTATGGAAGTTTTGTTGTATGGGAGTGTGAAATTAAAAAATGAAGCAACATTATATCAACTTATTGAAACTTTTTTAAGGACTGATATCAATAATTAACAAGATTAAAAATAAACGGCAAAATTGAATTGAGATTGTATTATAGGTAAAATAGAATATAATAAAACTATTATTATTCGTTTTTGATATTTGTCCGGAGATTTGTTTATTATGCCAAAACCTAAAGCTATTGACCTTTTTTGTGGATGTGGCGGCTTAACGCAAGGGTTACGCGATGCCGGATTTTATGTCATTGCTGGCGTTGAAAATAGTCCGCTTGCGGTAAAAACATTTCGTGCTAATCACAAAAAAACAAAAGTATGGTCTATGGATATTCGTGATTTGACACCGGAAATGTTGCTTGAATATCACGGATTGCGGCAAGGAGAGCTTGATCTATTGGCAGGGTGTCCGCCTTGTCAAGGATTTTCATCAATACGCCGCTTAAACGGGAAAAGGCGAATAGTTGATGACCGCAAGGATTTGGTATTTGAATTTATTCGTTTTGTAGAAGGCTTGCTACCAAAAGTTATTATGATGGAAAACGTGCCTCGCTTGGCAGAAGACCATCGAATGGTTCGAGGTGTTAGGCCTTTTTTGAGAAAACTTGGTTATGTTGGTCAGCCAGCTATATTCAATGCTGCCGATTTCGGTGTTCCGCAACGAAGACAACGAATGATTTATATTGCTAGTCGCATTGGTCCAATTTCATATGCGTCGGCATTGCCTTGTAAAAAACGTAAAAACGTCAGAGATGCCATAAGCTTATTAAACCCTCCAGGTAATACTGATGATGTATTGCATGATTTTCCGGAAAAAAGGAGCCGTGAGGTTTTAGAAATTATCAATCTTATCCCTCGTGATGGTGGTAGCAGAAGGAAGCTTCCAAAGGAATTTCAATTGGCTTGTCATCTCAAACAAGATAGTGGCTTTAAAGATGTTTACGGACGTATGGCATGGCTTGAGGTGGCACCGACAATTACTGGAGGATGTACGAATCCGTCTAAAGGTCGTTTTTTGCATCCTGAACAAAATCGTGCGATTACTTTGCGAGAAGCCGCGCTTCTTCAAAGTTTTCCACCAGAATATTTATTTTCTCTGGCTAGTGGAAAGGAAGGCGCATCCTTAATGATAGGTAATGCATTTCCGCCTGGCTTAGCAACTCCGCATGCTAAAAAAATAATAGAGGCCTTAACAAATGCTAACACAAATTAATTTTTATAAAGAATAGTTCGATATCCGAAGCGTATATAGATAGAGGAGACGGTATGGATATTCAAGAAATCATCAAAAATGAATTAACTGAAGAACAGCAACGTTCAGCCGTTGATTCGTCGCAAGAAGTATTAACAATAGCTTGTGCCGGATCAGGAAAATCCAGAACATTAGCTTATCGGATAGCGCGGTTGCTTGCGGATGGAGAAACTCCGGAATCAATAGTTGCTTTTACATTTACAGAAAAAGCTGCCGAATCTATTAAACGGAGAGTATCACAGGCATTGCAAAAAGTAGGGCTTGATAGCGCTTTGATAGGCGCTATGTATATTGGAACTATACATTCTTTCTGTCAACATATTTTAGGCGAGAGTGATGCAATATATCGGCAATATGACGTTTTGGATAAAAATAGGTTGATTATTTTTCTGATAGCCAATTATCATCAATTGAAACTTCATCTACTGAGAAATCAGTGGGGAACCAAATATTTTGAGACTATTGAACAACTGGCTGATGCATGGACAACTGCTCACGACGAGCGGCTTTCGATTGCTGATATTAAAAGTAGTGATAGCTTATTAGGTCAGACTCTCGAAAATCTTAATGATATGTTAAAATCCAAGCAATTCATTGATTTTTCTCTAATGATTCGCTTAGTTGTAGATGCACTATACAATAATGACAAGGAATATGGGTTGATTGCGCGCTTGCCGCGCAATAACCCCTCTTGAACTGGGCCGTGGGATATGGGGATTGCTTTTTCTCGAGGTCTCTTAACAGGCTGAAGCAGTGCATTTTCGACAGTTCAATCCTGGCGTAA
>CAIKZE010000221.1 GCA_903831825.1 uncultured Lentisphaeria bacterium | reverse complement strand
TTACGCCAGGATTGAACTGTCGAAAATGCACTGCTTCAGCCTGTTAAGAGACCTCGAGAAAAAGCAATCCCCATATCCCACGGCCCAGTTCAAGAGGGGTTATTGCGCGGCAAGCGCGCAATCAACCCATATTCCTTGTCCATGAGCGGAAAAAGAGTTTTTGGAACTCGGCCACGGCGGGGCCTTCGATTTGGACGTCGGTATCGCGCCAGTCCATTGCCGAGCTGTCATCCTGCGGTTTTCCGGAATGCCTGCTCGAATAAACCTGGCTGATGTTGATGCCGCCGGTAATGGCGACTTTGCCGTCAACGATCAAAATTTTGCGGTGATCCCGATGAAGCAGGCTCCAGTTGTCATGGCTTTTGAACGGATTTTGCTGGTTGAATTCGACCACTTGAGCGCCGCCGTCACGCAGGCGCTGGAAAAAAGAATCGGCAGTATTAGCGCAGCCGTAGCTGTCATAAATGAGATTTACCTGGACTCCCTGCGCCCGTTTTTGCAATAACATATCGACAAATTTGCGGCCTGCCTCGTCATCTTCAATACTGAAGGTTTCAAGGTTGATATTTGCTTTGGCATTTCCTATCGCCTTGAACATTGCATCATAGGTGGCCTGTCCGTCAATGAGGATGATGACTTTGTTGCCCGTCGTCAGCGGTACTTTCGACACCGATTCCATTAAGGCGTTGTGGCGTTGCAGAATGTCCGTCTGGTCGGCGGAAACTTTCAACTGTTCCATGACGGATGCGCTTTTTTCCGGCGGCAGCAGTTCTTTATTCGTAGTGATTTGAGTCGGGCGGGGCGGGGGCATATTGGCAACCATACCCGAGACGTCCGGCAAGCTCCCGCATCCGCAGTTGAGGATCAATGCGGAGACAGTCAGAAAGAACAAAAAGAAAAAGTTAAAGATTTTCATGCTATTGCCGTTCCTCCATCGTCATATACGCTAATCTTTCTCAATATGCCTTATGTAGATGCAAAATGCAAACAAAATTCCGGCAATCGGCTTTTCAAAAATAAATCCGGGACTATATTACAAAACGAATGCGAGAGAAGTCAGTAGACAGTAGACAGTAGTCAGGATAAAACGGTATTACGGCATGACAGTTTAACGGTATTACAGTCAAACCGTAAAACCGTGGAGCCGTTAAACCGGAAAAAGTTTTCTCTGTGTCTCTGTGTCTCTGTGGTTAAAAAGTTTTTTGCTTGGTTTAAATTTCAGGGGAATGATGAAAATAATTCAATATGCGAAACTTGCTGAGGAAGTGGCGGCGCTGTGCCTGAAAGCGGCTTATGATTTGCCGGAAGACGTGCTGAGGGCGATCACCGGCAGCCTGGATATGGAATCTTCCGCCAGAGGCAAAGCATTCATCCTGCAATATCTGGAAAATGCCGCTATCGCCCGCCAGGAACGGATGCCGATTTGCCAGGATACCGGATTCGCCGTATACTTTGTGCGTCTGGGCGAAGAGGTAAAAATTGAAGGCGGCAGCCTGAACGACGCCATCACCGAAGGCACCTCCCGCGGCTATCGCGAAGGTTATCTGCGCTGCTCCATTGTCAATGATCCGCTGTTCAAGCGTAAAAACACCGGGGACAATACGCCGCCGGTGATTCATATCGAACTGGTTCCCGGCGACAAGCTGTCGGTGACCCTGGCGCCCAAAGGCGGCGGTTCGGAAAATATGAGCGCGCTCAAAATGCTGCCGCCGTCAGCGGGCAAAAACGGAGTTATTGATTTTGTCGTGGAGAATGTAATCAATGCGGGCGGCAATCCCTGTCCGCCGACGGTTGTCGGGGTCGGGATCGGCGGGACTTTCGAAAAGGTGGCATATCTGGCGAAAAAGGCGCTTTTAAGAAAAATCGGCGAACATAATCCCGATCCTGAATACGCAAAGCTGGAAACTGAAATACTGGATAGAATCAATGCTTCCGGCGTCGGCCCGCAAGGTCTCGGCGGAGATGTCACCGCGTTTGCGGTGCATATTGAATATTTTCCGTGTCATATCGCGTCATTGCCGGTGGCGGTCAACCTGAATTGTCACGCGGCCAGACACGCGGAATTTGAAATTTAGGGAACCAGTAGTCAGAAGTCAGAATTCAGTAGTCAGAATAAATCCTGGAACCAAAGAATAAGACAGGAATACAGAGAGAAGGCGGAAGGCGGGAATTAAAACTGAATATCCATATCCAACAAGGAATATCCAACTGATGAAGGAAAGACGGAAGGCGGGAATTAAAGCCGAATATCCAATATCCAACAAGGAATATCCAACCGGTGAAGGAAGACGGAAGGCTGAAGACGGAAGACGGAAGACGGAATGGTACAAAAGGCAAAAGTAAAAAGATAAAAGTTTTAACATTAAAAAAGGATTTCTTTGTGTCTCTGTGGTTAAAAAGAGTTTCAAAAAAGAGAATTGAGAAAACATCATGTCAATAATTAAAATAACTACACCGCTGGATGATAAGCTGGTTTGTTCACTGCAAGCCGGACAGGACGTGCTGCTTTCCGGAGTTATTTATACCGGCCGCGACGCCGCGCATAAACGGCTTTGCGAACTGTTGGATAAAGGCGAGAAATTGCCGGTTGATCTGAACGGACAGGTAATTTATTTTGTCGGCCCCACGCCGGCGAAACCGGGACAGGTAATCGGCAGCGCCGGACCAACCACCAGTTATCGGATGGATGCGTATTCTCCGCGACTGATCGCCGAAGCCGGACTTAAAGGCATGATCGGCAAAGGCGGACGCGGACCGAAAGTAATCGAAGCCATGAAACAATATAAATGCGTTTATTTTGCGGCCACCGGCGGCGCCGCCGCCTTGATTGCAAAATGTATTACGGCCTGTGAAGTTGTCTGCTACAGTGACCTGGGGGCGGAGGCAATTCACCGTCTGGAAGTCAAAGACCTGCCGCTGATCGTCGCTACCGACGCAAACGGCTGCGATCTTTATCAGCGTGAATAGTGAATAGCAACTAAATCCAGTCACCAGTCACTAATTACCAGTCACCAGTTTTATTCTTCGTTTTCTTTATTTTCTCTGGTCGAAGAATATTCCAGGTCGGAAACATAGGCGGAACTCTGGCGCTGCATGCGGGTAAACTGATCCTGAACGATGAGTTGCAGCCGCTGTATCTGTTCTCCGGAAGAAGAAATTATCAATGCGATGGCCATCGTCCAGGCGGCAATCACGAAAATCGCCAGACTGTTGAGCACAACCCCGCAAATACTTTCACTCCTGGGCTGTTTCTGTTTAACCTTGATTCCGATGTCGATAATACCGAGCACCAGTCCGAGCAATGCCGGAAGAAGCACAAAATAATTAACGATCGGAATAAAACCGAAGATTATTGCGATAATACCAATTACCAGTGATGCCGTACCCATTTTATACTGTCTCCATGAAAACTTCTCTTTAACCACAAAAGACACAGAGAAATCTTCTTTTAGATTAAAACTTTTTACTTTTCCCCAGTCACCAGAATTTATTCGCCTTTATCAATGATGATCATTCTGCGCTGATATGTCGGCACATCCAGATCCTCGCCGTTATGGTTTACCGGAGTGGTATTGAGGAAAATTCCCTTGGAAACATTCTGCAGCGGCAGTTCGCCCTGTTCAAAATCCTTGGGCATGGGGGTATGATTAACCGTAGTCCGCACCGGGCTGGACTGCGGATCAAAACCGAAATCTTTATTGCGCCGCAAATCTTCCTTGGTTTCTTTCTTGTCAAACTTAACCGTTATCGCGGTAATCTGAACGAAATCGGCATAAGCGGGATCAGTATTGGTGCCGACAATGACTTTCGAATCTTCGCCGATGAACTTGACGGCGATTTCAAACGCCATCTTGGTTTCACCGATATTCAAATCCGGGCCGCCGGTCATTACCAGAAACAGCGCATCCGCTTCTTTCATTTGCGCCGCGCCGCCCAGCAGCGGCGACTCCAGCATGCGTTCCAGCGCCAGATGGCAGCGGTTAAGGCCGTCAGATGACGCCGCGGTGCCGACGCCGATGCTGCATACGCTTTTGCGTTTATTCATAATTGCAACAAAATCGGAAAAATCAGCGGCAAGCAGGTTCTTGCAGCGCATAATTTCGCTGACCCCGAGAATCGCCCTGGCCACTTCAATGTCGGCTTTTTCAAAAGCATCGCCTACCGGGAAATCCGCAGGCAGCGAAGAGAACAGCAGATCGTTAGGCAGACAGAGCAGCACATCCACGGTAGGCAGCAGTTCGCGGACGCCGTCTTCGGCGATGCGCCGCTTGCTGTGACCTTCAAGCGTAAAAGGGGTGGTCATGATAAAGATCGTGGGAATTTTCCGGCTTTTCGCGACGCTGGCGAAAATCGGCGCGCCGCCGGTGGCGGTGCCGCCGCCGAGGCCGCCGGTAACTATCAGCAGCGTGGTATCTTCCAGCAATTCAGTGATTCTGGGACGTTCGCGGCCAAGCGAACGCTGCCCTTTGATAACATCGCCGCCGCAGCCGATGCCGTTGCGCCATTGCATATCGGCGACAATTTTATTCGGGATGGCGCATTTTTCAATCGACTCGGCATCGGTATCCACGGCGATCATGTTCAGCCATCCGGATTCTTTCAAACCCGCCAGGCGGTTGATGATTTTTACTCCGGAATTGCCGATGCCGACAACTGTAACTTTGACTGGTTTTGTCTTTTCTGCTGTCATATTGCCTAAAACTTTATTGAGTTTTTCAAGTTGCTCATGCCTTGCCAGAACCGGTTGGCGGCATTATCAAGCGGATTTAACATCCGGCTGAAAACGCCGCGCTTTTCTTTGGTGGTGAGAATCCGGCTGAGTTCTTCGCCGAATTTGAGTACGCCCCAGATGGTGCTGTAACGCGGATTCTCAATGCCGGTTACCGCGCCGCTGGCATCGAACGGCTGGCCGATTCTCACCGGGAATTCAAAAACTTCTTTGAAAATCTCCGATGTCCTCGGGAAAAGCGCCGCGCCGCCGGAAATCACGCCGCCGGCGCCGAGGTTATTGATAATTCCCTGATCTTTGATTTTGCGATGAATAATCTGAAAAATTTCCCGGAGACGGAGATCAATGATTTTTTCAATTGAACTGAGCGGAACTTTGCGGACATTGCCGTTGACGGTCTTCAATTCGACAAAACCTTTGCGGTCATGGATATGCTGCATAATGGAACCGTCTCTCAGCATCTTGCGGCAGGTGGAAATATGCAAATCAAGGCCGATGGAAAGATCGTTGGCGACATGGTCGAATCCGACCGGCAGCACTCCGCTGTACAGTACGCCCATATTGTAAATGACAATGTATTCGGAGGTGCCGGCGCCCATATCAACAAGCAGCACGCCGTTTTCCTTCTCTTCCTCGGTCAGAATCCCGTAAGCGGACGCAATGCCGCTGAATGCCGGAATAATTTCTTCGTCAAACCCGGCGTCGCGGAGAATTGATTTAAAGTTTTCAATCCGGTTGGTATCGCCGTGAATAACATGGATGTAAGCCTCGAATTTATCCGCCACCTGATCGGACGGGTTGCGGACGCGGCGGCAGCCGTCAAGCATGAAGTAGGAGTCGAAAGTGTTGATAATCGTCTGGTCGAACGGCAGCGGTTTCACCTGGGCATTCTGCAGCGCTTCATCAATGTCGTCATCGGATACCCGGTGATTTTCGGATTTGACGAACACCGTGCCGATGCCCTGATAGGAATTGATGCTGGCTCCGGTTACGGCAACCGCAATCAGGCTGCTGCCGTTAACCTGGCGTCCGGAAGACTCATCGGCCTCGTCAATGACCCGCATCAGGATATCCAGCGCGGCGGACATATCCGAGATTTCGCCTTTGCAGATCGCGTTTTCGGAAGAGGCCTCGCCGCGGCCGATTACTGAAATGCCGCCTTCAGGAAGAGCTTCACCGACCAGAACACAGATTTTCGATGTGCCTAACTCAACAGCTGTTATTATATTTCTCTGATGAAACATCTCTAAACTCTATAATTAATTATTTAAAACCATAATGTATTAAATTGAAAAATATTTCAAAACGGTGAAATTGCTAATGCACATTCAAAAATTTATGCGTTTTTATGCCGAATCGCAAACGCAAAGGAGCTGTTAAAGAAATAAACTTGACAAGTTTCGCGAAATATCCCGAAGTGATTTTGGGAATTGCCGGTGAGGCGCATACCTGAAGGTATGTAACGAACCGGCAAACCCGAAGGCATTCGGGAGAATCGCGAAGAGGTCAAGGTTATTTTTGTACGGCTCCAAAGGAAACCGGGAGACCCATAAATTATCTTATGAGTTTGGCAATCTGGCGGAATGCCGGGTGATCGGCGCTTTTCATCAGCATGAACAGATACGATTCCACGGTAGTGACAATTGCCCCTTGATGCCGCAGCAATCTCAAGGCGGTTGTCATGTCGGACGGATTTCTTGAACTGATCGCGTCTTCCAGCACAAACGGCTGAAAACCCTGTTCCAGCGCGTTGATCACGGTCTGAAAAACGCATACATGGGATTCGATGCCCATGACGGCGAGGGTCTTCCTGGGTTTCGATTTCAACCTGCCGCAGAACAATGGTTCGCCGAAACAGGAAAATGATTTTTTCTCAATAACCGGCCAGTCCGTTTTAAACATTCCGGTCAGTTCCGGCATGGTATGGCCCAGGCCTTGAGGATATTGTTCGGTAATGATCGCATCCATGCCCAGGATATTTGCCGCTTCAAGCATGATTTTCTGGCGCGCCAGGCATTGTTCACTGGAATTCATTGCTTTCACCAGTTTTTCCTGCATGTCAATAAGCAGCAGGACGGCGGTCTCGGCGGAGGGGAAAAACATCTTTCGGGGATCCTTTCAGATAAGCTTTTTCAGCAGCGCGGTGAAGGCTTCAATGTCGAAATCTCCGCCCTTGTAAATTATGGCGCTGCATTGAACGTTGACTCTTTCCAGGTCGCCCGGCGACGGGGCGAGTCCCGTAACCGCAATGACCGGAATATTTTTCAAAGCTTCCTTGCTTCTCATATATTCAATCACTTCCCAGCCGGAGCGGACGGGCATCAGCAGATCGATTATCGCCAGCGCCACCGGCATCTCGTTAAGGATTTCGATCGCTTCGTCGCCGTTGCTTGCGGTAAGCACATCATAGCCGGAATTTTTAATTATCCGCTTATAAAAGCTCAACAATATCTCATCATCATCACAAATGAGTACGTTCGAATTTGTTTTTTGATTGCTCATATCATTGACTCCGGCGTTGATAAATCAATCAAAATATAGCCTGCTTGTTAAAAGGGTCAAATATAATTCATCAACTTCTTCTCCTTTTCACGATTGTTTATGATTTTCTAATATTTTCAAGCAAAAATAATATGATGGGAAAGGATTTTCATGGCCTGGTTGATTTTTCTTTGCAGAGTGCGAAATTAATATTAATTAAACTTGGATGGGGAACTGGGTGGGAGATTGTAAGTATGAAATGGGTAAAATTTGACGATTCAATGAGGATACCGATTAAATCCTGGTGTGAAGAGGTGGAACCCGATGCCTTGAAACAGGCTAAAAATCTGGCCGCTCATCCGGTTACCTTTCATCACGTCGCCCTCATGCCTGATTGTCATGTCGGGTACGGCATGCCGATAGGCGGAGTCATTGCTTGTGAAGACGCGGTCATCCCGAATGCCGTGGGGGTGGATATCGGTTGCGGAATGGTGGCGGTGGAGACCAATGTTTCCGCTGAACATTTCGCTGATATGAGCAAGCGGCACGCGGTAATGAACACGGTTAAATCGCTGGTGCCGGCGGGGGAGGGCTCAAGCCACAGAAGCCCAGCGGAATGGGATGGATTTGAACAGTATCTTAAGTCTTTGAAAGGTGAAAAACATCCTTCATGGCCGAGCGCGCTTGATTGCTGCAACCTGGGAACGCTTGGCGGCGGTAACCATTTTATTGAGATGCAAAAGGATGAAGCGGGAATGATCTGGCTGATGATTCACTCCGGCAGCCGGAATCTCGGGTACCGGATTGACAGTTTCTATCACGCGCAGGCTAAAAAACTCAATCAGCAGTCCCGCGTCGAACTGCCTGATTCCGACCTGGCGTTTCTGCCGGTTGAAAGCGAGGAAGGGCGCAGCTATATCCGGGATATGAATTTTGCGCTGCGCTACGCGCTGGAAAACCGGCATCGGATGATGCGGAGTTTCAAGCAGGCGCTGACTGACGCCGCCGGTAAAGTTGTGTTCAAGCAGGAAGTGAACATTCATCATAATTACGCTGCTTATGAAGAGCATTTCGGCAGGAAAGTATGGGTTCACCGCAAAGGCGCAACTTCGGCGAGAGAGGGTGAAATCGGAATCATTCCCGGCAGCATGGGAACTTCGTCGTATATTGTCCGCGGACTTGGCAATCCGGAATCATTCATGTCATGTTCACATGGCGCCGGCCGCAGAATGGGCAGAAATGAAGCCTGCCGCAGTTTATCCGTGGGTGACTGCGACAAGGCGATGGCCGGAATCGCCTTCGACCGCTGGTCCAAATTCCGCTCAAAATGGAAGAAGGGCGGTGATAAAGGACTGTTGGATTTGGGCGAAGCGCCTTTGGCCTATAAGGATATTGACGAAGTAATAAAGGCGGAACTGGATTTGGTTGAACCTATCGTAAAATTGAGTCCGCTGGCGGTAACGAAAGGGTGAAATGCATATAAGAATATATTCCTTCCCGCCGTTTGCGGACAAGAACTCCGACAAATTGATTCTCGGCTCGATTCCGGGCGAAGAATCATTGCGTCAGCAGAAATATTATGCCCATCCCCGGAATATGTTCTGGAAGATCATAGGCACAATTTTTGATTTTGACCCGGCGATGCCTTATGAGAACAGAGTCAGGAAACTGATCGAGAACCGCATTGCGCTGTGGGATACGGTACATCATTGTCATCGTCCGGGAAGTATGGATTCGAATATCAAGCAGGAAGAACCCAATGATTTCGAGACCTTTTTTAAAGAACATCCGGCCATTAAAAAGGTGGTTTTTAACGGACAGACTGCTCACCGGTTGTTTATGAAGCATACCCGGATGATGAAACTGCCGGATTTGGAGTTCCATGTAATGCCGTCCACCAGCCCGGCTAATGCGGCGGTGAGTTTTGCCGCCAAAGTCGAAGCCTGGCGGAAAATTAAACTTCCAGGTCAATTAATGCGGGATCGTTGATCAGTATTCTGCCAGCGGCGGTTTGCCGCAGATTTTCATGCGCCGGACTGATCGAAAAACAAGCGCAGCGTTTAAGAAATTCCGTGACCTCCGGGATGCCGGGAGCGGGGAGGGCACCTTCAATTTTATTGAAGTAAAGTACGCTTTGGCTGCCGTTTTTTTCAAGAACCAGCGGTTGACGGTGGGCGATTCCGTAAAACTGCAAACGGAATGATTTCAGCCATATTGCTAAAGCTTTATCTGAGGGTAAATCTACTTTCCCCAGATTCCCGGATTTCAACGCTTGCGGCAGTTCAGCCGGCGTAATTGACGGTTCAGACGCCGGGGAATTTCTCAGCATAAATTCCTGTCCGCCAACAGTTGAGCGGGTGATGAATTTCCGGTAATTCTCGACGATTTGCCTGCGGCGTTTGGGCCATTCGTCATTCAAGAATACGGCCTCCGCTTTCAATGCCGATTCGAAATACAATCCGGCGGCTTCCGGGGTGTCCCGGATGCCCATAAACAGTATCAGTTTTTCAGCCTCCGCGTCGCTGATTACGTCCCGGAACGCCAGGACGATCTTATACATGCGTTCCATTTGGCTGACCGAAACACTGTCGGGTTGGGTGATGCCGTAAACATCAACCAGGGCGAATTGTCCGGTTGACGGACTGTAAAGAATATTGCCCAGGTGAAAATCCGGATGAAAAAAACCGGAATAAATGAACTTTTTCAGGAATCCAGCCAGATTATCGAGGAACGCGGTATGATCTTTGCCGCCGATAATGTATTCACGCACCCAGAACTCCCAAGCGGTTACCGTATCGGGAATGGCCTCGGAAAAAGTCATGCTTGAACAGCCGCGCCGCCCCCAGCCCAGATATTTGACAACCGGAACGCCGCCGTTCTCCAGTTGCATTGCGGTATTGAACTCAGACTCGGCTTTGCAGCAAAAATACGCCCGTAATTTATGCAGCGGAGTTTGCGGGCAGTCCAATTTGGCGAAATACTGGTTGTTGATCTTGAATACCGATCTGACCGGATTGGATTTGACCAGCGATGATTTCAGGTATTGCTCATATTGGTCGAACCAGGAATCCAGCAAGCCTGAAGAACGCAGCCGCCATTTCCAGCCGCGGCGCATCTCGATGTTTAATTCTGTGCTGTCTGCCATAATTCGAGTCCGGGTTAATTTTGCCATCTCTTTTTATAACTTACACCCGCTGTATTTTAAAGCCAATGATAAAAAATCGAATTCTTTACTTGAATTTTGTATCTAAAAATTTTAACTCCTGATAAAGCGGTTTATATTACGCTATTGGCTATGAACAACACAGGAAATATATTTATGAACTGGAAGCGGCTTCTTTCATCAAAACGGCTGGGCAAGGCGGATGCGGATGCGATTTCCATGGGACGGTCGCCGTTTCAGCAGGATTTTGACCGGATTGTTTTTTCTTCAGCTTTCCGCCGGATGCAGGATAAGGCACAGGTTTTTCCACTGGCCGAGAACGATTATGTCCGCACCCGGCTGACGCACAGCATGGAAGTGGCCTGCATCGGACGCTCAATCGGCGCCAACGCCGGGGTGTTTATCTGTAAAAGTCACGATGTGGGTTCGATCCAGCCCAGCGATATCGGCGCGATTGTCGCCGCCGCCTGCCTGGCCCATGACATCGGCAATCCGCCGCTGGGACATTCCGGCGAAGAAGCAATCCGCCACTGGTTTTGTCATTCCAGTGTCGCCGCCGCGATGAAAGCTCAAATGTCGCCGCGGGAATGTGCCGATATTGAAAGATATGAAGGCAATGCCCAGGGGTTCAGAGTGCTTGCCCGGCTCCAGATGCCGGAAAATCCCGGAGGAATGCAACTGACCTGCGCCACGCTCGGGGCGTTTACCAAATACCCGATGGCGTCGCTGGTTGATGATCCGCCGTCCGGCGTTGCCGCTAAAAAGTTCAATTTTTTCCAGTTGGACAAAGATTTGTTTGCCGAAGTCGCCGAGACCACCGGACTGAAGCGCATCCGCGACAACGCCTACTGCTGGTGTCGCCACCCGCTGGCGTATCTGGTGGAAGCCGCCGACGACATCTGTTACCGTATTATTGATTTTGAAGACGGTCACATACTCGGGGTGATTGCTTATGAAGAGCTTGAAACGCTGTTTATGCGCATTATTGACGACAGTGAATTCCGCAGGAAACTCAAAGACATCAACGAGCCGGAACGCAAGGTCGAACTGATGCGCGCCCGGGCTATCGGCAAGCTGGTAACCCAGCTTACCGGTTGTTTTGAGAAACATCAGGAGCAGATTCTGCACGGTGAACTTCAGGAGCCGCTGATGGAGCTGATTCCGGCTGCCGAGGCGCTTAAAAAGATCGAAGCCCGCAGCTTTGAAGATGTTTATACTTATCGCCGCGCGGTTGAAATCGAAGCCGCCGGTTTTGAGCTTACTCAAGGGTTGCTTGACGCCTTTACCATCAGCGTTAATGATGTTGCCGCCGCCAGGCGCGGAGGCCATAAACCGCTGTACCGCAACAGCCGCCTGATGCTGCTGATTCCCAAGCGCTACCGCAACGAGGATGATCCGCAATGGCTGGAAAGTTCCTATGTCCGGTTGATAAATATCCTCGATTATATTTCCGGAATGACCGATTCTTACGCCGTGTCGTTATTTAAAAAGATCAAAGGCATTTCCCTGCCTGGACAATAAAGGAAGAACATTATGCCTGAACTCCCGGAAGTTGAAACTATCACCAGAGCTTTAGCCGTCAATCTGACCGGCAAACATTTTACCGCCATCAAGACATTTATTGCCGTTATCCGCTATCCGCTGGATCTGGAAAACCGCCCCGAACTTGTCGGGCAGAAAATCGTTTCCGTGCGCCGCCGGGCGCGGTATATCATCATTGAACTGAAAAACCGCTGGGCTTTTGTCATGCATCTGGGAATGTCCGGAACAATCAGAATAGTTCCGGCGGATGAGCCGAAAAGAAAACACGACCATGTCTTTTTCCATTTGAGCGACGGCCGGACCATGCGCTATGAATGTCCGCGCCGTTTCGGTTTTATTAAAACCTGTCTGCTGGACGCTGACGGCGCTCATCCTTCCGTGCTGGTCAATCTCGGAGTGGAGCCGCTCAGCGATGAGTTTACTCCGGCTTACCTTTACAACCATCTGAAAAAACGCTCAGGCCCGATTAAAAACGCGATCATGGACAATAAGATTGTGGTCGGAGTAGGCAACATTTACGCGGCGGAATCGCTTTTCCTCAGCGGAATCAGCCCGCTTCGCACCGCCTCTACCGTAACTCGCGCCAAGTGCGCGAAAATGGTCAAGGTAATCAAGGAAGTGCTTGAACGCTCGATTGAAGCGGGCGGCACGACTATTTCCGATTATAAACAAGTGGATGGTTCTGAAGGCAAGTTTGTTCAGCAGCTCAAAATATACGGCAAAGACGGTCTGCCTTGTCCCGAGTGCAACGCGATTATCCGGAAAGCCGTCCTCGGCGGCAGGTCCTCATGTTTCTGTCCGATATGCCAGAAGTGACTATGCGGAAAACAGCAGCCATACCGCTTCAAAACTTACTGCAGCCGCTACAACTTGCCGGCGGCGGAACTGTTTCCAGAATTATGCCGGGCCCGATGGAAGGCATTATGCATCCGCTGTTCTGCAAAGCGGTTTCCGAACTGGGGCTGATTGATTTCTGGATCACTCCTTTCCTGCGGATTTCCACCGATGTTCCGCGGGATTCCAGATTGCGGCATTTTATCCGTCCATTCGTTGAAACCGGCCTGCCGGTGATAGTTCAACTGATGGGCATTAATCCCGAGCTTATCGCCGCGGCGGCGGTGCGTTTTCGCGAACTTGGAATTGTCGGCATTAATCTGAATTTTGCCTGTCCCAGCAAGCAGGTTATCAGCGGCGGGGCAGGGGGCGCATTGCTGCGCAAACCGGAACTTATGCGGCAAATCGTTGAGCAGACCGCCCGTGCCTGTCCGGACTTTTCGCTGAGCGTCAAACTGCGTACCGGCTATGAAGATTCCGCTGAAATGGAAAGCATTTTCGAGCAGGCCGTATCAGGAATTAAACTGGATTTTATCGCCATGCATTTCCGCACGGTTAAAGAAATGTACCGTAAAACCGATCAGGGAATTGAACGTATTGTCCGGGCGGTGAAACTTGCCGGAAACGTTCCGCTGATAGCCAATGGCGACATCTTTTCCGCGGAAGACGCAATTACCATGTCCGGCGCCACCGGTTGCGCGGGTATAATGATTGCGCGCGGCCTGCTTAAAGACCCTTTCCTCAGCCGGCGCATCCGTCAGGCCTGCGGCGATCCTGACAGCCAGGCGATAACCGGCGACGGACGCATAATCTTCTTTAATAAACTGCTTGATATTGCCCGCCGCGACCCGGCAAAATACTGGTCGCGTCCTCAATTTATGGAGCTGGCCAACTATATGTGGGGCAGCCGCCATCCATATTTCGAGATTTTCAAGCAACTGTCCGATAAAGAATTTCAGGCTTACAGCGTTGCTGAGTAATCAGCTTACTTCTTTGTTTGGGATGCACTTTTGAAGTCCCCGGCCTTGACCATTGATAGCTTGGCAGGGTCAAAATGCTTGCGCAATGCCGCCAGTATCTGTTCGTTGCTGAGGGCGGCTACTTTCTTTTCCAGGTCGGCGTCAAAAAACAGCGTCCGGTCGATAAAAAGGAGCCTGGCCAACCGGTTGGCCAGTTCGCTTTCCCTGGCTCGTCCGACTTCACGTCCCTGCATCCAGCCATGTCTGGCGGCGGCGATTTCTTCAGCGCTGAAGCCGTCTTTCAGAGCCTTGGCGAGTTCTTCCTGAAATGCGGTTTCCACTTTCCGGATATTGGCCGGGTTAAGAATGACATAGCTCGTCCATTCCCCGGCGGCGTCATGACTGGAAACATCCAGTGAACTGCGGGCTCCGTAGCTCAGGCCTTCCTTCTCGCGGATGCGCTGCATGAGACGGCCCTTGAAAGTACCGCCGCCAAGCATATAATTAGCGAACATCATCGCCGGATAATCGGGATCGTCGTCCCGCATTTTTATCCCCATGCCGGTGATGAAAACTGCGTTAGCCTTGTCCGGGGTCTCCAGACTGCGGGTCAGCGGTTCCACGGAAAAGAACTGACGCGGGATGCGCACATAGGCGACAGTTGGTTTCCAATCCCCGAATAATCCGGTGACGAGCTGCTTCAATTCCGGAGCATCCACGTCACCCACCACCGCCATTTCGCCGTTGCTCCCGTAAAAAGCCTTGTGGAAGTCTTTCACCTCTTCCACCGTGGCGGACTTGAGCGATTGGATGTCCTCATCGAAGGCAGCGACATGCCGTACATGTTCCGCCGGGTAGGGGCGCAGATGGGTCCAGAGAGCAAGGCCGGCCTGGGCGGCAGGTTCGGAACGTTGAGACTCAATCCCTGTAATGTCCTCCTGCACCAGGAGCGCGAATTCTTTCGCCGGAAAGTCAGGTTTGCGCAGAATTTCGGTCACAAGTTTCATTACTTCCGCAAAGTTCTCTTTGGTAGTGTTGATTTGAACAGAAACTCCTTCGGCGGAACCGCCGATGGAAACCTGCGCTTTCAACCGGTCGAATTCATCTTTGATTTGCTGGCGTGTGTGGTTTTTCGTTCCCCGCATCAGCATGGAGGCGCAGAGTCCGCCGGCAATGCGTTTGCCCCGCAGCGCTTTTTCTTCGCCGAAATGGAGACTGATGACGGCGCTTACCGCGCCGCCGCGAGTTTTTCTGGGCACAACAGCGCATTTGAGCCCTGCCGGAGTAGTGAAGCGAATAGTCCGGCCTTCAATGGCGGACGGTGAGGCGTCAAAGTCTTCGCCGTTGTCCAGGGCCTTTTCGCCTTTGTAGTCTTTAACCATGGCGGTTACATCCTTCACGGCGGGAATCTCTGCGCGGTCAGGTTTCTCCGTGGGAATAAATTGTCCAACCGTGCGGTTTGACCTTTTTAAATATGTTACAGCAGCCTGCTGGACGTTTTCCGGAGTAACCGTTTTCACGCGATCCCGGTTCAGAAAGAACAGTCGCCAGTCGCCAATGGCAATATACTCGCTCAAGCAGATTCCCAGCATACTGGAATCTTTAAGCACCAGTTCCACCTGCTTCATGAATTCCCGGCGGGCGCGCTCCACTTCTTCCCGCGTGATGGGTTCTTTGGCGACGTTTTCCAGCACCTTGATCATTTCCTCTCTGACGTCATCCACGCTGCCTCCTTTGGGCAGCATTGCTCCATAGAGCAGGAAACCGGGCTCGGCGGTCGAACCGGCAAAAGCGAATACCATAGTGGCCTTTTTGGTTTCCACCAGCGCTTTATAGAGACGTCCGGACGGTGCGCTGGTCATGATTGAAGCCAGCAGTTCCAGGCTGGCATATTGTTCGTCACTGGATGCGGGAATCTTGTAGACCGCCATCACTGCCGGCGTATCGCCGACGCGGCGCACCGTGACCAGCCGCTCTCCATCCTGCGTCGGGTCCACCGTGTAAGTCTTCTGAAGCTGGCGGGTTGGTTTGGGAATGCGGCCGAACGTTTCGTTTATCAGCGCAAGGGTTTTGGCTTCGTCCATTTTGCCGGCCACGAGCAGTACCGCATTGTCGGGTTGATAGTAGTTCCGGTAAAATGCCCCCAGATGCTCTATATTGACATTCTCAATGTCGGCTTTGCAGCCGATAACCGATTTTCCGTAGTTTGACCAGTCGAACGCGGCGGCGATGGTTCGCTCCATTGTCACATTGAACGGACTGTTCTCGCCCATCTCGAATTCATTGCGGACCACGGTCATTTCGGTTTTGAGCTGTTCGGCGGCCTTTGCCGGATTCACCCCCACCATGCAGTTGACCATTCGTTCCGCCTCAAGCGCAAGAATGGCCTTTTCATTGTCGGCAGAGGCCGGGAAGCTGATGAAATAATTGGTGCGATCATATTCGGTAGTGCCGTTGAAACGGGCGCCCAGGCTGTCCAGGATGTCCTTCGGGGTTTTTGTGCCGTTTTCG
Source organism: uncultured Lentisphaeria bacterium (assembly GCA_903831825.1). GTDB lineage: Bacteria > Verrucomicrobiota > Lentisphaeria > Victivallales > Victivallaceae > CAIPAT01. Next base: position 12,594 of record CAIKZE010000221.1, on the reverse strand, counting down.
CCGCTGTAGTTCTTTGTAGGCTTGAAGACCAGATGTTCCAGGAGGTGGGCCATGCCCGTCTCTCCATAGTTTTCATAGCGGGAGCCCACCAGATAAGTTACAGTCACAGTCATCGTCGGTTTACTGTTGTCCGGAAAAAGCAGCACCTTCAGGCCGTTTGCCAGCCGGTATTCGGTAATGCCTTCGACGGATGTCACCTTTACAGGTTCCGGAATCGGACTGGCTGTCGGCGGAGTTGACTGGACGTGTAATGGGAAAATACAGAATGCGGCAAGGAGAATGACGTACAGAAATTTCATAAACATGATTCCTAATTTATATTAAGGTTTTTTACTTGCTGATTACGCTTTCATGAGTCAGGCCAGTTAATATGCTTTACGGACACGCAAAATGCAACTGAGTTTTTTTTGATTAGATTTTATGGGTCCTATGGGTCCTATGGGTCCTATGGGTCCTATGGGGCTTATGTCAAGAAAATATTCTGGCTGCCATGCAGTCGCGGGAGACATCCGTTGGTCAGAACATTTCCGAGATATTAGAGACCTCCTCTGCACAACGCTTTTAATATCCTGGACATTCTGGACACCCTGTCTGCATATTCTGGACACCCGTGCGCAGAACATCTCCGAGTGTTTAGAGAACGCTTTTAGGCTGTTGTTATTTTGTTTTTCCATTTTCCATTATTCATTCCGGACGTCCTGTTTGCGTCCCGCAGTCGCGGGAGACCCCCGAAACATTTCCGAGTTTTAGAGCGTCTCTGAACATACCCCATCCCATAATTCCCATTATTCCCATTCTGTATTCACAAATATTTTGAACATTCCGAGACTTTGGAGTGCCGTTGAGCATAATATTTTTTCGTTTTCCCAACTACTCCGAGACTTTGGAGTGCCGTTGAGCGGAACCGTGGTATGGCGTTTTTGCCCAAAACGCCTCCCCAGCCAGTTTGGGCAAAACTGGCATACTTTCCCGCTTTCCCGCTTTTCTCGCTTTCATCTTTTCTAGCTTTTTCCAACCACTCCGAGACTTTGGAGTGCCGTTGAGCATAACCTTGTTTGACCACAGAGACATCCCGCAGACGCTGGAGACACCATACTTGCACTGTCTTATCACGATTTCCCTTGCTTCTCGCTTTTCTAGCTTTTCCCAACCACTCCGAGACTTTGGAGTGCCATTGAGAGGAACCGTGGTATGGCGTTTTTGCCCAAAACGCCTCCCCAGCCAGTTTTGGCAAAACTGGCATACTTTCCCGGTTCCTCATTTTCAATTTTCAATTGTCCCTACACATATAGTAGTTTTGTCAATCCAAACTGCGACGATAAGCTAAAATAACGCGGGAAAATGCATTTTTAAAACTCATGGTTTTTCGGCAAAATCTGGTTAACCGCGAATGAACGCTAATATGGGAAAACGAAAAATACAGTGTACCATGAGGCTCATGAAGGAAATGAAGATAAAAAGCTTAAATCAAGAAAAAAGCCTTAAAAAATAACTTTATGCATGGGTTCATACCGGATCATTCCCTATATTTATACTTAAAAATATTAGTAATTTTTGTCAGCTCCCGCATGGCCCCGGACCATTCGTTGCCGGGCGGCTTGTTCGATTATCCGAGCGCGAAAAACCGGGTCGAGCCGGCATCGTGAGTTCGTGTCTATTTCTGCCAACGGAATTTCCGTCTTCGTGTCTTGTTCTAAAATCACCACATTTGAGGCAGTGATCTCAACTATCGTGCCGAAGATGATAATGCCACGCTGGTTGAGTTTCACAGTCGCACCCGGCGTCCACATGGGAAATTTCCGGTCATACTCGGCTATTAACTCGGCGCGGATTTTTTTAAAGTCCGGGGGCGGGGCTCCCGGCTTCGGCTGTTCGATTTTATTGACAGGTTCATTGGCTTTGGGAGCCTCCGGCGCAGAAACAGCTTCTGTGTCCGGTGGCTTTTCCTCATTCACTGCAATCTCTTTAAACTGCAGCGGCGGCAAGCCGGCAAAATCTTTCTCCGGTCCCTTATATATTAAATAACTTGCTCTTTGTCCCGTGAACAGAACGGTAATGCCCCGTCCGTCTTTTCCTTTCCAGGATTTAAATTCTCCAGTCAGTTCCGGTGAGAAGCACACAGTTCCGTTTCTGATCAGCTTGCCGGGTTTATTGTTGACGGTCACATCCATCAGATAATCACAGAAATCATATTGTCCGGATAAATCAAAGGTGGTTATCGACCCTTTTTTTTGCGCACTGGCTTGCAGCACTACGCGCCTGGCTGGAACAAATGTGCTGCTGGATTTCCATGTTCCCTCTTTTGATACAATCTCTCTTCTGCCCTTCGTATCCGTAATGCCCGTGGCGTCAAAATTCGATGTTCCTTCGCTTGTGGCAACCGTTCCATTGATGAGTGTACCCGGCTGACCCGGCGGTCTTGTCAGACTGTCCGTGAATTTATTCGAATCAATTGCGAATTCACTTGAAATATCCTCCCCGTTCATTTCCTGCCTGGCTTCCATCGCTTTTGATAAGTCTCCGAAAAGTACCCGTAAATATCCGGTGCCGAGTACGGCGTTGATTTGCGCAATGTTCATTCCTTCCTGAATCTGTTTATAGGATGAAAGCGTGACTTTGGGAGGCGCAAGCAAGCGAAAATAGGCGTAGCAAGCAGCCGCGATAAGCAGAATGAGCAACACTGCTTTTGTTATCCCGGCTTTTGATGGGGGGAAAATCACAACGTGGCCGATTGCAAAACTCAGATTGGAGGAATTTTTGGTTTCCATCTCATCCGGACTCCTCTAAAGATTGGCAGCTTTTTAAGGTTCTTGCTTAAAACGAGCGGGTAATAGTGAATGCCCCTCCATGACGTTTTATATTATATTTCATCATTTGAAGGATTTCAAACTATCCAAGAAGGATTTTCCAGCATCGGGGGCTGACCCAATGCCATTAACTTATGAGAGCAGTGTGTCGTTTTTAATATTATTATTATTATTATTAATATTCTGCTTCGCTGGAGCGTTTACTACGGAAGTCAAATCAAAATGCACGCTTTAATAATTTGAATTACTGAAAATAGTGTGTTAATTTTTTATATACAAAAAGAGGAGACGGGAAAATGATGTATTCTAAATTTGCACTTGCTATGTTCGCTTTGTCCTGTGTTGTGCCGCTCTGTCATGCGGAAAAGAAATTTACCATAACGTCTGCAAGTTTCGCCGACAATGGTACGATTCCGGCCCAATATACCTTGATTGACGACAATATTAACCTTTCTCCGCAATTGAGTTGGGAAAATGCGCAGGCAGGAACCAAATCATTTGTCATCACCTGCATTGACCCCCATCCGGTAGCTAAGAATTGGGTGCATTGGGTGATAATCAATATCCCGGCATCCATAACCACGCTGCCGGAAAACGCTTCTCCGAAAAAGATTCCTGCCCCAGCGGTTGAGTTGAAGAACAGTTATGGCGCACTCGGTTACGGCGGGCCGAATCCGCCTAAGGGAACCGGCATCCACGATTACGTATTTACGGTTTATGCTTTAAATGTAAGTGAACTCAAAGCGGTTAAAAGTTTTCTCTCAGAAAAACAACTGCTGCAGTTGATTGGAGATAAAATCATCGGGCAGGCGTCAATAACCGGAAAATGCGGCCGTTGATTTTTCCGTATTCAGAAGTTTAGTGAGCCAATTGCAAAACTCAAGTTTTTGCAGGAATTCAGGATTCAGAATTCAGAATGAAATCCTAATTCAAATCCGGATTTATTCTGACTACTGACTACTGAATTCTGACTACTTTTGCAATTACCTCTAGTTGCTGTTTTTAACATTTTCCTTGACCGGACGCGCCGGCCTGTCGTCTCCCATAAACCCGGCGGCAATATACAACGGAGCATTCCAGAACACATATTTTAAAGTGAGAAACGGAGCGCCGAGCGTGAATCCGCACGGATAGCAAAAGCATTTCAGCGTTTTCCTTCCGGCCTCCATCGTCATGTCATACTGAGCGCCGAAAAGATGAAAACCGCCGGAGACCAGCGCCGCCGGAACCGCCCCCGCCACCAGGCCGATATAGCTTCCGACACGGGTCGGAATCACTACAAATTGGCCTTCCTGATCAAATCCAAGGTAAAAAACACCGTCAAATTGATCAACATTGTCGCCCGCGCCATCGCCTGCCGGAACAATATTGCACAAAAAAGCCATCAAACCGATTAAAATAAACTTTAAGCTGCCGGACATCATTTCCCCCAGTATTTGCTTGTGAGTTCAAAAACACATTCATGGGATAATATATTCGAAGCGGAGTTGAATTCAAACGCCATCCGGAAAATATGTATACTCTGCACGGCTGAAAATTTAAAATAGACGAGTCGGGTTGTGGATTGGATTTTTTTGATCCGACTGATTGGCGATATGAATATCGCCTGAAGGAGGAACGGAAAAATACGGACGCAAGGCACTCGCCGCAAAGCGGTTGCGATCTTTTGAGTTTGGATTCGCACTCTTCGAGGCCTTCGATACCCCGGTATCGGCAGCCTCTCAGAATGCGAACCAATTCTCAAAATCTTCGCAATCTATGTTAAATTTTCAGCCGTGCAGAGTATAAAATCACGGATCGGGATTATCCATAAAAATATGGGGACTGCTGAAAGTCAGAAACGGCAGTAAATGCAATCCGGCAGCATCCGGAGCAGCCACGACACAAAACGCCAGCGGCGGGTGATATATGCTACTTTTTTGCGTTTGCGGATGTCGGAAAACATCTGAAAAGCGGCTTTTTCCGGGGTTGCCGCCCAAAATATCTGCCTGCCTTTGGCCATGTCCGTCAGCACAAAACCCGGACGGATATCGGTAACGTAAACCGGAAGTTTCTTTTTAGTCGCGATCAGCCGCAATCCTTCAAGATAATTAGAAACATAAGCTTTGGATGCGTTGTAGGCCGGAGTTTCCGCATTCCCGCGGAACTTATCCATTGAAGAAATGCCGACCAGGTGTCCGTATCCCTGTTTCATGAAAAAACGCATTGACGCATCCGCCACCGCGGTAAAACCTTTAACGTTGACCGCAATGGTATCCCTTTCCATGTTCCATTCCAGATCAGGATTGATATGTCCGGTGCCGGCGCTGATTACGACCAGGTCAACACGGCCTTGAGACTGAAGATAACTTTCAAAGTCATCGAACGCGTCTTTGCTGGTAATATCTTTCAGGGAGATAAAACTGGTCTTGCCAAGGTCGGCTTGCAGTTGTGCCAGCCGGGCCAGCCGTCTTGCGCAAAGTCCGACGGTATAACCTTCACGAGCCAGCACGTATGCCAGCGCCCATCCGATTCCGGAAGACGCCCCCACGATTATCGCTTTTTTTGACGACTGTTCTGCCATAATATCCACCTGATTGGTGCAATAGTTTATCCCTAAGTATTCTGCCGCAATAAAAACCCTCTGACAGAATTTAAGATAGCACTTAATAAATAATATGTATAATTATTTATGCAAAAATGCGTCAATTCTTTTTGACGGCATCCTCAACCGGCGGCGCGGCAACCTTGTTTTTGCTTCTTCTAGTGAATTCGCGGGGCGTTTCCAGGATGAATAACCGTGTTTGTTTTTAACGACCAATAATTTGAATATCCAATATCCAACACGGAATGTCCAACACTCAAGGTAAAAAATACAACCATCGTGCCTGCTTTTTTCTCTAACAGTATCTAAAATTGATTGTCTTTATGTATTTTGTCTTTCCTTCCTCAGTTGGATATTCCTTGTTGGATATTGGATATTCGTTTTTTAACCCATAAATTCCAGTGAAGACCCAACTTTATTTTTGAACAACTCCTTACTTGGAAAATACAATTGTCCGGCAGCCGGAATTGATAATCCGGTGTTCCAGATGGGCTTTCACGGCGCGGGTCAAGACTCTGCGCTCAATATCCTTGCCGATCCGCTTTAATTCATCAGGATCGTCTTCGTGCGTAATTCGTTCCACATCCTGTTCAATTATCGGTCCTTCATCCAGGTCGGCAGTAGCGTAATGGGCGGTTGCGCCAATCATTTTCACGCCGCGTTCCCAGGCGCGGCGATATGGATCTCCGCCCTTGAACCCCGGCAGAAACGCATGATGAATATTAATTATCCGTCCGTGATAGTGCTGTATGAAATCCGCTGACAGTATCTGCATGTAGCGCGCCAGCACGACCAGATCAACATGGTGCTTATCGAGCAAATCACGCACCAGTTCTTCCTGTCCTGTCTTATTTTCCTTCTCTATCGGAAAACAGTAGAACGGTACCCGGAATTTATCCGCCACATATTCCAGATCGGGGTGATTGCTGATAATCAGCGGAATCTCGCAATGCAAATCGCCTTCGTTGCGATGCACCAGCAAATCATAAAGACAGTGAGAGGTTTTGGAGACCAGCACCGCCACCTTCTGGATGCAATCCGAATAATGGGCCTCCCAGGTGAGATTATACGGATGGCTGAATTCGCTAAAATCTTTTTCCAATTTTTTTCTGGTCGTGGCGACGTCGGTCATATCCAGCTTTATCCGCATGAAATATTTATTTTCAAAAATATCGGTATATTGCTGGCAGTGCAGAATATTGAATCCCTGGGAATAGAAAAAAGTTGTGATCTCCGACAAAAGTCCCTTGCGGTCCTGACACTGTATTAGAAATACTGCCTGCTTCATAAATTCATCTCCTGGATTCCTGTATATATAATTGTTCCTCAGTTCAGCTTTAATATAACAGACAAACGATATCTTCACAACCATAGAATCAAAAAGTTCAAAGCGGCTGCAATTCACTACTCTTTGCCATATTAAGATATCGAATGACGTTAATCCCAATTATAGAGGTAATTGCAAAAGTAGTCAGAATTCAGTAGTCAGTAGTCAGAATAAATCCGGATTTGAATTAGAATTTCATTCTGAATTCTGAATTCCTGCAAAACTTGAGTTTTGCAATTGGCTCTATAGTCTGTAATTTATGGTACATCAGCCGGCATGAAATTCAATTAAAAATAACCATTCGATAATTTATTGCAATGAGTATTTGTCATATCCGGAGAAACAGTTTATATTTTTCCAACATATATAATGCGAAGAGGTAAATCATGAAAAGAGCTTTATTGGTAATTGACCCTCAAAATGAATATTTCACCGGGAAACTGCCGGTTACTCATCCCGCGGACAGCTTTCAAAACATTCTGAAAGCCATTGACGCGGCGGCAAACTCAATTCAAACAATCTGCATCCAGCACACCGTTTCAGAGCCTGGCGCTAAACTTTTCGTCAAAAACAGCCCGGCGTGGGAACTTCATCCGGAAATCACCAGCCGGAAGTTTAATCTGCTGCTGGAGAAAAACTATCCCGGCAGTTTTACCGGCACAATTCTGGAAAAGTATCTGCTGGAGCACGCCATTGATACCATCGCCATCTGCGGTTATCTGACCCAAATGTGTTGCGACACGACAGCCCGGCAAGCGTTCCATCTCGGGTTCAAAGTGGAATTTCTCGCTGACGCCACCGGCACGCTGGATTTTACCAATTCAGCCGGTCACGTCACTGCCGAGGAACTGCACCGGGCGATTCTGGTAACCCAGGCCATGCGCTTCAGCAAGGTATTGAGCACCGAAGCCTGGATTAATTCGCTGCCCCGGTAACTTTCACTTTTTTATCTTTGGAACACGGCTATATTATACTCAGAGCAAACTAGTACTGGAGCATTAAATGGAATTTATATTTTCAACCGCATTGCTGCTTTTCCTGGTAATGGATCCGCTGGGCAATCTGCCGTTTTTCATCAGTTCGTTAAAAAATGTGCCTCCGGAACGTTATCTGAAGATTATTTTCCGGGAATCTGTCATCGCGCTGATTGTGCTGACGATATTTATGCTGGTCGGGAAAGACATTCTCCGCATATTGCAGATTTCTCAGTCGTCACTGGGCATTGCCGGGGGAATTATTCTTTTTATGATTGCGCTGCAAATGATTTTCTGTCTGCCTATTTTCAGTCCGGCAAACAACAATGAAGACAAAAAACTGGAAGAGCCGTTTATCGTTCCGCTGGCAGTGCCAATGGTTGCCGGACCATCCACCGCCGCAATTATAATTCTGGTCAGAGGCAGAGCAGATGCTTCGCTGCTGGATTGTTTTATCGCGCTGTGCATCGCGTGGAGCCTTTCAACCATTATACTGATGTTCTCCAAGATAATTTCCCGTGTCCTGGGACACAAAATACTTGACGCGTCGGAATCGCTGATGGGGCTGCTGCTTACCGCGCTGGCCATTGAAATGCTGGTCAAAGGCATTAAGAGCGCATTTTGTCCGGGAATGAATTAATCTCGAATCGCAATCTAAAAATATCGCGATTCGGTATAAGCGCAAGAATTTATTTCTTTTCTTCGGCAACCGCAGTTGGCACTGCGATAATTTTCTGCAGAACCACCTTCTGTTTTTCATTAAACATTTCCGGGGTGTTCAGGTTGGCTTCCAGAAAACTTTCCCATTCCTCCGGCGAATTGGTATAAATTCTCGTTTTGTCGTTACCGTCATAAGCCACGCTCTTCAAAGCCTTGGCCTTTTCATTATCGGCTTTATTGAACCACTCCAGATTGAGCGGAACTAAAGTCAGGGTATCGCCGCTAAGCTCAACTTTCACCAGAACATGCATTGGCAGCACGGTAATATTCCAATACTCATTGTTCTGCGACGATTTGCCTGAAACATCCGCAAACAACTGGTTTTTAAGCTTGAAAAAGGCGATGCTCAAATCAGACCGCTTGTCATTTTTATCGTAAGTAATCAGCGTATTATCCGTAATTTTCCAAGGCGTTATGTCATGCTTTGAAACATCTTCTCCAATAGAAACATTAAGCTTCCAGTAACCGCTGACTTCTTTCAAATCCAGTATTTTACTTTTTGTGCAGAACGGATTGATCGAATAAATGGTACATCCGGCAGCAATTCCCAGCAACACCAACGGAAGAATTCTCAATAAATTACGCATTTTCATATCTCCGTGTTAAAATTGTTCAGTACAACGGCTTCTATAAATAATATATCCGGTTTTATAAAATTCAAATATGCATTGGACGCGCCGGGAACTGCACATCGTGCGACTGGGACGGCAGATCATCATGCACAGCCAATCAGGATTTTCGCAACATCGTCGGGAGAGAGTTGCTCTTGCTCGCCGAGCATGGTTCCCCGCTCTTTCAGTCTGCGGCTGATTTTGCCTGCGGCCTCATTTGCATCAATCTTATAGTCCGAAAGATGCGTCTTCATCCCTAGCGAATTGAAGAACTCCTCGGTCGCGTTGATCGCCGCGTCCACTGCCTTGCACTCGGTTTCCTTTTTGAATTCGATGCCGAAAATTCTTTTTCCATACTGTAACAACTTCATCTTTTTCGCCTCCCTGCAATGAGTGAGCAGCCGCGGGAGAACGACAGCCAAAGACTGCGCATGGTCGATGCCATAGAACGCGGTCAGCTCGTGTCCGATCATGTGGGTCGCCCAATCCTGCGGGACGCCGCATCCGATGAGTCCGTTCAGCGCATTGGTGGCGGTCCACATTACATTGGCCCTGGCATCGCAGTCCAGTGGATTTTTAAGAACTTTCGGGGCTTCCTCGATCAGCGTCAGCAGAATTGCCTCGGCCTGCCGGTCCTGGAGAGGAGCATTCAGGTAGAAAGTCATATACTGTTCGAATACATGAACATAGGCATCGATGATGCCGTTCACCGTCTGCCGTTCCGGCAGGGTGAAAGTGGTCTCAGGGTCGAGGATGGAGAATCGCGGATAGACGAGAGGACTGCTGAAATACAATTTCTCGCCGGTGGACGACCTTGATATAACCGAGTTGGCATTCATCTCGGAACCGGTGGCCGGGAGCGTGAGCACCGCGCCGAGCGGGACGGCGGCCTTGACTTCCGCGCCTTTCGCCAGGATGTCCCATGTATCAACTCCGTCGTAAAGGGCCGCCGCCGCTATAAACTTGGCGGCATCAAGCACCGAACCGCCGCCGACAGACAGCAGGAAGCCGATCTTCTCCCGCCTGACCGTCTCGACGGCTTTCAGGCAGGTTTCGTACAATGGGTTCGGTTCGATGCCTGAAAATTCCAGCACAGACCTTTTCCCCAAGGCGGCAACGACCTGATCATAGACGCCATTTTTCTTGATAGAGCCGCCGCCGTATAACATCAGGACGGGAGTATCAGTCGGAACGAGCTTGTCAAGTTCTGCAATAGTGCCCCTGCCAAAGACGATCTTGACCGGGTTGTGGTATTCGAAGTTGAGCATGGTGTAATTCTCCTTCTTTTGCATTAATATAAATTAAGATACTCTTGAATAAGCGATTTTGAAAGTCCGGCAACATATGAAAACTGCCGATTTCCCATCCTGAACTAAAATTTTGGAATTTTGACTGGAATATATTTATGCTGATTTTATTTCTCAGTTGCTGGCGTTCTTGAAAAGAGGTTATAGATTATTCCCAGACTAATCTTCTGTAACTGTTTTCCGGCATTTGGAATTAAGCGCAATATATTGATTACTGGCAAGGGAAATCATGAGAAAGAGAATTATTCAGTCCCACAATGTGCTGCTGTTGATATTGATATTGGCATTCAGTATTTTTTTAATCACCCTGGTATCGCTGCTGATTATTTACAATAACACGATTAATACTTATAAAGCTGTTCTGACTGATATGGTTGAGTCCGATAAGACGGTAATTGTAACGCTGGCGGAAAAAGGCTTAAGTGAAGACGCGGTTGCCCAAATTATGAAAAAGTCTCATGCCAGGCTGCAAAGCATAGGCAGGACAGGGGAATTTGTAATTGCGGATTTGAATGGCAAGGTGGTCACATTTCTATTAAATGACAATATCTATTCTACTCCGACATATGACCAGATTATGACCGGCAAGGTTGCCACCCCGTTGAAAATGGCGCTTATGGGTAAATCCGGATTTATCAGAGGCAAGGACTATAGAAATGTCGAAGTATTGGCAGGGTATGCATTTGTTAAAGGATTTGATTGGGGTATTGTTGCCAAGATTGATATGTCCGAAGTCAACCGCCCGTTTCGCGACGCAGCCTATATTGCCGCGGGACTGGCGCTGTTTTGCATGATTTCCGGTTCAATACTGTTTATTCTGATAACTAATCCGATGATCGGGCGCATCATAAAAAGTGAGAATAAATTCCGTTCTTTGTTCGATTCTTCCACTGATGAAATAATGATCGCGGATTTTGCAGGGCATTGCCTGGAAGTAAATGAACCATCCTGCCTGAAACTGCAATATAGCCGCGATGAATTGGTTTCAATGTCTCTCCGGGATATTAATTCCCCGGGATTTCGCGACAAATGTGATGAGATAATCAAGAAACTGCCGGAAATCGGATTCATGAGTTATGAAACCGAGCACGTGACTAAGACCGGCCAGATTATCCCGGTTGAAGTTAGAGCTAAAGTAATTGAATATAATAAATCCAAAGCAATTTTAAAAATTGCCCGCGACATTACCGAACGCAAACGGACGGAAGCGGCGCTTCGGGAAAGTAACGCGATGCTGGAAGTGGCTTTGTCCAGTATGACTGACGCCGTGTTCATTTCCGATGCCGAGGGACGGTTCATCAATTTTAACGAGGCGTTCGTGACATTTCACAAATTTAACGACAAAGCGGATTGTGCCAAAACACTGGCCGAGTATCCCGCTTTTCTGGAAGTATACTTGCCCAACGGAGAACCTGCGCCTTTGGATCAATGGGCTGTCCCAAGGGCTCTCCGTGGTGAGATATGCACAAATGCAGAATATACGCTGAGACGCAAAGATACAGGCGAAATGTGGGTAGGAAGCTACAGTTTCGCGCCCATTCGCAATAAGGATAACGCAATTGTCGGGTCGGTAGTTACCGCACGCGATATTACCGATCGCAAGCGGATAGAGCTGAAAATTCTTAAACTTAACGAGGAACTTGAACAGCGAGTGCGGGACCGGACGGTGCAGCTTGAAGCAGCCAATAAGGAACTGGAAGCTTTTGCCTATTCAGTCTCGCATGACCTGAGGGCTCCGCTGCGGGGGATAGACGGGTGGAGTCTGGCGTTACTTGAAGATTACCAGGCTCAATTGGACGAACGGGCATGTCAATACATCGAACGTGTTCGTTCCGAGACTCAACGGATGGGGCAATTGATTGACGATTTGCTGCAACTCTCTCGCGTGACAAGATCACAAATACAGGAAGCAAAGGTAAATCTTTCAGCGCTTGCGCAAAACATTGTGAAACATTTACAGGAAACACATCCTGCTCGTCAGTTTGATATTTCCATCGCGCCTGATTTGACTGCCATGGGCGACGCCAGGCTGTTGGAGATTGCGTTTAACAATCTGTTCAATAACGCCTTCAAGTTTACCGGGAAGCTGCCGCTGGCGCGAATTGAATTCGGCAAAACTATTAGGGTCTTCACCAGAATTTGTGGGTTCATGGCCGAAAATAGCGTTTGATAGAGATACCGCAGGTTCTTCATTCAGTAAAGTGCTCAATCCGGCATAACCGGTCGCAGGCTCCCTATTATTCCGTTTGATCTCTTGACAGAAT